>NZ_BRXR01000002.1 GCF_026012015.1 Clostridium omnivorum | reverse complement strand
TCTTAATAACATTATATGCAACTTGCTATAATTTGTCAATAAATTAATAAGAAATTATTAAGAACTTAATAAGATTATTTGAATTTCGCTAAATTAGAATTTAGTATATAAAATAAGAGCGCTTAAAAAACGTTTAAACGGTTTTAGAGCGCTTATTTTTTAAAAGGTACAAACATACAACAAATATAAAAAACAACGCCCTTAAGAGAATTGACTAGGTATATAATTTAAATTGGTTTAAATCCATTTGAATTGATTTAAAAAGAAAAAGGCACCTCACAAAAGAGGTGCTATAAAATTAAAAATTAAGTTTTTTATACTCTTGTTGTACTGCGGTATCATTAAGAGCACTATAAATTTGAGTTGTGGCAGGATCTGAGTGACCAAGTATCCTTTGTATAATGTCTAATGTCATGCCACTAGCAAGAGCATGTGTTGCGAATGAATGCCTTAAAATATGAGGATAAATTTGTTTTTGAATTTTTGCTTGCTCACCTATTTTAGAAATTTCTCTTTCAATAGCTCTAACACCTAGTCGCCCATAAGGATGCTTAGTTGAAACGAATAATGCTGAATTTTTATCAGTTCTGGTATTGAGATATTTTTGTAAATATAATTTTGATTTAGCATTTAGATAAACTATTCTTTCTTTATTACCTTTTCCAATAACTCTAGTTGTTAAAGTAGAAAAGTTAATATCATCAATGTTTAAATCTTTTATTTCGCTTAGCCGGCAGGCTGTTGCATATAGTGTTTCTAATAAAGCACGTTGGCGAACAGTATTACAAGCATCTCTTAATCTTTCAATTTCATCTATAGTTAATGCATGGCGAAGCCTTTTTTCTTTTTTTGGCTGCTTAATTTTGCGTGTAGGATCTCTTTCAATAAATTCCTCTTGATGCATCCAATCAAAGAAACTTTTTAAATAACTAATAACAGTACTTAAGCTTGTACTTTTTAAATTTTTACCTCTTATAGCTAGATAATATCTTAAGTCATTGGTAGTGATAAGATTTACTGGCTTAATTATTGTATTAGATAGTTTGAATAATTCTAATTTATAGTTTTTAAGTGTTTTAGCACTTAAACCGTCAAGCTTCTTTACTGCTAGATACATCATAATTCTATCCTCAACATCACTAGCCACTAAAGATTTTTCAATTGGTAATACATTATAGTTGTGAAATGAAAGATATAATATTTCTCTTAATTTTTGTTGGTCTATCATAGGATATTCCAAAGATGTTTTCCCAATTATTTTGATAATTACTTCTTCATTACAATTACTTCTAAAATCTTCATACATTTTTAAATTTTTCTCCCTTGCTGCTCACTAAAGCAAAAAATGCCCAAGCTCTGCAGCAAGGGCGTTAAATTTTTACCCTTGCGGCAATTTAGTTTTTTATTATTTAATTACTCAAATATATTATAGAACAACTTTAAAAAACACCTTTTTACATATTTATAATTCACTCCTTTTTAATAATTAATTATTAAAAATAGATTATTAGTCTTAATTTATGTTTTTCAAGTATTTTTTTATTTTTTAAAAAATATTGTCCTATAATAATTTTGAGGTGATTTTATGATTACAAAACGTGATAAAGAGATAATTAAATTTGTTGAGACATACGGTAGTATTACACCTAAAATTTGCTCTAAGGTGTTTTTTAAAGGGAATAAAGAAGCTTATGACCAGGCTAGAAAAAGATTAAGAGTTATTTATAGAGAAGAATTATTAAAGAGATATAGAAAGGATCCTAAAAGCGAAGCTATTTATTATTTAGATAAGAAGCTTAAAATTCATGATTTGAAATTATTAGATGTATATACGGAATTATTGGATTTTGAAATATTGAAGTTTGAAAAGGAAAAGATATTAGATATAAGTGAAAATAAGAAATATATAATTGATGCTGCTATGGTAATAAGAGAAGATGAAATTTCAATACCATTGCTAATTGAAATAGATTATACACACTATACAAGCATGGAAAAGGCTAGAGATATTATTTATTTTCTAGAAGATAAACATAAAAGAGCTTACGATTTTATAATAGTAAAATTAACTCAGGAAGAAATTGAAGTACGTAGAATTGGTGATTACAGTAATTTATTTATTCTTCCATGGAATCTCAATTTGTTTTCACAAGTGACCGCCTCGCTAGGCTCGTCTATAGACATACTAAAAACTAAGAAAAATCAATGATTTGATAGTACCGATTGTACCTAATAATAAGGTATATTTGATAGGTATAGTAAAAAGGTAGTACCGAATGGCACTACCTTTTATTTCTATTTTCTAAACAATTCTTTAAATGTATTTATTCCAGCAACCATATCTGGTATTAATTTTCTGTCTAATTGAAACTTATATAATGCATTTGCGGTTTCATCACCAAAGTCACTATCTGCTCCATAACGAGGCAATTTATAACCTAATTGCAGCAGTCTTTCTTGAATTATTCTTGTAATATTACCTTTAGCATCATGCTTAATTGCAACACTTTCAAGAGCATTCAAAGACTTATCACCAAGATATCCATCTTCATCAAGTTTAAATCCATATTGAATATTAAGTTCATGTTGAAGTCTTTTCACTAAATCACCGCTAATATAGAATTCCCATGTTTCTTTTGTTGGAGTTGTGATATTGCATGTACCATTACTGCAATTATTAGTTAATAATATTCCTTCTAAAAACTCATTTATATCAACATATCCATTTATGCCTGGAACATTTCCAACATCAGAATATTGCCAACCTATATAACTAGATACGTTAGGTTTATTATTACTATATTTTGCAACCCATAAAGGAATATCTTTAACACTATTATTCAAATTAGTATTATAGAAATATTCTCCACTATATAATGCTACATCATAACCTTTTGAAACTAATATATCTTTAACTGCTTTAACCTGATTTGAAGTAGTTTCAATTCCTCCTAAATCAACCTCAGCATCAATTATTAGTTTACAATCAAGGCTAAGTCCTTCAATCATATTTAAGAAATTACTTGCTTCATCTTGTGGAGCATTACCTCTTAAAAAGTGATATGCTCCTACTTTTAACCCTGCAGCTTTAGCATTATTATATTTATCTTTAAAAGTAGGATCTTGCCAAGTCTTTCCTTCAGAAGCCTTTAAAATTACAATTTCAACACCATTATTTTTAACTTGATTAAAGTCAACATTTTGTTGATAACTTGATATATCTATCCCTTTCATAAATATTCCTCCTAGAATTTAAAAATAAAAGGAGCTATTAAGCTCCTTGATTAGTATCATTTATTTCTTTTTTATTACCTTCCTTAAGTTGCACTAATGCATCCTTTAATTTATCTGGAATAGGCAACCCCATTTGAGCACAATTTTCTAATAAACTGATACCTTCATTGGCAATATAAAAATAACAAACCAGTGTTCTAAATAGCCATGAACCAGTGTTCATAAGTCTATCTAGCATTACAGCTACGATTAATACTATTAATATCAAACTTTTTCTAGCAATTCCTTTAAGTCCAACATCAGATGATATAACTTTATTAATATATGCTTTAACAAGTCCAGTGATATAATCCAGTATCATAAGACTTATTAGCATCGTTAATGCTGTATCCCAAGCACCGAATAAGTAAGTAAAAATTGTTCCTGCTCCTGCAACCAAAGATTTTAATAAGTTCTCTTTATCCATTTTTATACCTTCTTTCTTATTTTTTAAAAAATAAAAAGCAGCTTTATTAAGCTACCTTAGGTTCAAGTCCTATAAAGTTGTTATTAGTGTCGAAACATAATTTAAAATTTAAAATGTATTTTCCCATTTCATAAGGAATTCCAATAAAGCCTTGTCCTTGTCCTTTGTAAAACTCTTTTTTTTCATCGAAAGTCATATTAGTTGGCAACACAGGAGCCATAGTGTTGTCTTCAGTTCTTACTAGTTCTTTACTAGTTAAATCATATATAATTACCATTAGAATGCAACCTCCTTGTATATGAAATATTTTATATTTACTGTGAATGTAGAATTTATAAAGGTGTTATTTCTCATATATACGAATTCTAGTTTAGTAGATGAAATTCTGGCTTCAACCGACTCACCAAGTACAAGTTCACCAGTCCCTAGATTTTGTCCTAAAGGAGTATACGGAACTGGGCTATAAACATTATTGAAGTCACTATATACGTAAGCTGAAAATGCTGGTACATAACCTAAATTATGATTTATTGTAGCCCATTTTGAATATTCTCCTGGTGCTAATGTTATTGTTGTAAAACCAGTTATAATAATCTTATGCATATTATGTTGACCATCAATAATAACTTCATTATTACCGTTTTTTAATGTAAGTGCTCCTCCAATAACATTAACTCCTGAACCATCATCAATTCCTATACTAACTTTACCATCAATACTTGTAATGATACCTGTTTTAATTTGTTCACCTGCAATAACCAGCGCAGTAATAAATGTACCAACTATGTGGCCATCTTGTGTAATTGCAGTATCATAAGGACCATTAATTCCAGTTGAACTATGTCCAAACCCACCCATATTCCAACGCCATACATTTCCAGCAGTATTAACATCAGTAGTATCCATTATAAGAATTTCATAAGGATGTTTATTTTCATCCTGTCTAATTACTACATTACCGCCTTTACTTCCTGTTATTAATGCTGTAGCATTATCTATTGCTTTTTGATAATCACTTTTAACTTGTATAATCTCATTTTTTACAGATTGAATACTTGTATTTATACTATTTGCAATATTAGCTTTAAAACTTCCTAATTCAATTTTTTCAAGCCTATTAGTTAATGGATTTTTAATTGTTTTAATAACTTTAGCCTTAAGATTAATACCTAATTTATTATGTTTTATAGTTACTGTATCACCAAGATAAACAGTTTCAAGTACAGCGTAATGCTTATATTCTTCCGTTTTTGATAGCTCTATAAAATCAATTTTATAATTAAATTTAGGTATGTCTATTTTATTATCTAACATATACTTTTGAGCTGCAGTTCTCAATGATGCTTCATCTTCACAATCACTAAATTCAACTACTCTAATTTTAGGATGTGGAAAATTATTGATATAAGGGCTATCAATATATTTTTCAGATAATAACAAACCATTTTTTCCAATAGGCATTAAACGAGTACATATACCGTCTATATCAAGAGTTTCTTCTATGCCTTGAATATTCTTACCATAAGCAATTAGAACTCCTCTATCAAGTCCTCTGGCTTGTAAAAGCTTTATTGTGAAATTATCTCTTACTAATTCCCCACCCCATGTATTAATTATTCCGTCTTTACCCATAATTGCATCAACAGGATTAACTCTTATAAAATATCGTGTATTAGTTCCTCCGACATCCCCCATGCTTGTAAAAGTATGAGTATACTGAGTACGATTTAAAATCCAATCTAATGCTGCATAACCAGTTAAATCTGTTGGTCTTACATCTTCAAGAAGGTTATCTAATAAGTCATAGAAAATATGCCTTGCATTTAGTTTTATTGATGCCAAATTCTTAAATTTATGATATATACGAAACAATTGGCCATCAACTTTTATGATATTTCCTTCTAAAAGATATTTCCATTTTCCTCTAGCATCAAAAGGATATTCAAGTTCAACTTCATATGATCCATTGAGTTCTTCTGTTATTGGTGATGAAATAGTATCACTTAACACAACTAATCCATTGTGATTGAAATTAGTTTCTTTACTATCATAAACATTTATCAACTTATCACCTTCTTTCTAAATAAAAAGAGAGTATTTCTACTCTCTTTGCTTCGTCTTATTACCCTATTGTATCTATCCTATATTATCTCTAATAAACGGTGCTATCAAATTAGCTATATGCTTGATTGCTTTACCACTTGTATCGCTATGTGGGTGTAAATCATCTGGAAGCCACCAATTTAAAACTGTTTTAGTTACACTATTATTTGTAATTTGTTTTTGTGACCAACCTGTCTTTTCCCATAGCTTAAATATTGGTAATTCCCAATCGTCCGCAACTGCTTGTTGAGACGTAGTTATTTGAGTAGGAAAGTCTTGAACAGGTTCAGAAACTAATCTTGCCTGATTGGTATAATGCCCGATAATAATAATTTTTGCTTTAGGATTAAAAGCTAGTATTCTATTTATTAAAAAATTCATAGCACCTTGAAAATTAAATAACGAAAATTGGTCTGCTGATGAATAATTCCAATCATGGTAACTAAACATATCATTTCTACCATGGTCAAATACAAATAAGTCAGGAAAATTACTTGCAGTTAGATATTTGTCTAGTTTCCTTTCATAGCTACAATTTCTTATATATTCTTTATCACTATCAGTCATTGTAGTATATTTTTGGCTTGTAAAAATACTGCTCTGATAATTTGTAATAAGCCATTCCTTTTCGGCTAGACTTCCAGCAAGAGCATAAGCACAAGTTTTATAATTGTCCTTAAACCCATATGGATTAGTAGATGCATCAACTAAATTATCTTGCCTACAATGTACTGGAGAACTTGATATAGCTTCATTTATTACATTAGCACCAAGCATACTTGCTATAATCATTGGATAACTTGTATTGGAATCAGCAGAATTATAACATCCTGCTGGGATTGAAGTACCAAACCATACAATGGTTTTATTTCTTGCTTTATTATTTAATTTTACATTTATTTGCTCAACAACAGTTCTTTTCTTATTTCTTTTAACCATAAGATTGTCTTTTACATCACTATTTATATATATTTTGTCGACACCGTTTGGTACTGTATACGCATAATCATAGATATACCCTACTACTGCTCCACCTGTAATACTTCCTGTTATAGTTCCTTTGTAAGAATACCATCCTAAAGGATAGTTAGCATTTAAGTATGAACCACTTAATTTTAATTGGTCCCCTGGCTTAACATTAATTATTCCATGATAACCTAAAGTTGCATGAAAAGAGCCATCGCTTTGTGCATATCCAAAGCCTATTGCAATATCCTCTACATGATAATCAGTATCTGTATCAATAATTTCTGACATTTTAGTTTTAGTTAATTTTTTTATTGCTCCAGTGCTTTTAGCAAAGCAGTTTACAGATATTGTTGCTACATTTTTAGGTATAGTTACTGATATATCTGTTAATTGTTCATTAGTTGAATCTGTATAATAACTTACAACTCCACCACTGCTATTTAGTAAAACGTAAAGGGGGTAAGCTGCTTGATAATTATTACCACTTACTTTTAATACATCACCTTCTGATACTGCAAAATCTATATGAAAACCTGTTGGATTAGTGGTTGCTCCATCTGTTCCTCTTGCATTTGCTACATAAGTAACATCTTGGCTTATATAGCCTTGTATATCAGCTGCACTATTTAAAGTGTTTATTTGCTTTCTTACTGCATTGCCTACCGTACTAAATGTATAACCATATATATCCGTTCTTAAGTCAATTAATTCGGTACTACCACTAGCAACACCATATACAAGTCTTACATAATCACCTACAACTGGAGTATATCCTATGGCTACAGGTGTTACGCTTGAAAGATTTATTTGTCCTGTAGTTGCACCACTACTTACAACTAATAATGCTCCAGCAGTTCCGCTTGTAGTTTTTTCATAATATGAAGAACTTGATGTGGATACTAAATTATCTATTCTTCCCTTTTGTGTATCTAAATCAACTTGGTTTGCTTTTGGTGCTACGGCATTATTTATTTGATTCGGAATATCATTCAAAGACGTCTTTACTTCTGTTAGATCTGTGGCATATTGTGCTTCTAGACCATCATATTTAGTTTGAAATTGAGCATCCCAGGCATCAACTTTTACTAATGCTTGTGTGAGGGCTGTGAACTCATTAGTACTTTGTATTGCATTATCATCTCGAATAGTATCTACAACGCTAAAATTAAAAGTAATTGAAGTCAAAACTTCATTATTTGTACCAAAAATAGTTATTTCAGCTGCTACTACACCAGCATAACTTAAACATTGAGTACTTAATATACAACTTATTTTCCCATTTAAAGCATCATCTATAGTGCAATCTGAGAATACTTTTGTATTATCAGCCTTTTGAAAATATATTTTAGCTGAAAGGCCTGTTAAATTATAGGCTAAAGAATTATTATAAATATTAATAATAAATTTATGGCTATTTGTATCATTTTTCTTTATTTGAAAATTTGTTATCATATTTATTTTATTTGCTAGATCTATATCTATATTATGATTTATTTCATTAATCATCTAATTCCACCTCCAGTTTGGTGTTATTTCAACTTTAGTTACAGTTCCAGTCCAGCTTACTGCATTTGAGCCAGGCAAAAACTCTGGAAATTCTCCATCCATATCATTATTTTTTAAAACAGTATCTCTATAACAATCAACTAATTCACTATCGATTATTACATAATCAATTACATTAGTAAGATAAATGTTATTACTATTAATATTAAGTGTTATAGATCCATTACCATAGACTTTTAATATTGGCTTACTATTAGCAGTATAAGGATTATAAATTGTTCCTGGAGATGCTAATGATATTAAATTATTATCAAAAGCATATTTATGTGGCTGACAATCAAACTGAATTATAAAACTATGAAATGTTGTAAATATTTTTTTAAACTCAATTTGATTAATTATAGTAGCTTTATATTTTTTATTTGGTTCATTTGAAAAAACAACTTCACCACTACCATCAAGCCAACTGCAAAGGAAATCTATATCTATAGTATCCTTTATAGTACATTCAACACTTTTGGGTATACTTTTATATGTTCCAAAATCTTCAGTAAGAAACCCATCTCTTCCCTCTATCTCTATCTTCTTTATATTTTTTTCTGCTTTAAATATAGAAGGCAGCTTTTTAACTATTAAATAGTCTGAACTATCTATACCATTGAAAATAAAAAAAGGCAGCATCTAAACACTCCCTTCACTTGAATTAATTTGTTTTCTATAGAATTCTAATTCTTCAGCAAATGCTTGAACACTTTGCTTTCTATCATTAATAAAGTTTTCAATTTGAATTATTAAACTACCACTAGGTAGAACTGCACCACCACTATTTGCATACGGATTTTCAGATTTAGGAACTATCATTTCACCCTCATGAGCTTGAACAAGCATGTCTTTAGGCAAATATCTAGTTCCTACAGCATAACTAGGTATAGTAGGTATATCAAAGCCGAAACTACCTCCACCTATAACAGGAACCCAATCAGGTACAGTGAAATTTAATCCATTTAATGCTCTAATCATTTTATTAAGACCAGATATGACACCATTAACCATACCATGAAAACCGTTTTTAATACCATCAATTACTCCGCCAACAAAATTTTTTATAGTACCAAATACACTAATAGCTGCAGCTTTCACAGTATCCCAATTTCTATATAATGCTATTCCTGCAGCAATTAAAAGACCAATAGCCATAACAACTATTCCAATTGGATTAGCAGCTAAAACTGCATTTAAACCTCCTTGAGCATATGTTTGTGCTAAAGTACTCGCTTTCCATAAAGCCATAAGCCCATTTAAGCTATTAATTACGTTTAAAGCTAATATAGCACCTAATAATCCTCCAAGCACTGGAATAAGCCAATTTGAATTATCCATAAGAAATTTTACTGCAGTTGAAATCACATTAAATCCAGTTGAAGTAACATTTTGAATCGTTGGCATATTTGTCATAACCCAATTAAGAATTTGTTGAGCTATTGGTAATACTTCAATTCCTATTTTAGTTGCTAGAGCTCCTAATGAAGATTTTGCTTGTGTAAGCATATCATCAAATTGAGCACCTGAAGATACTGCATCATCAGACATTACTAAGCCTAATTTATTTGCTTCATCTGTAAGTTGCTTTATGCCTGCGCTTCCACCATTAAGTAATGGTGCCATATCCATAGCACTTTTTCCGAATAGTTGCATCATTAAGGCATTTCTTTCTGTTTGATTATCCATATCTGCTAATTTAGCAAGTACCTGGGGAAATACCTCATCAGTACTTTTTAATTTACCATTTGCATCAACTACAGAAACGCCTAATTGTTTAAATAATACAGTTGTATCTTTATTTCCATCTTTAACTTTTCCCAATGTTGCAGTAAGTTTTTTAGCACTTCCCTCAATTGTATCAAGACTAAATCCACTCATTTCAGCAGCATATTTAAACTCTTGTAATGTTTTTGCACTTAGATTCGTACGTTGAGAAATATCATCAATATTTGCTGCTGTTTCACTAGCTTTAGATGCCATAGCAAATAATCCGGTTGCAGCTCCTGCAGCTGCAGTTGCAATTCCTATACCCCACT
This sequence comes from Clostridium omnivorum, assembly GCF_026012015.1. Classification (NCBI taxonomy): domain Bacteria; kingdom Bacillati; phylum Bacillota; class Clostridia; order Eubacteriales; family Clostridiaceae; genus Clostridium; species Clostridium omnivorum. The sequence goes on along the minus strand of NZ_BRXR01000002.1, from coordinate 26,338 downwards.
TAGCTGCAGTACCAATTCCTTTAGTAAGTGTACCACCTACTTTTTCAGCATGTTCATCAGTTTTTTGCAAGCTTTTATCAGCTTCATCATTGTTTATAAGTATTGAACCAAATAATCTAAATATTTCTATGGTAATTACCTCCCTTCATAAGCTTTTATTATTCTATTCATTTCTTTTTCTATATCTTCATAACTAATTTCTGTATGTTTTTTCCCTAATAATTTTTCTTTATATTCATCAAAACTTATAAAATTTTCTTTTGTCATATTTGGAAATTGTAGTTTCCACATTTCAAAAACTTCATTATCAAGATTTTTATCTAAAGCATACATAAAGAGTTCAATAGAAAAATTCATTTCCATTACACTATATCCATATATTTTGTGAAGTATTTCTAACAATCTTGGTTGTTTTACTTCACTGCAGATGTAAAAAAACTTTTTATGTCACTTACCTCATTCATTTCTTTTATAAATTCAATCAAATCAACTTTTTCAGCTTCTTTAGGTGTTATATTTTTAATTTCTGCAATAAAATTATATATTTCTTTTTCTGCTTTATAAGCTTTAGAAACAATTTGAACCATAAGTTCAGCCCCAACTTCTTCTTGAGAAGCTTTTGGATTAGTAATTTTTAACCCCATTTTATCTATAATCGCACTTAATTTCATGCTTTGTTTAATATTCACAGTTTACCTCCTTAATAAAAAAGAGCGGATATTACTATCCACTCTTAAGCTGTTATTGAAGCTATAGTTTCAATTTTATATAAATCTTTAGTATCATCCAGAGCATCCCAATGTGCATTTAATTCTAACTCTATTTCTCCTTCACCTTTTGGCTTAGCTTTTAAATCAAATTTTCCCTCATGAAGTGCATTATACAATGTTATTTTTCTGTAATCACCCTTTATAGTCTTACAAAACATAGTAGCGTTCTTAAGATAACTTGTATCTTGTAAAACACCTAGATCAGTACTCTTACAAGTAAGTGAATATGGTGTGGTGCTACCATCACCTGCAAGTGTAGCATAAGGCATAGCTAATGCTAAGGTTTTTATACTTGTATCAAGTATAGTAACTTTTAGACTAGCATTTAATTCTTCAACTGCTTGCATGCCTTTAGTTTTACCATTTGCACCATCATATTCAATATCTCTTATTTTAACATCAACGGAGAATTCTCCGCCACCTCTACTAGGGCCAAGTTTGGCTGCATCAGTTTCGCCATAATTGGTATAAACAATGCCATAATCAATTTGAACATTTTCTATTTGTGTTTGAGTTAAACTCATCTCATTACCTCCTTATCAATCTTCCTGAATAAGTATATTTCCTTCTCTTTATGCGTTTATCATCATCAATTAATGCCATTTTATTCTCTAAATAAAAAACAACTGATATATTATCAGTTGTTAATACTTTTTTATCTAAAGAATTTATAGTTTGCATTAAAGTTTCTATAACAGTGGTATCGCCAGTATTATTCATATCCCATCCATCAATATCTAAGGTAATCACTTCTCCACCTTCACCATCAGAAAATGAATTAGGAATATCATAAACGATATAAGGAAACGTTGCATTTTCAGGTGCTACTTGAAAATATATTTTAGAATGAAGTGACTTTAAATAAGTGCTTAATGCTGTTCTAACTTCTATCATTCAATTTCTTCCTCCTCATTTATTAATTCTAAAGCTTTATTTTCATCTTCTATTGCACTTAAATACTTTCCTTCAATCTCCCTAATATCATCAATGTGACTATAAACTGAATTTCTAAGTATATCTCTTTTAGGTTGGTTTCTATCTCCTAGTTCTTGCTGAACTCCATACCAAGTATTTGCTTTTATACCTATCTGCAAATCTACCTCTTTTTTCCTAAGCCAATGTTGATATGCACCTTTGAATCTTCCTGTTTGCTTTCTCATACCTCTTAATTTATTAAATTCTTGTCTTATATTATATTTTATAAGTCTTGCAACATCTCTTAATGCTGCTCTACTAAGTTCATTTATGGTGAAGCTTGCTCTATCTACATTTGAAGTATAAGTTATTCCTTTTTTATTTATTTTAACAACGCTTTTAGGTAGCGGCATTATTTACCACCCCTTGACATATGAGTTCTATTAATTCATTGTCTTTTTCATAGGTCCTTATAATATTATAAGTCTTAGAATTATATTCAAGCATAGGTTCTTGATTATATTCACAAGTTCTAATAATAAAAGTGAATTCTGGCTTTAGACCTACCGCTGCAGCTTGATAAAATTCACTCTGCCTAATGCTTTGTTTATCAGCAAATACGATAGGACCTTTATTAGGTACCTTAATTGCATCTCCTATAACATTCTCACCATCTGTTAAACTAATTAAGTTTATTACTTCTTTAAACAACAACTACATCACCACCATTATACTCAATACTCATTGATAAATGGTTTCTAATAGCTTCATAGCTTGCTTGTAGCTTTTCACTATCCGGATTATTTAATCCAAAGTTAGCTTTGCAGTAAGTCGTTATAGCTCTTTTTATTAATGGATCAGTGTCAACAATTTTGGTATCTAAAATACCTACTAACTTCATATCTGCTTTAGCTTCGTCAATTAAGTCTTGTATTTCATCATTATAAACAGAATTACTTACTCTTATTGCTAACTTTACATCATCTAATAGCATATTATCACTCCTTCCATAGAAAAAGAAGGGTAGAACAACTCTACCCTATGCTATTATGCTGCATTTTTAATTGTCATAGTAACAAGTGAATTTTTATCTACAACTTTTCCATCAACAAGCATTATAGCCTTTGTTATCTGGTCATCTGTATCATTGTCCTCATACTTTTTCATAGTTATATTATAATTTGTATTAAGAACATAGTCTTTAGGATTGAATAAAAATGCTATTATGGTATCAGCAGTAACTGATGTAGCATAGTTTGACATATAGTCATTCAAAACTACTGTTCTACCTAATAATATTCTTTCAGGTTTTCCATTTATACCATAATTAACTCGTGCTATTGGCTGTTTATTACTGTCAACCATGCCAACGAATGTCATAAATGTTTTTTTAGTCATAAACCAAACTGCATCTGATTCATATGCTAGTGGAAGCGCTGCTTCAGCTGCAACTAAATCTGAATACGTTGGTGCTGCTCCTTCTGTAAGATCTACATTCTGACCAGATACAACAGTTTCAGTTAAAATTCCCTTAGGTTGAGTTGTTCCATTACCATTTATAATTGCTTGTTCAAGTGCTTTTGTCATAGCTTCAGCTATATTATTAATTATAGTTGTTTCAAAAACTCCTAAAGTAACAATACTAGTTTCAAATGATACTGATACAGCACATCTTAACTTAAAGTAGTTGAAAGTAATAACTCCTGTAGTCTTTTCCTGTTTATCTGAAGTAGAGCCTTCAGTTGTCCAAGTAGCAACTGGTTTAACTGATGAAGTAGGAATTGATACACCACCTTTATAAGAAGTTTTAGTTACCAAAGGAAGGATCATTCCAGTTGATTCTAGTTTTTCAACAATTTTTTCTAATACTGTGGTAGGAATTACTGAACCAACTTCACTTGTAGTTGTATTTGCATCTACATTTAAAAATTGATTAGGAATTGCTATACCTTTAAGTACATTGTTCATAAATGCTTTTCTGTATTCTATTGAAGCGTACATATCATCATTTGCTGATGAATTTGTTGAATCTAAAACAGTCCCAATTACATTTACACCTTTATTTTCTAGGTTAAGTGCTTTAAATTTATCCTCTAAAGCTGCTTTGTTTGCTATTTCTTTTGCTTGTTCTGTCCATTCATTATCCATAGCTTCAACTTCTTGCATTTTAGCTTGTATTTCTTCTGAAGTTGCTGTATCCATCATTCCTTGAATTTTGTTCATAAGCATTGTTCTTTGTTCCATATAATCTTGTTTGTTTTTAAATTTCATTTTTATATTCCACCTTTCAATTTTAAAAAATATAATTTATTTTGTAATTTTTCTTTACTCAAGTTATTTAATCTTTGATTTTGCATTTTTTCTATAACTTCTTGTGGTATTAATCCACCAAAAGAATTGTTAAGTTGCATATTTCTATTTGAATTTTCAAACATGATGCCATCTATTAGCCCTCTATCTAATGCTTGTTGAGCAGTTAGCCAGGTTTCTTCTGACATCATCTTTAATGCATCTTTCATGCTCATACCACATTTAGCAATATAAGCATTTGCAATAGTTTGGTCTGCTACTTTTAATACTTGTGACATTTTATCCATATCATCACTATTTCCTTGTGTACTGCAGCTTACTTGATGAATCATCATCATTGCTGTAGGTGACATATAGCACTCACAAGCCATTGCTATAACTGAACCAGCTGAGTAAGCACTACCAACTATATTAGCTTTCTTATTTCCTTTGCCATAAGCTCTAATAGCAGTATAAATTTCACTTCCTGCAGAAATATCACCTCCACAAGAATTAATCTCTATTTCTAAATCTTCATTTTCAATTATCGAATCTAATACTTTATTAACTTTTGCTGGCGAAGTAGCTTCGATTCCAAACCAATCATAAATCCATTGCTGAGCACTTGATATAATAGGTCCCTTAATGTTTATTTTTGCCATTACTTATTTTCACCTCCCCCCACAACAGCAGTATCTAATCTTCTTACTGGTTTATCTCCACCTTCAAGCGGTGCTAATCCTCCAAGAAGTTTTCTCCATTCATTAGGAGTTAAAGCTCCTCTATCAACCATTTGCAATAAATTCAATTTAGTTGACATACTAGCATATTGAAGATTACTAGCTTCAAAAATTATTGAATTTCCGAATCCTCTTTCCCTCCTATTAAAAAGTTTTCTAGTATATTCACCGCTTAATTGAAGTGCTAAAGGTTCAATTTCAGCTTCGTAATATGAATTCCATTCATCTTCTGTATATTTTGATTGAACTATTTTTTCATTTGTACCAAAAAATGAATAAAGCCTTAATACAGTCCTATCCATTTGTGCGGCATTAGGAACATAAGGCTTATCTTCTACTTGCTCTAAATCATATTTTGGATCTGTAGCTGCTACACCCTTACCTTTTTCAATACTAAGAAAGTTATCTACAAACTTGCTAACTTCCATATCTCTATCTTCTGGTCTTAATACACTTTTAAATTTCATCAACCATTTTATAATCATTGAGTTTTTAATTGCTTTGACAATACCTTGGTCAGTTGTAATAACTATATCCATAAGTGGTAATAATGTTTCTCTTGGACTTTCACCAAAAATATCATTTTCATTATAATCTTGTCTCAAATGAATTACATCTGCATAAGGAAATGTAACCATCTTTCCATTTCTTAAAGTACATTTTAAAAATAATTCTCCTGATTGATTATAAATAGCTTCAACGCTAACACATGGTATAGGGTATAATTCATTTGCATACCCATTTTCATCACGGTTAATATAAATAAAAGCATTATTATTAAGCTGCAATTGAGTAGTAACTTTTTCCTGAAGCATTTGACCAGTCATAAAAGGATTTGGTTCTTCTAAAAGAAATCTCATATATACATCAGGATTAATTTTTAAACTTGTTGAACTATCAGTATTAATCGTTTCTCTTACATGTTTAGCAACTAGTTTTCCAACTGCCTTAGCTTTTGGTCTTATACATGCTCTTATAATGTCAGATTTATATAAGCTACCATTCCAACTATAAAATCCATTGCCATTACTAGTTATTAATTCAACTCTTGTAGTAGCTGGATTTTTATTGAAGAACTTATTTAATATTCCCAAGTTTTCACCTCCCTTCTAGCTAAATCATATTAAGATAATCTTCTATGTGCCTTTCTAAGCATACATAGGCATCAAGTAAACTTGCGGTTCCATCTATACGTCTTCTTTGATTATTCGTTTTACATGGTTGTATATTAAGATTTTTATCTGTTTCTATAGCAGTATTTGAAAGACACCATTTAAGTACTGGATTATTATTATAATTAATTTTTTTAGCTGCTAAATCTGCTCCCATGTTTTTCATAGGTCCAGAAAGAGTTTTTTTACCTTGTATAACTGCTTCCATACTTTCAGCACCAAAATAAGTTTTCATTTCCTCAACCCAATATTGTGCTGACCATGAATCATAGCCAGTCCATGGTAAATATATACCATACTCATTTTGAATTTCTAAAAACCATTCAGTTACATGCTTATAATGAACTTTATTTCCTTCAACAGTTCTAAGCCATCCTAAGTCTCTCCAAATATCGTAGGGAATTTTATCTTCTCTTACACGCATTTCCAAAAGTACCTCTGGTAAGAAATACATTTGCATTACATAAATTGTATTGTCACCTGGTACCATGAATACAACTGAACTACACGTTAAATCAGTTGTACTTGATAAGTCTGCTCCACCAATTCCATACTTAGGATTTAATATTGATAAATCATAAGTAGCTGGATTATTTAATTCTTCAAAAGTAAGCCATGCTTCGCTAGAAGTTTCTCTGATGTTAAATTCTTTAGTAAGTAAATTCTTTACTAATAAAGGATTAGCTTGAGCCTTTGCAACTTTATCAGCTAATGTTTTTTCATTTTTAATTGTTCCTAGTCCTGGATTAGCTTTTTTCCAACATAAAGGATCTGTCCATTCTTTTCTACTATCAAGTTCATAAATAAAAGCTATAAAGTGTTCATCTTTATAGCCATTATCATCAAAATATCCATTTATAACTCTTTCAGCCTCATCATATTTAATGTCATAAATATCTTCTCTTACTGTTCCTGCAGTAGATGTAATAAAAATAAGTGGCTGTTCTCTTGCTGTTATACCATCAGCAATGATATCATATAAAGCTTTACCATTTTTCCATTGATGAATTTCATCCATTAGAGCTCCATGAACATTTAAACCATCAAGCGTATCACTATCGCTAGCTAGTGGTTTAAATACTCCATCATTAAAATTTTCACTATTTAACTCTGCAACTAATGGTTTTATTCTTTTAAGTAAAGCTGGTGATTTTTTTACCATTCTTTTAGCTTCACCCCATATGATTTTTGCTTGGTCTCTTTTAGTAGCTACTGCATATATTTCAGGTCCCCCTTCACCATCACCAACTTGAAGATATAAACCAATACATGAAGCAATTAAAGACTTACCATTTTTTTTACCAACAATTATCATGGATTCTCTATATTTACGATTACCTTCAATATCAATAAATCCAAATATAGCAGCTCCTATTGCTTTTTCCCATAATTCAAGTTTAACAAGTTTACCAGCCATTTTACCTTTTGAATGTCTACAATAATTTTCACAAAACTCAATAAAATGATTTGCCCTTGTATGACTATAATAATATTCACTCTGATTATTATTTAAATCATAAACTATTTTTTTAAAAGTCTTATAAATCTTTTGACTAACTATTTCTTGTCCACTTTCTATTAGTTGCCAGTATTCAAGAATAGGATTATAGTCTTTAGGATATTTAATCATCTCTACCACCTACGAATTGGTCAAACCCATCATCTTTAATTTTAGCTGCTATTTCTTTTGGCAATAAATCTGTAAGAGATTTCATGGTTGATACAAAGTTTTTAATCATAGTATTATAAATTTCTACTTCTGGAGATTTCTTTACTCCAAATTGGTTTTCACCATTTTGATATTCACATGTTAAACCATTTTTATTTAAGTAATCTTGAAGTTCTCTTAATGTTACAGCCATAAAAGCTGCATTCTCAATTAATGATGTTACTGACTTTTTAATTTTAGAATCCATATCTTTAAATAATCTATTAAGTTTGGTTATCTCTTTTTTAATTTCTTGTTGTTTCGCTATTTCATTGTATCTGCTTTTATCGTTCACCTTTTCCACCTCACTTTATAACTACACCCCCACTCAAAAACTACCTGCGTGTTTTTTGAATGTCCCCACTCGGTCCTTTAGGATTTAAAATAAAACATTTTTATGGGGGGAGTAATCAATTTTCATCTTTAACTATTTGTCCATTACTATCAAATCTTAAACCATTATTAATTGCTTTATCATTATTGCTCATATGTTCTTTGTTGTGACAGCATTGACATAAGTATTCAAGCTTATCCCAATTAAGAGTTACATTTGGATTATTAATATTATCAGGTGTTAATAGTTCTTTATGATGAACAATATAGCCTGGATTACCACATCTATTACATAATCCATGTACTGATTGAATGAATCCGTCTCTACACTCTAACCATGCTTTACTCTTATAGAACTTAACTGCAAATTCTTTAGCCAATATAATCACCTACTTACAATAAATAAAAAGGAAGCCTATATATAAGCTTCCTTAAAACTTTAAACTTTTAAATACTTTATTAGCTATCTTACCTTTTATTTTATTCTTAGCTCTTCTTGTAGCTTTCTTCTTATCTCCTGCAACAAAGTTACCTACCATTTCAACGTCTTTCATAACTTTATTAGCTTTATTTGCTTGCCTTAACATCTTGTTAAATAATCCCATAAAAACCACCTCTAGGATTATTATACCATTTTATTATTTAGCTTACACTTATATCTTACAAGTTTGATATATATTTTGATAATACATTTTTATTATCTTTTTTAAAGTATCATCCAAATAAATTATTTCTTCTGTGGTTAAATCACATAATGCAATTTCATGTTGGTTATCATCTAAGCGATTTAATATTTCATTTAACGTTTCTTTATTATGAGTTATAACACTACTCAAAATATACCACCTTTTTATATAAAATTTTTATGCATAAATGCGTAAAACTTCTGTTTAATGTTCGTGTTTTTTGTTTTGAACGAATCATTTATATATAGAATCACACATTCATTTTTAAAAAGTACTACTAATATATGCATTTAATTTTTTGTACTCGAATAAGTATGTTGCTTAAAATAAAACATTCAAAGCCTAAAAAAATAAAATTACCGGATTAGGTCATTTAGTTTATTACTATATTTATCATATAGTTCTCTATCTAAGCCTAAATATCTACAGGTAATCTTACTGCTGCTCTGTCCTAACATTTCTCTAACAGCTTCTATATCATGTCCACTTTCATTATATATTTTATACGCATATGTTTTTCTCATTGAATGAGCGCTTATATTTGTTAAGCCAAATTCCTTTCCAGCTTCATTAAGTACTGTACTAACTCTGCTTACCTTTATAGGACTGTTATTTCCTTTTCTTGATTGAAATAAATATTCCCAATCCTTTTTATCTTTAATGTACTCTTTTAGTATTTTTCTTAACTTATCAACAATTGGAACTTCTCTAGGTTTAATATTTTCTTTTCTTATATTTCTTGTATTAACTTTTTTCCCTTCAAGAATAATAAAATATCCTTCTTTAAGAGCATCCTTTACATCTCTAACTTTAAGCTTAACTAAATCTCCAGCTCTATAACCTGTAGATATTCCTAATACAAACAAGACATAATCTCTTTTATTTTTATATCTTAAATAATCTTGAATATCTAATACAATATCTTTATCTTTAATTGGCTTTGCAGGCCTTTTCTTTTTCATTATTTCACCTGCCTATATGCTCCATTATGTCTTTTATAACTAGGCGCATCTTCCATCATTCGTTTGAATTCATTAAATTCATCATCTTCTTTTAAGTCCTGAACAGTAGGCAATTCTTTTTTATTTTGGTCTTTCCAGGACTTATATTTTCTGTTTTTATGTTTTGGTCCTCTTTTAGATAAACCACTCATTTTATACACCTACTTTCTTTAAAATAAAAAAGCAGCCGTATTGGCTGCCTTAAAAAAGGGGTAATTATGGGGAATCATTAATATTATTGTATGATACTATTATAAATTAAAAATCATCAAATAGAGTGCCAAAAAACGCTCAAAAAACGCTCATAATTCGCTCATGTAATTTTTAGTATATGAGCTTCCATTTTTTCAAAGGTATAAACGTACCACCGTACTTAAAATAAACGCTTATACGCTAAATATGAAGGGTATTATTCTAAAGTTTTAAAAATAATAAGAGAGTATTTTTGAATACTCTCTTAATCTTTAAATTATTAGCACAATTTTTTATAAAGCTTCATATTATCTTCTATATAACCTAGCTCTGTAAATGTATTTTTTGATACTCTAGCTAAATAACCTTTTTCAGAAACATAATATTTATATGTTTTATTTTCACCTATAAGTTTACATCCGTTCATTATGGTTATTTCTTCAGCTTCTGCACACGCTAAAAAGTCATGATCTAGTGCTTCTTGTTCTGCTACGCTTTCGTTATCAGCTGGAAGAGTTATATATCTTTCCATGCCTAAATCTTTATCCCATAAATGTACAGAGTATAAATTCATAATAACCTCCCATAAAATTATTCGGTAAATGAGCCTTTAGCGAAACTAGTGAAGCTATGCTGTCTTTTCTAAATCAGCTATTTCTTTTTTAATTATTTCACCCAAAATAGGCATTATTCTATTTGCAAACATATTTGCTTGTGGCGAAAATCCTCTAACAATTTCAAATGCTTCCCAAGGTTCACCATAATATTTACATACAACATCATTTTCGTAGCATTGATGTTGTATGCTTTCGCCTGATGTATAATAGTCAAACTCAACTACTTCATCCCATAATTCCCTTGCTTCATCTTTACTTAAATATCCATTCTGCCTATCCTCTATAATCTGCTCTTTCCAAGCTTTTTCTGTTTCTTCGTCATAATAATATTTATCATCTGCTACCTTGCCTAAAAAATATGATTTATCTCTAACTAATTCAAGTATAAAATGCTTAAAGCTCTTTCTACCATGATTAGGCCAGCTATAACTATAACTGCCATAATCAGATTGAGCGTTAAACAGTCCTCCATTTTCATCAATAGTAATTATCGCCCAACCATAACTATTTTTTAATCTTATATCATATCTCTCGCATGTAGATTTTTTAAATTTATACTCTTCCATAATGACTCCTCCTTAATTTATTCTTTGGCACCATAGCGCCACAATATATTCATAGAGCCTATCCTTGAATTGTTCACTATTTACTTTTCTTAATTTTAGTAAATAAATTTAAAAATACTCTTTCGGTATCTGAATCAAAGCTAGAAAGCCACAATAAATATCTTTTATCTTCATCAGACAATTCAATACCTTTGAAGCTTTCAAGAAGCCTTAAATATCTTTGCTTTTGCCAGTCTTCAGCAATCTTAAATTTATATTCAAATGTATTTTCAAACATTTTCTATATCCTCCTAATTCGCATTTTTTTCACATTCACCAACTATCAAATTTTAAAATTCTATCTCAGTTAAAAATTCTTTAGGATCATGCACGGTACCATTACTTTCTTTTCCATATATATTTTTTTAGCTTGTGGAAGAGTGAGCTCAGTTTTTTCTTTTTTATACTTGCTATTAAACCAACTTGTGCTATAAGTTGTCTCATTAAGCTTAAAAAATTCTTCATTCTTCCAATCTTCAAGAACATCAATAACTTTTTCAATATCCTTTAATCTGTTGGCTAAACTTATCATTTCTGAAGAAAAACTTAAAATAAAAGCGTAACCAAATTTTTCATTAAAAGCACTTAATTTATCGAAATCATAATCTAGCTGATATTCTTCATTTTTATCTTTTAAAGCAAATACAGTTAATTTCTTATTCATTATTTTTTATACCCCTTTCATGTTCTTTAATTAAACTATAAAAAGTATTTCTTTTTAATCCTAGCAACTCCATAGCTTTATTGCCCGTTAATTGTCTACTTTTCCACTTAGTATAAATTTCTGTCCAATTTGTTGGAAAACTTATCTTCTTTCGTCCTTTATATTTCCCTTCCTTTTTGGCTAATGCTATACCTTCTCTTTGCCTTTCTAGAATATTTGCTCTTTCAAATTCATATATAGCTCCTAGCATTGTTAACATCAGCCTACCTTGTGGTGTGGAAGTATCAAGATTTTCTTTCACAGATACTAAATTAACACCTTTTTTATTCATGCTATCTACTAGATCAAGTAGGTCTTTCGTGCTTCTTGCCAATCTCGAAAAGTCTAATACATATACTGTATCTCCCTCCCTTGCAAATTCAATCATTTTTTTTAACTCTGCTCTGTTAGTATCTTTGGCGCTTACTTTTTCAATGAACCATTTCTCGATATCATATTTTTGTAAGCCTTCCATTTGTCTAGCTTCGTTCTGTTCTACCGTAGAAACTCTTACATAAGCAATATTCATTTTGTAAACCTCTTTCGTAATTTCTATATCTATATTATACCATTTTGTTTATTTAATATTCAAGAGTTTTTCAAATATTTATTTATAAATTTAAAAACTAATTCTAAACAAATAGGGTATAGTGTAATATTAAAATTTTATCTACACTATACCCTATATAAATAAACTGGAACCAATTAAGGCTCCTATATTAATTTTTAACTTGCACACCATATAATGCTATTTTAATTTTATTAATTGCTCTATCTTTAATTCGCCTGCAGTGGCTTTCAGATATTCCTAGTTCATGAGTGAATTCATATATATGTTTTCCTTCGATATAATAATTAGTTACAATCAAATATTCATCTTTGCTTAATGAGCTTAAAGCTCTATCTATCTTCTTTATTTTACTTTCCATGAATTTCGCTCTATTATTTAGTGACTCAGTATTAATAATTGAATTTTCAACATTGCTGCTAAATTTATTAGTTACTGCAGTTTCTTTTGAAGGATCTGCTGAACCGATAGAAACATTTTTAGATTCTTCGCATTCTAGCTTTAAATTTTCTATTCCAGCTTTTATGCTTTTATAATTATATAGCCAACTATCTAAATTATTTAATTCATCAAACTGCTTTTGGTTTAATTTCAAATACTTTTCCCTCCATCACTTTTTTTATCTGTAGAATCTATGTAAATAATGTCCTGAGGTTTTTGATTTTGTTTTTTATATAAAACAAATGTCATAGTTAAGCTAACACATGCAGTAATGAATAAAATAATATCTAATTTACTCATCTAACTCACTCCTAATCTAATAATGGTACCTGCTCATATCTGCCCCACTTTTTAGAAGTTCCTTGCTTAACATCTTTCTTAGGAAAATTATCTTTTGTTTTCTTATTAAAGTTTGACCTATTATTTATATTTTTGCTTTGGTAGTTACTCATACAATGAAGGGCATACTTCATTTGAATTACTCCTTCCAAATAAATTGATGTATTCTTCATTTGAGATATTAGAATCTTTTTTAACTTTTTCTATAGCTTCTTCTGCTGTATAATTACCTGAAAAATAAACTTCCACTACTTTATTTAAAAACTCATGCTTTTTCATTTAACTACCTCCTAAAATGGCATTTGACCATCATCAACTGGAGTCATTTCATCATATACACTATTATCTATAGAGTTATTTGTACTATTAGTTGACCATTCTAAAAACTGCACATCTTCAGCAACTACTTCTGTAACATATCTTTTACTACCATCTTTTGCATCATATGATCTAGTTTGAATTCTACCACTAACAGCAACTAGCTTTCCCTTTCCAACATAGTTAGCAGTATTTTCTGCTGGTTTACCCCAAATAACAACCGGGATAAAATCAGCTTCTTTTTGTCCATCTTTTGAATATGGTCTTTCTACTGCTAAGGTCATTGTACATACTGGAGTTCCAGTACCTGGTGTATATTTAAGTTCTGGTTGCTTAGTAGGTCTTCCAATTAAAACAACTTTATTCATATTTCCTACCTCCCTGTACTTCCAAATCCATTTGCTCCTCTAGAGCTGCAACTTAATTCTTCTACGATTTCTAAGTTTGCATCATTATCAATTTTATTTATTACTAGTTGAGCAATTCTATCATACTGATTTATTTGATAAGGCTTACCACTTAGATTTATAAGAGTTACTTTTATTTCACCAGTATATCCAAAATCAGCGGTACCATATAAAACTACAATTCCTTTTGAATTTAAACCGCTTCTAGGTCTAACATCACCACTAAATCCTTTAGGAAGTTGTACACATACACCTACTGGAAGAGTATATACTTCTAATGGTTCTAATACCTTGCTTTCTCTAGTTTTTAAATCCCATCCTGCATCTGTTATATGTCCTTTAGTTAATATACAATTTTTATCTATTAATTTAACTTTCATTTAATATCCTCCATCATAATAAAATTTAAAAAAAGCTCACAGAACTGTACTATATATAGTGAATGCGCGGGGGACGCACCTCCTAAAATTTTAATTTTTATTTTTGTTCTGTGAGCAAATAAACTTATTTTAGTTACGCAAAATCTTTGTAAGGCGTCTTACTTAGTCCATTGTTCAGCCATAGCTTTAGCAATGCCTGGAAAAGTTTTACTTCTAAGTTTTGCTCTATCTTCTTTTGGCAATCTAAACGCATCTGCGTACCATGTTGGCATTGACTTACCACTAGCAAATTTTGTTCTAGGCGGAATTTCTACAATGTTTGTGGGTATTAATTCAGGTAATCCCTTAAGCCATAAACATGTTTTCTTTTCAAAAGGATCTCCGAACTGGTAAGGGTTAATTATTTGATTTGGTTTCCTCCATACGCTAGACATTATTCCAACAGGATTTTCTATTACGATTCTTTCACAATCTGCATTTGCAAACTGTATGAAAAAGTTTATTGCTTCTTCTCTGTCCTTAGCTCTTTGTATTGCTTTTTCTCCGTATTTTTCAACATTAAACCATCTATTTCCTGTAACTGTTAAATATGTGCATGGTGGAAAAGCAATAATCATATCCCATTTTTCTTTTAGTAAAGGTGTTACGTCTTGCTTTAAATGCCATTCAGGGTGTCCACCGCTACATTCTATAATGTCGCATGAGTAAGCTTCATGACCTAATTTTCTAAGTTCTATTGATACTGCCTGGCTTTCTTCACAGGCTACTAATATTTTCATTTCCCCATCCTCCACGTCTGGAGGTACGGCCGTACTTTTTATCTAGAATTACTCCGATTTTAATTTTTATTTAAGTCGTCTTATTTTCACATTACGACTATCTCAGCCTTATAAAATTTGTATCATTTCTGTACCTTTGCTTAGCTGTATTTATAAAATATCTGCATATTTGCCTGGTGTTCTTTTTACATCTACATCTTTTCACTTTAATTTCTTTTCTAGTTAAATATCTCTGATGGAAAGTACAATAACATTCGGCCATTACATCACCTCAATTTCACTAGATTTATTTAAATTACAATATCTTTTAAACTTAAGCTTACATTATCTTCTTTTAAATCAATATCCGTTATTTCTTTTGGTGTCCAATCTCCAGAGTATATTCCTTTGAGATTAAGCTCTTCTAAAATTAATGTATCACCGACTTTATAATTATCATTTATTTTTGCTTTGAGCTGCTTGTCTCCTTTCTTAATATCTTTAAAAATCTCTGTTTCAATTCTAAGGTAATGAACGTCATGTAAAATACCTATGATGCTATTCATTCCCTTCAATAAATGTTCCCACCTTACTATTGGATTAATCTTGCATGTCCAGTAAAAAAATCTTTATAAGAAAAACTTTCTCTAATTCCACTTTTCTTTTGAATTACTACAAGCTGCTTTGTAATTGCAATAACCTTCCCTCTAAAGACTTTAACTTCTCTATTATTTCCATGGTCCTTCGGTATTTCTATAGCCACCTTTTGATTCATAGTGAACTGAGGTATTGGCTTTGCATCGTTAGTTCTAACAAACATAACTTTCATAATAAAAACCTCCAATTTTCATTCCATATAAAATAGGAACTTTACGTTTTCTGTGTATTGCTTGGAGTCTACAACATTATGTAATTTTTCAAATTCAGCTGCTCTTCTAGTAACTTCTTCATTATCTTTTCCTGTTATTACTTTGACTTTTCTATGTCCAACATTTAAATCATCAAAATTTTTAATTAATTCTTCAAATTCATTACTCATTTTCTACTGCATCCTTATCCCATCCTAACAACTTTCTCTCTAAACTATCAAAATCATACTCTCTTTGGTCAAAATCGTTAAAAGTACTTGGTTTCCCATTTGAATTATAAGATGTCTTTTTTATCTTTTGATTTAAATAGCTTTCAAATTTGTTACCAAATAAAGTTTCTGGTCGTAAATAAGCTTCAAAGTCTGTACCTTTCCAGTCTTTATACTTTTTATCAATTACAGTCTTAAAATGTTCAAGATTAAATCCTTCATTTACTCTAGCCTTAATTAATTGTCTAGTTTTTTTAGTTTCACTCTTATAACTTGTACAACATTTTTGATTAAGATAATCAATAACAGATACATATATATCTTTTATAGATGAATTATTAATAGATGTATCTTTAATAGATGAATATTTTGTTCCGGTATTTTTACCGTACCCCTCCGGTATTTTTACCGTACCCTCTTCGGTATTTTTACCGTACCCCTCCGGTGTTTTTACCGTACCATCAGTTATTTCTGACGTATCAATTATTAAAGTTTTATAGTTATCACCTACTGCATAAAAAGAAAAGGTACCACCATTTTTTTTAGTTTTATGTTTTAATACATTAATGCTTACTAAATATTTTAGTCTTCTATATATTCTATCTTTGCTGATATTTAATACTGGAAGTTCGTTTTTTAATGATTCATAATTTACCCAATAGTACATATCATCATCCATGTATTCCTTTATCATTGCTCCACTATCTTTAAAATCAATAAAATATCTTAATATTAGAGCATCGTCATTATTCATTCCCATTTCAACAAGTTTTTTTTGACTAAATCCATATATGGTAAATTTCATTTAATCACCCCTTAGCTCTTTACCAGTTTCCTTATCATATCCTAAGTATTTTCTAGCAATTTCATATCCCCATGGACATTTACCTGTTCTATCTTCATATTCCAGTAACCTACACTTTTTAAATAAGTAAATATCTTCAGGATCTAAATTTTGTTTATAAGCTTCTTTTGCTATATTTGAAACTCTTGTATATATCTCTTGCTTTCCTTTTTTACTTTTGCTATTTATAATTAAACCTTTGTTTTTTCTATCTTGATATTCAATTGTTAAACATTCTCTTATTACACAAATATGATATTTATTAAATACTTTTTGAGATTCTGAATTCATGTATTCAACAATTCTTCTAGTAACATCACCTCTCATCAGCATTCTCCACAGGATAAAAAACACTGGCATCAAGATTTAATTTTTTGCATATTATTGATAAATTAGTTTTTCTAGGATAACGTTCTCCCCTTTCATATGATTTATAAGTTCTTAACTTTATGTTGATTTCTTCAGCAAAGCTTTTTTGGGTAAATCCAGCTTTTTCTCGTGCCTTTTTTAGTTTTTCATTAGTCACTAAATCAACTCCTCGACCACTTTTAAATTACTATATTTTAATTATAGACCACTAAAAGTGGTTTTTCAAGTATTAATTGCCTTTTTTAAAAAAATATTTTATTTGTTCGTATCTGTTCGCCTACACAAAAAGTGGTCTATAGAGTAAAATTGTTATAGGGAATAATAGTCTAGGAAGGAAGATATTAATGAATTATAAAATTGGATCTAAATTACGTGAGTTAAGAGAAAAAAATGGGAAATCCCAAGAAGATATAGCTAAATACTTTGGATTTAGTAGTAAAAATTCAATAGGTAAGTGGGAAAGAAATGAAAGTGAACCTAAATATGAACATCTTGTTGAACTGGCTAAACTTTATAATGTAAGTGTTGGTTATTTCTTTGAAGAAAGCATAGAAAATGATAGTATTACGCTTCCAGCAGAGCTACAAGATAAGATACTTGATAAAATATTAGATGATTTAGAATACGAAGATATTCTAAAGTCAGATATAAGCGAAGATACTAAAATCAGATTAAAAAAATCATTGCAAAGATATGCTAATAATTTAGTTAATAAAAAAGAAGACCTATAGTATTAAGCTACAGGTCTTTTTTCTTTTGCTAATTCATTTTTTATAATGTTGTTTATCTCATTAATATTATTTAGTGTTAGAATTTTACCCTTAAATATCTCTTTTATCTCATCTCTAAATTTATCTTCAATACCCACCTTATTTCCTCCTTGTTTATCTTATATATAAATTATATTAATAATAAAATTTTAAAACAAGAAAAAATCAAGTCGAAAAAGTAAGAGAATATTGTCTAACCTACTTGCAAATTTTTACTTCAAAAATTCTTTTAAAGTATATTCTATAAATATCTCATGAAAATACTTTTATCTTTATAAAAGTAAAAAAATAAAGATATTAAGTACATATATTTATTTACTTTATTCCATTTTTTTCAAAATATAAAAGTAAGCAAACCTTTTCAAGTCCACTTACTTTTATAAAAATTAGTTAAAAATTTATGTAGATACTTTTACCATGGTGCTGGATCATCAGTTGAATTTGGAACATATTCAGCTGCTACAGTTTTATGATTATTAGGTTTTACATTATTAATTAATTTAGAACCTACGCCTAAACATACAGCAAGAGCTATAACTACTGCTACTATTTTCTTTTTCATAAAAAATCCTCCCTTGAAATATATTTACATTTCTATTTTACAATATATTTCAAGAATTTCGATTATTTATTTTTTAAAATATTTTCTAAAGCAAAGGCCTTTTCCTTATAATAATTATATTTTTTTAAATCATAAGTTGCATATAAGGTTGTTGCTTTATAAAATATACAAATAAGCTCTATATCTACAATTTTACGATTAATTAAATATTTATCGGCTAATTTCAGTATATTATCTATCTCAGAAGTTACATTGTAATCTATAAAATAATTTGAAACTCTTTTTATAAGTTTTAGTAAAATATAATCATTTTTATAGTTTCTTGCTCTCAATATTGCCTTTTCATAATTTTTTATTACTAAATCAGTACTTTCAGTCTTCCTATATATTGATATTGCATAATAGAATGTTAATATATTTTCTTCTTCATCATTATTTTTTATGTCTAAAGCAATATTAGCATATTCAATTGCTTTAGAATAATCGTTGAGTTTATAATATGAAAAGGCTAAATTTTTATATATTTTAGTTATAGCAGTTATATTATTCACTTTTTTAGCTAATTCTAATGTTTCTAAATATAGCTTTTCAGCTTTATTATATTCTAATAATTCTAAGTAGCAATTAGCCTTTAATATTTTAATATCACAGTATTCTTTATTTTCTAGCATAAAATTTTGTTCTAATTTTTCTAACCAATAAATACATGTTTGTTGTTCTTTTATTGTTTTATATGCTAAAGCCATATTATAATATATTTTTTTTATTATTAGAGCATCTTTTAATTTATTTATCTCGTAAATATAAAGAGCATATTTGGCTAATATAACAATTTCACGTTCTCTATTAGTTCTCCAAAGAATTTTTATCCTTGTCATAAGTACATCAACTAATATCAAATTATTATTTGATATTAAAGCTTCATCATAACATTTTAAAGCATAAATTTCGCTTTTTTCCAACTCATGAAATTGAAAGTAAATATCACTATATAATTTATAAATATTACATTTAAATTCAGGATCAATGAGAGTTTCATATTTACAAATCAGGTCATCAATTTCATCTTTCAAATTAACAAATTCATTATACTTTTGTGTTAACTTAATATTATCCAATTTTTTAATTAATTTTTTTATTACCTTATTAACTTGAACCTTACTATCTTCGAGTAAATCTTCATCAGATACACGTTCAAAATCAATATTGTTTTTAATTACATAATTATTAATATTTGTTGCAATGGCTTTTGCAGTTTTCAAGGATAATTTATTTTTATGTCTTTCTAATTCACTTATTAAATTTCTGGTTACATCTTCACCTGCAATATCAGCTTGAGTTGCTCCTAGAAGTATTCTTAATTTTCTTATTTTTTCTCCAGGTGAAAGTATCTCATCTTCAAATACTTTCATGTTTTCCCTCCTTTATAAGGGATACTAAAATATCTTTTGTATTGATATAAATAACAAAAAATGTTAATATATCTTATGGATACTTTAGTGTCCAGTTTCTTGCTCTGTAGGTGTGTGATTGCTAGTCTTCACCTGCAGAGTTTTTATTTTATTCTAATGTGTAGTATTGCACATTTTTTTATAGGTAGTGATGTTTTACACATCAGATGTTAATTTTATTTCTAAATGTTAATATAACAAAAGTATAAATCTGAGGTGTAACTATGGAATTTAAAAAGTTAATAGGTCTAAAAATTAATTATATACGAAAATCAAATAAACTTAGTCAAGAAGAATTTGTTGAAAAATTAAATATAGATATAAATAGAGGTCAATTATCCCGTTACGAAAGTGGTGAAAATTCTCCTTCGGTTGAATTTATAGCAGTTGTATGTACTACTTTTAAAATTTCACCTTATTGGCTTCTTGACATAGATGATATAAAACTTTCTAATGATGAATACGAATTAATATTAAAATTTAAAGGCCTTCCAACTGAAGCAAAATGCAGTATTAAATTATTAATAGATTTATTAATAGATAAACATTAATTATTAATAACTATAAATTTTGGTTTAATATTTAGTCCAAGAACTAATTTGAAAGCTTCTGATATATCATCTCTATACCTTGTTTCTAAAATTTCTTTAGTAAAATCATTATATACTTCTAATTTTGCATATAACTCATCTACTTCAACATTTTTAATACTTTCTTTAATCCAAGTTTTATATTGAATTTCTGGTAACTTCAATTTTAATATTTTTGAAACTTCATCCCACGAATCCCGAATAGATGGGATTTCTTTTTTATCTGAATAAGTAGTATCTGAATAAGTAGTATCTGAATAAGTAGTATCTGATTTATTAGTTACCCCTTTAAAAGGTGTATCTTTAGTTACCCTCTTTAAAAGGGTATCTTTAGTTACCCCTTTTACAAGTGTAACTTTAGTTACCCCTTTAAAAGGGGTAACGGAGTATTTTATTTTAACTTTACCTGTTGATAATGTTGATAAGTTATTAATATCATTATTACAATCCTTATTTTTCAATGTTTCACCCTTTACAGGTGTAACGGATATATTTGTGGATAAAGCTGTGGATTTTTTTATTTTAGAAGCTTTAACTCTTTTAATTGTATTTGTTCTTACATCATCAACTTTTTCTTTATAGATAGCTTTACTGATATCAACTATAGACTCTAAATATTCTTCTACTTTAGATTCTTTTAATAAATAACAATTACTAGGCTTAAATACTTCTTTATCCTTAGCTTTAATTCTCATTTTATGAATTTCAATAAGATCTGCATCAATTAAAAATTTATTAGCAGTAGTTACTTCATTGTCGGTTAACCTAAGTTCATCCCACCAATCTTCATAATCTTTTTTTACAACATTTCTTAATATACCATTATCATTATATTTATATTTAGTAGCTTTATTTTGTTTTATTGCATTGAAATGCCAATAAAATAATTGTTGAAACATAATACCAGCATTTCTAATAGCGTGTGATTTTACACTTAATATTATTTTATTGTTTTTATCTTTTGTAACCATACCTTTTGGTTTATTAGGTCCATTATCTTTATTTCTAGCTATGTACCACATAAGATCTATAAATATTTTATTCTCAACCATATAATTGTCTTTATCTAATAAGTAAGCATATTTATCTATTGACATAATTTCATCTCCTTGTATATTACTATGGAGACATGGTATAATAATAAAAATGATGATTATATCATAAATCTCCATGATGCAGTTCGGACGGTCGCCAAACAGTCGAACTGCTTTTATTTTTCAAATTGTTTTAGCCATTTTTTTACTTCATCAGCATCAAACATAATTTTTCTCTTAATTTGAATATAAGGCATGCCATCCTTTCTATATCTATATAAAGTCGTTCTTGATATGTTAAATACTTTGCATATATCTTCTGCACTTAATAAATCTTTCATTTAAATCACCTCATATACATAATAAAACATAATGAAACATTAAGCAATATTAAATAGAAAAATATTAATAAAAACATTAATTTATATTTCGACACATTTTTTATAAAACCTTCCTTTAATTTCAATCTAGCTTTATTATATACGAAAATATGTTCGCATGCAAGCAAACAAAAAGGAAGCCAAAGCTTCCTAAATTATTATTTTTTTATTGGCACAACAGTAATATATTCATCACAGCATTGTGCTTCAAAAGTTTTTATTAACTGTATAATTTTTTTGTAATTGTCTACACTAATATGTGAAGACTTAAGCTTGCTATAAATTTCATGTGCATCATTTTTATAGTGAGTATATTTATAGTCATTAATGTAACTGTCTAAAGATTCATTAATGATTTTCTTAATGTAAAGGATCTGTTCATGATTCAAGTTTCCGGCTTGAATAGCATCATGGAATAGGTCCTTTGCTGTTATATAATATGGTTCCAACTCCTTTCTTAATAGAATGTCTTCCAGCTCTATGCGTTGCTTAAGTTTCTTTTGCTGCAGTGCTTCATATTCTTTCTTTTTAAAGTTATCGTAGGCTTTTTCTTTAGCTAATTGGTGCAGCAAATAAAAGCTTAGAATTTTAAATGAGACTAAAGCTGCAGCTCCTGATACAACGTATAGTGTTAGTTTTGTTAAAAAACTTTCCATTTGTACATCATCCTTTCTTGATATAGTTTCATTATTTTTTATCATGTGTTCCTGGACAATAGCTTGTGTTTTGATGTATATAAATAAAAAATAATGACCATTTCAAGGACTATTTCTATTCACAAAACTATTCCCTTTTCCATTCCCTACTAATTTTGCTATGGGAATTATTACATATATAAAAGCATTAAAATCTCTAGAATTTAAAAAGTCGATTAGTAATGAGAAATAAACAATAAGTAATAAAAAATAAATATATATGTATTAACTAGAGAATGCTAAGCACTCCCTAGTACCTTACTTTCAAAATTAGTTAGCTCAAATGGCAAGTAGACAACCTCGAAATTCTCGCTCTCATATTTGAGACAAGCTTCAAAACTCATAACCACTATTATCGGAAAAGTACCATAACATTTTTCTTTTAACTCTCCATCCCTATACAACTTTTCATAAAGTTGAAACTTCCCCATGCTAGTAGTATGAGTGAGATCTACTTCCAAAAGAATAAAATATAAACTTCCTTCATATTCAAACTTAAAAAAGCTATCTGGAACTATAACACCTTTTAAATATTTAGGATTCTTTATAAACTCAATATTGATGCAGCCATATTCTATTAGAATTGAATAAAAGTCAAAAATATATAAATCATGAGCACTAACTTTTCTGTCTGTATAATATACTTTTTCACTTGTAATTGGATTCTTATAGCTTTTTATTAGTTCTACATTCTCTAACTGCTTTAACCTCTTTTTTGCTACGTCATAACCGTACTGGCTTTTATAAAAGTGTCTTTGAGCTTGCTTAATAGTTATGGCGTGATATTGCTCTAAATAAATCATAATTTGTTTATCTGTTTTGCTCAGCATCTTTATACACCTCGCTTAATTTAATAACACCACTCTTTCTATCTTTATTCTTTCTGGGTGCTTCTAGCTGTCCTATTGGCTTTAAAACTTCTTCCTTGATGTAAGTTACCTCTGGTATTGTATCTTTAATCTGAGCCCATTCCTGAGCATTTGGAATATGCCAACCACCATGCATTACAGGTTTATCTTTTATATCAGATTTTTTATAATTTGGAATTATAATTTCTGGAACATATTTGTTAAGTAGTTTAAAATCTTCATCAATTGTTGGTGCTTTAAATTTTATATATCCATCATTACTGGAAGCAATAAACTCTTGTGCTTCAAGATATGCAGCATCAGCTATATCTATAGCATTTCTGCTATCAAGTTCACTTCTCTGTTTTGCTGTGATTACTGTCATTTGAGCTTTTAGTTCTGAAGGAAGATTTGCTATTGTAGTTCTCTGAGTAAGTGTTATTAAATGTATTCCAGCACTTCTACCTGCCTTAACAATGCTAGTGAAGTGCTCAAAGCATTGACTTTCTTCACTCATAAAGAATGATATTTCCTCAGCTCCTATGATTATTCTTTTCATCTTTTTATTAGGAAAATGTTTATTCCATTGAGAGATGTTTTTAATTCCTACACTCGAAAATTGTTTTGACCTTTTATGAATTAAATCGCTTAGTTTCTTAAGCATAACTGCTATATCATTGAGGTTATCTGAAGTGTACCTAACGGATGGGCAGTTCTTGAAGATGTCTATTTCTCCTTTCATTACCTGAAATAAATATACATCTACATCTTTTGAATTGTTATATATGAGATTAGTTAAAATCGAAGCAAATAAGAAGCTTTTTCCTGTTCCCGTTTTGCCTGCCAAGAGTATATGAGCTTCCTTATTTAGATCCAATTTATAAGCTGAACCATCAAATTTATAACCTAGAAACAACTCATTATTTCGTGTTTCTACTGGTGCATACTCAAATTCTAAAACTTTATTAACTAACTTAACAGTTATATACTCTTTAAATCTTCCCTTATCTATTTCTAGGATGCAATTCAGATTATCTTCTAAGACTCTCTTTGCTTTTTCTAAAGTTTCATATTGGAGTCCATCTGGTATATTAACGGTGCATATATGACCATAATCTTTAGTATAAATACTAGTTATTTTGAAAGTCTCGTTGCTTATGTTTCTAATGCCTTCGATTCTACAGTTTTGAAGTGATTCATCCCATTTTTCTTTTATAACTCTCTCAGGTGCTTTTTTTAGCCAATCATAGGTGAGTTTGATTGCAGCAGCAGCTGCTAACTCAACTATCATTTTTTAACTCCTTTCTTTTTACCTAGAACTATAGAAACGCCCCAGGCTATAAACATTAAATAAATTATAGCTCCTGCAACAGGACCTAAATAAAATATTCCACCTAATTCTGTACATTTTTTGATTATGAATTTTAATACTAATTTATCCAATGAAAACATAAAAACACCCCTTTTATATTAAAAATTGAGACAAAAAAGCTTACAATTATCTTATTGTAAGCTTTAGTAAATTACATACGTTTAAATATATCATTCATAGAATTAAGTAAATTTTGCTCTACTTCATCTTTTATGGTTTCTTCCACTGGCGTTGTGTTTGATTGATTTGTAACAGCTAATTGATTTTCCTTTAATATTTCAAGAACTATTTTCTTTATTCTTTCATCATCAGATACTTTGTTAAGAATTATAGATTCTAAAGCATCACTTTCGCTTTTATAACCTTTTAGTTCTTTAATTCTTATTACTTCTTTAATTGCATCTTCTGATAAACTATATGATTTTACTTTTTTCATAATTCTACTTTAAGTTTTGAGCAATAAAGAAAAGTCCTTTAGCTGTTATTAATTGTGGCATATCAACCTTTTCAAACTTTTCAGGTATATTTTTAAACTTTTCACATGTGCCGCCAGCTATAAATATTTTCATATCTCTATAATTTATCCATGTCATTTCAATTTCTTGATTAATTCTCTCTAACAAATTTTTATAACCAATTTCTTTTAATGCATTATAATTAGAATCATTGTCAATTTCATTTAATGTTTTAGTTATTCCTTGGTTTGATAAGGATTTTTGAATTATATCTAGTACAGTTCTATTTCCAACCTCTTTAGTATCACTAAGTTTATCATTAAATTTCATTCCAATATCAAAATATGAAAGTTCTGAAGTTCTAAAACCTACAGTAACCATACCAACTCTCATACTTTGAAGTTTAATTCTATCTTTATGTGTATTTACTGCATGAAAAAGAGCTGCATCTGATTCTCTAAAAATACCCACTTTAGATATATTAACTTTTTTAGTAATATTTTTTATTTTATCTTCAATAGTTATAGTTTTACCTTGATATTTTTTTGAAATACTTTCAGCAGTAGTTTTATTAAAGCTTTTATTTGGAACCCCAATACATAATTGAACATTTTCAGCAACTGCTAATTTATTCAGTAAAGCATAAAGAAGTTTTTCAGCAACATCAGTTGTTTTATCATCAGAATAATTGTTTATAGGATTAAAGCTTTCCTTTTCAGCTAATTCACCAACGAAAAATTCTTCAGTATCAATAGCTAAGTGCATTGGTTCAGAATATTTACTATAGTCTATCTCTCTTCCATCACCTACGATTGATTGAAATAAGCAATCACTAGCTATGCCATTATATTCTGTATAGCCTTTAACATAGCCTCGGCCTAAGTCAACTCCAATAAATTGTTTTTCCATAAGAATACCCCCTAAAATATTAATAAGTTGTTATTAACT
>NZ_BRXR01000001.1:4407500-4620175 GCF_026012015.1 Clostridium omnivorum | reverse complement strand
CGATATGATGATAAAGAACTTTGAAACGGTACTAAAGGATGTAGAAAATAAGAAGAATAGGACTTTAAATACCTCTGATATAGATAGAGTAATCACTATGGCATCAATTGTAGAAAAAGAAGCAGAAAAAGATGAAGAAAGAGGTAAAGTAGCTGCTGTATTTTATAACAGATTAAACAAAGGAATGAAGCTGCAATCCTGTGCTACTGTATTGTATACACTTGGAGTTCATAAAGATAAGCTTTACGATAAAGATTTAGCAGCACCAGGGCCGTATAACACTTATATAGTAAAGGCTCTTCCGGCAGGACCTATATGTTCACCAGGGAGAAAGTCTATAGAGGCAGCTATAGATCCACCAACTACTAAAGATATATATTTTGTATCTAAAAATGATGGAACACATTTTTTTACAGATAGCTATACTGAGTTTGAAAAGGTAAAAAAGCAGTATCAAGGACAATAGTTTGGAGGAATTTTAATGAGTGGAATAACCTATGATTATATGGAACAATATATAAGGCAGTTGATTCCAGAGCACAACGGCGTATTAAGAGACATGGAATGTTATGCAAAGGAAAATTCCGTTCCTATTGTGCAAAAGGAAACAGCAAAGTTTCTAGAACTAATGGTAACCATAAAAAAGCCTAAAAAGATTCTAGAACTCGGAACTGCCATAGGGTATTCTGCGGTTCTAATGTATTTAACTTCAGATAAGGATTGTGAAATAACAACTGTTGAAAGAGATGCTGAAATGATTGAGAGAGCAAAATCCAATATTGAAAAGTATGGGTTTCAAAACAATATAAAAATACTTGAAGGCGATTGTCTAGAGGTAATAGAAAATCTTAATGACAGTTATGATATGATTTTTATGGATGCAGGCAAAGGTCATTATAATCACTTTTTGCCTCATTGTTTAAGACTATTAAAGCAAGACGGTATAATAGTAGCAGACAATGTTCTTTTTAGAGGAATGGTAGCATCCAAGGATTTGATAAAAAGAAGAAAGATTACCATTGTAAAAAGAATGAAAAGTTATTTAGACATGGTTTCAAATGATGAAGATTTAATAACCTCAGTACTGCCAATGGGTGATGGAATTGCTGTGACAACAAGGAGGTAAATGCCCTAAATGGACATTTACAGGAAGGCTGTCCATGGGATTTGACAAAGTTGTCTAACCGTGTTTCCAGTGAAAGGAGGATAAAAATGAATAAACCTGAAGTTTTAGCTCCTGCAGGGAATTTAGAAAAGTTAAAAACTGCAATAAATTTTGGAGCGGATGCTGTTTATTTAGGTGGCAGCAAATTAAATTTAAGAGCTTTTGCAGATAATTTTTCTAATGCAGAATTAAGTGAAGGTGTTGAATATGCGCACTCTCGTGGGAGAAAAGTATATGTTACTTTAAATGTATTCCCTCATAATGAAGATTTGGAAGGTTTAGAGGAATACTTAATTGATCTATATTCTTTAAAAGTAGATGCTATTATAGTATCAGACCCTGGTATTATAATGACTGCAAGAGAAGTGGTACCAAACCTTGAACTTCATTTAAGTACTCAAGCAAACAATGTAAATTGGAAGTCTGCCATGTTTTGGTATAAACAAGGTGTAAAGAGGATTGTTTTAGCTAGAGAACTATCATTAGAAGAAATAAAAGAGATTAGAAAAAGAATTCCTGAAGATTTAGAATTAGAAGCTTTTGTACATGGTTCTATGTGCATGTCTTACTCTGGAAGATGCTTATTATCAAACTACATGACTGGTAGAGATGCTAATAGAGGAGAATGTGCTCAACCATGCAGATATAAATATTCTCTAATGGAAGAAAAGAGACCAGGCGAATACTTCCCTGTATATGAGGACGAAAAGGGAACTTATATAATGAATTCTAAGGATTTATGTATGATTGAATATATCCCAGAACTTGTGGCTGCAGGTATAACATCTCTAAAAATTGAAGGAAGAATGAAGAGTTCATTTTATGTTGCTTCAATTGTTAAAGCTTATAGAGAAGCTGTTGACAGTTATTTTGAAAACCCTGCAGGTTATAAATTCAATCCTAAATGGATGGAATACCTAACAATGATAAGTCACAGAAATTACCATACTGGTTTTTATTTTGGAGAAAAAAATAGACAAATTTATGAAACATCCTCCTATATAAGAGGCTATGATATAGTAGGTATTGTAAAAGAATATAAAGATGGTACTGCAGTAATTGAACAAAGAAATAAAGTTTGTGAAGGAGATCAAGTTGAAGTTATGAGGGCAAAAGGCGACAACTTGAAAGTAACTTTAAAAAATATGATGGATAGTGAAGGAAACAAAATTGAAGCTGCACCATCTGCTCAAATGATTTTTACAATAAATACTGATGAAAAATTAGAAAAAGACGACATGCTTATAAAGAACAAGGAGGAAAAGTAATGAGGCGTCCGATTTTAATAGGCATTACAGGGGGAACTGGTTCCGGTAAAAGTACTATTGCTAAAGAGATTTATAAAAAGTTTGGCGAGCAATGTATAGCTATGATAGAGCAGGACTCATACTATAAGGATCAGAGTAATTTGTCTTTTGAGGATAGAGTAAAGATAAATTATGATCATCCTGATGCTTTTGACACTAGGCTTTTAGTTGAACACTTGAATAAATTGCTTAATGGACAAGCGATTGATAAGCCAAGTTATGATTTTGAAGTTCATAATAGAAAAGCAGAAACTACAAGGGTAGAACCAAGAGAGATAATCATTGTTGAAGGAATCCTTGTACTTGAAGAATTAGAAATTAGGGATCTTTTAGATATAAAAATATACGTAGATACAGATGCTGATGTTAGAATAATTAGAAGACTTATTAGAGACATAAATGAAAGAGGTAGAACAGTAGATTCTGTTATAAATCAATATCTTAATGTTGTAAGGCCTATGCATATGCAGTTTATAGAGCCTACCAAGAGATATGCCGATATTATAATACCTGAGGGTGGACATAATAAAGTTGCAATAGATATGATTGTGGCTAACATAAAACAATTTTTGCAAAGAGAAGATTAATCATATATTTCGTATAAAACATCTCATTTTCGGCTAAAATTTAGCCATAGTGAGGTGTTTTTTTATGATAAATAAAAGTGAAAACCATAGATTGTATTTTATATTATGTGTTTTTAGTCTAGTATTAGCATTTTTGTTGTGGCGTGCAAAAGTAATGACCATAGACCAGAGTCCGGTACTAAAAACAATGGCAGATCTTCAATATAGCCAGGAAATTAAA
Source organism: Clostridium omnivorum (assembly GCF_026012015.1). Classification (NCBI taxonomy): domain Bacteria; kingdom Bacillati; phylum Bacillota; class Clostridia; order Eubacteriales; family Clostridiaceae; genus Clostridium; species Clostridium omnivorum. Next base: position 4,616,896 of record NZ_BRXR01000001.1, on the reverse strand, counting down.
ATAAGTGACTTGAATTATACTCTCTTTGATAAAAATGGCAAGAATCTATTAAACTATAAGACAAATTATTATGCTGTAATTGATGGTTCACTATTTATTAGAAATTATTCTAATACTAATGAAAATGACGATATTTACGCACTCATTTATATACTTAGAAATTATAATAAAGATTATGATTTATCAAATATAGGGCTTTACAATGACAAAAGTTTAAAGTACTACAAAATTGATGAATCTACTTATAATAAGCTGAAGCTTTTAAAGAACATTAAAGGATTCTACACCTATACAAATTCTGAAGTAGATAGAACTGAAGCATGGAGCATAGAAAATCTACTAACAAGATCAACTAATCCAATAGATAATAAGCAAAAATCAGCCTCATCCTTGGAAATGCTGCTGTATAATAAAACCAAAGGAAATCAGTATCCAACGATAAAAATTGAAAAAGATATAGAAGGAAATGTTATATCGCAGCAAAACATTACATCTTATCCTGACAATACAAATGTAAGATTGACCATAGATAAAAATATACAAGATAAAATTAAAAGTATATTAAATTCTGATAAGTATAAGGACTTAAACCAGGTAGGTGTAATACTAATGGAGGCTTCAACTGGGAAGATTAGGGCTATAACTCAGAAGGATGATACTCAGCCAAATGTAAATCTAGGTTCGGCTACAGAAAGTGGATTTTATATGGGGTCAGTATTTAAAGTTCTAGTTGAGGAATCTGGGATAGAGAGAAAATTAATAAGTACAACTGATAAATATCCTTGTGTCCAGAAGATATATAAAAACTGTAAGGACAAAGATCATGGTATATTAAATGCAGAAGAAGCACTGGTAGTATCCTGTAATAATGTATATGCTCAATTAGGGGATATTATAGGCGTAAACAATATACTTGATAATGCACAAGCACATGGACTAAGTACTAAAATTTTGAATTTTGACAGTGAGGCTAAAGGACAAATTGACAGACCAGATACTGCAAATGGTGAAGGTTCAGGACAATTTGTTATGGGCCAAACAGCTAGAGTTACTCCAATACAAGTGATAAACGTACCTAATACTGTTGTAAACAATGGAATTTATATAAAACCTCAAATTATTGAGGCTTATGTAGATGAAAACAATAATGAAAAAGAAAAAGTATCAACTACGTCTCAAAGTGTAATTAGTAAAAATACAGCAGCAATTTTAAAAGAACAGATGAAAAAAGTTGTTAAACAAGGTACAGGTACTGCAGCAAATATTGATGGCATAGAAGTAGGAGGAAAGACAGGTAGTACAGAGAGATATGATGGAACAAAAAAACTATCAGATGGATGGTTTGCTGGCTTTTTTAAATATAATAATCAATATTACTCTATGGTAGTATTTGCAAAGGAAATAGATCCAGAAAAGCAAAGTGGTGGAACTACTGCTGCTCCTATTTTTAAAGATATAGTTATGGGAATTAAAGAGTATCTAAAATAATAATAGAATTTAATGCAATCGAGTTTTAAAAGGCTTAGTTATATGTATATAACTAGGCCTTTTGCTTGTATTTGCAGGAGTTGAAAGGCATTTGTAGAATATAAAGAAAAGCATAGTATTTATGAAGTTTGTGGATTGAAAGATGTAGAAATATGCATTCACAATTAGAAAATATAAAAGAAAAATAAAATAGTACTACATTAGAAGGTTTTTAGAATAGAAAGTATTATATGGAGAGAAAATATGGAAAAAAATATTTTAGATGAAGGTAAACAGTTTCTTATTACTTATTTAAAAGACAAGAGTATGGATTATGAAACAATTCACCCATGGAGAAATAGCTGGGAGTTTGTAGTTTTGCATTCCTTCCGGGTTGAAGGATATGTTAAAAAGATATTAGAAAAAGAATATCATGATTTGACCAATGATGAGATTTTACTTACACGACTAGCTGCTGTACTTCATGATGTAGGTAGAATTCACAAAAGAGAAGGACATGCATTAATAAGTAAAGAAATTGTATGTAATTGGTTAGAAAGCAATAAAGAAATACGTGAGAATATTGAAGAAAAACATAGATTATTAACTTTAGTCGAAAAGCATTCAAATAAAGAAGAACATGAAGATGATTATTGCTTGCAGGTGCTTAGAGATGCCGATGTGCTTGATGAAATTGGTGTTATGTCTATTTTTATGTGTTCTAATTGGTTGGATAGAAGCAACCCTTATTTTTTTAACCAACTTCAGGATAGAATTGAGAATTTTGAGATAGGCTTTTGTGAAGATGGTTATAAGCTTTTAAATACACAAACTGCAAAGTTGATTTTGGATGAAAAGGCTACATTTGTTACCAATTTTAATAATCGACTTAAGGATGAGTTATTTGGTACTGAAATATTTGGACAGATTAGCATAGATGGATACTTGAATAACAATGTATATTAAAAGGGAGGATGCTATGAAAAGATTTTTAATTGGACACTTTGATAAATTTAATTTAGATAAACAGTTAAGGGACTATAGGGATAACTTTTGGGGAATAGAGGTATGCCAAATAGATTCATTAAAAGAATTGCAAGTGCTAAAAGAAAATATAATTAGCAGGCAGTTAAACCTTGGTATACATTTTCCACTTTTAAAAAATCAATGGAGAGCTAGGGATCCTCAATATCTATCAATGGACAAAACAACCTATGAAGAGTCAATTAAGTATATGAAAAATGAATTTGAAAGGGCTAGAGAATTAAAACCTGACTATATTTTACTACATTATCCTAAACCAGTGATTTTAGATAATAGAGTTGATTGGTCTCCATGGAGGTTTTATGACAACTCTGAATACTATTATGAATCAGAAATAACTTTTGAGGAGTTTGAAGAAAAAAGTAAGTGTTTTTTTAAATTATTATCTATGCTAGGTGAAAAATATAATTTTACACCAGTGTTAGAGCTAGATGCACTTAATAAATATGTTTATGAAACAAATTTATTAGAGAACTCATTGGATGTATATTCAGATATAAAAATTTGCCTTGATTTTGGCAGAATACATATACAGCAATCCATAGATAAAAATTTTAATTATGAGCAGATATTAAAAAGGTTTGGCAAATATACTTATCTAGTACATCTTTGGAATGCTCAAGTTAATGGAGTTGGGCACTATCCAGCTCTTAAGTCTTTAAAGTCTGAAGATGGTTGGGGCGATATGAAACGTTACTTTAGTGTCTTGAATGAGGTAAATAACCAGTACAAGGTATTATTTGAACACAACTCCAATTTAATAAGTGATAAGGAGCTAGAAGAATGTTACCAGTGGATTTATGAGCTTGTAAGTAAGTGATTGATAATATTTGGTCAATTAGTAATATACACTTAGTAAGATTTTATTGGAATTAATATTAAGAATATTAAAGGGGTAGTCATATGGAAAAATTAAGTCTTTGCTTAAAACAGTATATTAGTGAAGAAGATTACAATAATATAGAAATTCTTAAGAATATATGTTTAAAAGAAGAAAAAATGTTTTTGAAATTAGAGCTTGATTATAAACTAAATGTAAGTCAGATGAATAGAGAAAATGATATAAAAAATATTAATGAATTCTTTTGTTATTCGGGAGAGACGCTAATTGGGTATATAGGTATATGTAATTTTGGTGGGGATGCAGGCGAATTAACGGGAATGGTTCATCCACAGTACAGAAGAAAAGGAACATTTAATAGGTTATATACTTTAGCAAAGGAAGAATGCATAAGGAGGGAATTTAAAAGAATTTTATTGGTATGTGATAATAATTCGGTATCAGGCTTACAATTTATTAGAAGCACAGATGCCATATATTCTTTCTCAGAATATGAAATGAAACTAGATAATATTATTACATCTGAAGAAAGCAAGCATGTAACTTTAAGAAAGGCTTCTAATTCTGATGCAGAAGAGATATCAAGACAGAACTCCATATATTTTGGCGGCACTTATGAACTTATAATAATGCCAGAAGATGAGGAAAAAAATAATAAAGTTACCTATATGATTGAATTAAATTCAAAAATCATAGGTAAGATTAAAATTGATTTTGATGAGAAGAGTGGATTTATTAGTGGTTTTGGAATACTTCCTGAATATAGAAGAAATGGCTTTGGAAGAGAGTCTATAAAAGCTGCATTAGAAATTTTAAAGTACTATAATATTCATAGTGTAGGTCTTGAAGTAGCCGCTGAAAACAAAAATGCTCTTAATTTATATAAAGCCTGTGGCTTTGAAGAAAAGTCAGTTATGGATTATTATGAGACTCACTGAATTTAAATTAGAAAATACTTAGAGATATGTACATGAATATTGCATTTGGGCTTTTATGTTTATTATAAATAAAAAGGCTAAGGAATTAGCTAATATAAAAGTGTTATAATAGATTCTGAAGGAAGGTGTGTTTAATGATTAGACAACTTATTGAAAAAAATAGAACCTACAGAAGATTTTATGAAGACGTAAAAATTGAAAATGGAACTTTAGAGGAACTTATTGATTTAGCACGTCTATCATCTTCAGGTGCAAATCTTCAACCATTAAAGTACATATTGTCTAATGTAGAAGATAAAAATAATGTTATTTTTCCTCATCTTAGATGGGCTGGTTATTTAAAGGAGTGGAATGGACCGGAAAAAGGTGAGAGACCTACAGGATATGTTGTAATGCTATTGGATAAAGAAATATCTGCAAATTGCATGTGGGATCATGGAATAGCATGTCAAAGTATACTTTTGGGTGCAGTGGAAAAAGGACTAGGAGGTTGTATGTTTGGTTCAGTTGATAGGGATGGGCTAAGAAAGTCCCTAGATATTCCTGAAAGATATGAGATACTTCTTGTAATAGCTCTAGGAAAACCTAAAGAAGAAGTTGCACTTGAAGATATGAAGGATCCAAAGGATGTGAAATACTGGAGAGATGAAGAACAAGTACACCATGTTCCTAAAAGAAAATTAGATGAACTAATATTGAATTTATAATTGTAATAAGGCCTGATTTACAATAATGAAAAATTATTGTAAATTGGGCTTTAAAATTATTAAAAGAATATTATATTGTTAGCATCTGGTAAATTCCTTTTATAGTGGTAAAATTATGTATTATAATATAAAAGTATACAGGTATTAAATTAAAGGTTGGAGGAAAAGCGATGAAAAATACAGCATTATTAGTTGTTGATGTTCAAAATGCATTAGTGGATGGAAATCCATATAATATTGATAAAACACTATCAAACATAAAAGAATTGATAGATAGTTGCAGGACCAGAAAAGTAGAAGTTATATATATTCAACATGATGGAGAAAAGAACGATGAGTTGAAGCCATTTTCATCAGGTTGGGATATACATAGTTCAATTTATCCTAAAGAAAGCGAAAAGATCATTCGAAAAAACTACAACAGTGCATTTAAAAATACAGAATTGGAAGCCTATCTTTGCAGTAAAAGCATAGAAACATTGATATTAGTTGGTATGCAAACGGAATATTGTATAGATACAACTTGTAGAGTTGCTTTCGAAAAAGGTTATAAACTAATAATGCCTGAGCACACTAATACGACTTTTGATAATGAAATTTTATCAGGAAAAGAAATATATGAATATCATAATTTTTATATTTTTAAAGACAGATTTGCAGAGGTTGATAGTTTGGATAAAATAATTGAAAGTATAAATAAATAAAGGTGAAAAAGTGGGATTTAATGAATTTAAAGGGTTTACAATATTTATCATTTATGGTATAGTTTCTATACGAGAGTGTATCTAGGGTTCCGGTTTATAACGTCTGGTCCGAGCGATACAGGATTTAATCTACACTTTTAGGAGAAAAGCCTAAAGGACGAGTCTCTAACTTGAGATTTGTTCTTGGGCTTTATTTTTTTATAAGGAGGTGGTTGTGTGAGTATAATAAAAGTTCACAACCTAGGCAAAACATTTAAGGTTAAAACTAAAGAACCAGGTCTAAAGGGCAGTGTCAAATCTATTTTTTCACCTTCGTACAGAGAAATCCAAGCAGTAAATAATATTTCCTTTGAAGTGGAAAAAGGGGAGATATTGGCCTTCATAGGTCCAAATGGAGCTGGTAAATCAACAACTATCAAGATGCTAACAGGAATTCTGCACCCTTCATGCGGAGAGCTTGAAGTATTAGGCCATGATCCATCTAGGGACAGAAAAAAGTTATCCTATAAAATTGGAACAGTTTTTGGACAAAAGTCTCAGCTGTGGTTTCACTTACCACCATTAGACAGCTTTAATCTTCTAGGCAATATCTATGAGATGGATAGTGAAAAACTTAAAAAGAGAATAGATATGTTAAAAGAAATATTTGAAATAGGGGATTTAATGGATGTGCCTGTTAGAAAGCTATCCTTAGGCCAGAGAATACGCTGTGAGATAGCAGCATCCATATTACATGAGCCTGAAATAATCTTTTTAGATGAGCCAACTATAGGACTTGACGTTGTTGTTAAGCAAAAAATAAGAGAACTTATTTTAAAATTAAACAAGGAAGAAAAGACAACCATCTTTTTAACTTCTCATGATGCCGGTGACATAGAACAGTTATGTAAAAGAGCAATAATAATTAATCATGGTGAAGTTGTTTTAAATGAGAGCATTAAAAGGCTAAAACATGATTATTTAAATAAAAAGGTTATTCAGATTAAGTATAATGATATAGTTAATCTTGATAAATATAATCTAAATGTTATTAAAAATAAGGGAGATGCAATAAAGGTCCAAGTAAATACATCTGAGCAAGATATCGAGGAGGTCTTAACTAATTTAATAAGCTGCGGTAAGGTTAATGATATCACTATATCTGAGCCTCCGCTGGAAGAAATAATATCATATATTTATAGATTTAATAGGGGTGCAGATAACAATGAAATTGCTTCGCAAATACAGTGAAATCTCTAAGATAACAATGACAAATAGCTTAGTGTATTTTTGGAACTTTCTTAGTAAGAATCTATTCTTTGTTTTTATCATGTTTATATATTTAATGCTTTGGAAAACCATTTATGCTCAAAAGGGAACTGCAACTATTGGCGGACTTAGTTTAACTGCAATGATATGGTATTTGATCTTTACTGAACTAGTGACTCTATCAAGAACTGATATGCATAATCAGGTAAATGAGGATGTTAAGAGTGGAAATATAGCATATTTATTAAATAAGCCTTATAACTATGTTCTTTATTGCTTTTCATATTATGTTGGTGAGGTTAGTATTAAGCTTTTAGCTAATGGATTAGTTGGACTTGCAATAGGATTAATATATGCAGGTTCACTAGAAGGATTTAACATTATTCATTTACCTTTTATAATCTTATCCTTGCTTTTGGGCTGTACAATAAATTTTTTTATATATTTATCATTGGCATTAACCTCCTTTTGGATTGAAGATAATACTGCTTTTTTCTGGATTTATTCAAAGTTAATATTTACTTTGGGAGGAATGCTAGTACCTATAGAACTTTTTCCAAAGTGGTTACAAGGGGTATCACATTATTTGCCTTTTGCATATGTAACATACGTTCCAGCAAGACTTGCAGTTGATTTTTCTTTTTCTAGATTTGCCGGTGAATTTGCAATTCAAGTATTATATTTGGCTATATTCTTTATTCTTGCAATGAGTCTTTACAGAAAGGGGGCAAAGAATTTGAATGTTAATGGAGGCTAAAAAGAGTTTAAGATTAATGATTTACTATTTTAAGTTTAATTTATCTTCAGTTATGGAATATAGGATGAGTTTTTTAATGCAGTGCTTTGGAATGATATTAAATAATTCTGCCTTTATATTCTTTTGGTGGATATTATTTAATAACGTAAATACTATTGGTGGATACACTTTTCAAGATGAAATGATGCTTTGGGCTATTTCTTCTACTAGTTTTGGATTAAGTTATGTAGTGTTTGGTAATTTAAATCAGATAACAAAAATGATACTTAATGGAGAACTGGATACTTATCTATTGCAGCCTAAGGACCCTCTGCTTAATATAATTTGCTCGAAAACAGTAGTTTCTGCATGGGGGGACACCCTGTATGGAATAATTCTATTTTTCTTAACTAGAGGCTTAGACTTAAAGGGATTCATGCTGTTTGTAATTTTCTGCATAACTGGAGCTTTGATTTTTTCAGCAGTGCTTGTATCTTTCCATGCATTAAGCTTTTACACAGGTAATACGGAAGGTTTAGCTCAGCTAGTAATAGAATTTCTTGTAACATTCGGTATTTACCCTGAAGGAATTTTTAATAATGTAATTAAAGTTATTCTATATACTGTAATTCCAACTGTTTTCATTGTATACATTCCAGCAAGTGTAATAAATCACTTTTCTATAATTAGTCTTTTAAAGGTTTTAGGAGTGGCAGCAGTATGGATAATAATAGCCTATATAATGTTTTATAGAGGACTCAAAAGGTATGAATCAGGAAATTTAATTACAAGTAAATTGTAGAAATAAGAAAGTAGATGATTGGGCATGAAATACTCCAAAATGTAAATGGTATTTATAAATTGAAAGAGTAAATAGTAAATTTTATAACTTAAAAAGTTTCCCTCAAGCTTTAACCTAGTTTGAGGGAACTTTTTTAGCTTTCAGCTCAATAGAATACTTCGTATGGATGATTCTCATTTTTATCAAAACATATAGGTTTATGTAGAACGTTGAGCTAAGCAATAAATAATCTATATGATTTTCGTTAATGAATTTGCTGTTTCTAGATCAGTAATAAGCACATTAATAAACTTGCCTCGTACAGCACCAGCTATAGCAGAAAGCTTTTCAGGCCCGCAGCCTACGCCAATACGGAGGGGGATTTTTATAAAACTATCTATATCTATAGCAAGTACTCTATCATTTAAGCCACTTTCAATTATACTGCCATTTATATTAAAATAGTGTGTACATATTTCTCCAACTGCATTTTCTTTATGTAGAATATTATATTCTTCCGTGGATATATATTTTTTTTGAACAAAAGAAGATTTACTTGACATATCACCTATACCTACCACTGCAATAGTGCAAGCTTTCATAGTATTATAAACACTTGAAAAAAAGCTTTCTTTCATAAGAGAATCTCGAAGTTCCTTATTTTCCAAAATAATTGGTGCATACATAAAACATGGTTTTGCATTAAGGATTTCTGATGAACGTCTAACAATATAATCAGAATTGATATTTGTTTCCTCTGCATTTAGCCCGCCAACAAGCTGAGTTACAGTAAGGTTTAATTTTTCTATTGGCAGCAAATTATTTACTAAAGCAGATAAGGCTCTTCCTCTAGAAAAGCCAATAATATCATTAGTTTTTATAACACGTTTAAGATAGGAGGAAGCGGCAACTCCAAGATAATTATTAATTTCACCTTCTTGATTATTAACAATGATTATTTCATTAAGGCCAAGAAGGGTTTCTAGCTGTACCTCTAATTCCACGTTCTGCTGCTCATAATCTTGTATAACAATCTTTACTATTCCTGTCTCAAGACATTTTTTCAGAATTCTATTGACCCTTTGACGGGACATGGACATTTTTTTTGCTATATCATCTTGGGTCATACCTATCTTGTAATAGTAATAAGCAACCTTTGTATATTCATCTATGTGTTTTATATTTTGCATGACATCGCCTTCCATTATTTGTTAATTTTATAGTTTACATTATATCATCTTAATAGTTTTGTGTATAGCTTATTAGATTTACAAATATGAATTTGAATTAATACTTAAGTTCAATATCGCCATTTTATAAAAAATATATTTAATAAAAAGAATGAGCAGAATATCATTTTCTGTTACAAACGTTCATATAATGTACAAATGTAACATTTTAGCCCTTATTACCTCAGCATGAATTTCCTAGGAAAGAGCTGAAAAATCATAAAAATTCATTTATATTAATCAAAAAAATTAAAATTATTAACTAATAAAAAGGAGTTGATTAATTTGGCTAACAAGATACATCGTTTAAATCATATTTTTAGAGAGGATAAAAAAACATTTATCATGGCCATGGATCATGGAAATGGTTTTAATGTTCTTCCTGCAATGAAATATCCAGGAAATATAATTAGTGAAGTTGCAAGAGCAGGAGTAGATGCTTTTCTGGCCACAGTTGGTCTTGCAGATAAATTTGCAGATAATTTCCATGGAAAAGGGATAATTCTTAGACTTGATGGCGGAAGCTCATTCCTGGGATCCAAAGATAAGCCTCTACAAACCGTAGTAGGTATTGAAGATGCAATTCGCCTGGGAGTGGATTCTGTAATTAGCATGGGATTTCCTGGTTCAAGATGGGAAGATCAAATTTTAAAGGATTTATCTAGAAACATTCATGAATGTAACAAGTGGGGCATTCCATTAACTGCAGAAATGCTTCCAAGAGGTTTTGAACCTGCAGAGGATTCCCGTACTCCACAAAATATAACATTTGCATGTCGTATGGGTGCTGAAATGGGTGCAGACATTATAAAAACTGAATATACTGGTTCAATTGAAACCTTTAAAGAACTGTGTGAAAGTGTCTATGTGCCAGTTGTTATATTAGGAGGTAGCAAAAAAGTAACAGAGGAAAAGCTTCTTACTGAAATCAAAGAAGCACTTAGTGCAGGTGGTGCAGGTGTTGCCATGGGAAGAAATATATGGAATCATGAGAATCCAGCTAGATTCGCTGGTGCTATAGCTAAGCTTATTCATGAAGACTGCAGCGTAGAAGCAGCATTAAAAGAGCTAAATAAAAAATACTAGGAGGCATATTATGGATAAAACTTATAAAGTAGCTATTATATCTAATGAGAAAAAAATAGAAATTGCTGCAAAAAGCTTAAAGCAGCCTGAGGGAAGTCAAGTTCTTGTAAAAGTAGATAGCTGTGCAATTTGCACACTTGAGCAGAGAATTTTTAATGGTATTATGAAAAGGTATCCCTTTGCAGGTGGGCATGAAGCTTCAGGAACAGTGGAGGCAGTTGGTTGTAACGTAAAAAGTCTGAAGGTAGGTGATAAGGTTGCAACAAGAATGCTGACAAGTTGCGGAGAATGCTATTATTGCAGAAGTGGTCACGAAAATCAATGTGTTATCTCATTTAAGGCAGAAGTTCATGAAGGAATCAGTGGTCCTGGTGGTTTTGCAGAATATATGCTATTAGATGCTAAAGCACTTTATAAAATGGCTGATGATTTGGAACTGACCTATGCAGCGTTAACAGAACCCCTTGCCTGCTGTGTCCATAGCATTAATAATGCTAACATTGAACTAGGAAACGATGTTGTAGTTATAGGTGTGGGAATTATGGGAGCCTTCCACATTCAGCTTGCAAAGTTGAGAGGAGCACGTGTCATTGCCTGCGAGGTTGATGAAGAGCGTCTTATAATTGCAAAGAAAATGGGAGCGGACATTTTGATTAACTCTAAAGAAGCAGATCCAATTCAAAAGATAAGAGAACTTACGGAAGGCAGAGGTGCTGATGTTGTATTTTGTACAGCTGCATTACCACAGCTGGCTGCCGATAGCGTTCAAATGACAGGCAAGGTAGGACGTGTTGTCATGTACTCATCCTTCCATCCTGACAACCCTATAGAGCTTAATGTAAATAAGGTACACTCCAATGAGATGAATATTACAGGAGCTGTTAATGCTAACACACGTGATTTTTTAACAGCTGCAAAGCTGCTGTCTCAAAAGATGATTGATCCATCACTGCTTGTTTCAGAAGTTGTACCATTTGGCAAATTAGAATATGCATTTCAGCGTGCAATAGACCCCAAAACCTACCGAATTATAGTTAAAATGTAAGTGGGAAGTTTATAGAAAGCATAGCAGATATTTAAGACATAACGAATTATTGAATTTTAAAAATAATAAAAAAGGGGAGAGAATTTATGTTAAACGATGAAAAGGGCAAATTAGGTTTACTAGATAGCTCAACTATTCTCATTGGCGGAATGATAGGAAGTGCTATTTTTTCTCTTTCAGGATTGACTATTTTAAATGCTGGTCCTGCTTCTATTTTATCCTGGATTATTGCTGCTGTGATTTTATATGCATATGGCCTTCAAACAGCTGAACTTTCAACAATATATCCTCAATCAGGAGGTATATTCGTATTTCCAGCAAAATCACTAGGTAAAAATGAAAAGCAAGGGCGTATTTGGGGCTGGATTTCAACCTGGGCATATCTTTTTGGATGCTGGGCTGGAGCTGCCTTTTCAGCAATTTATGTAAGTATTTATCTTGGGGTTGGTTTTCCTGCTTTTGGAAAATATCAAATACCTATAGCAATAATAACAGTTCTTATATGTGGAATATTAAATATAGTAAATATTGCTGTTACTGGTAAGGCTAATACAATATTGACATTTGCTTTAGCTGCAACTATGGTTATATTCATCGTTGTTGCTCTGTTCAGTGGTCAATGGGATGCAAGCATGTTATCACCATTCTTCGCTCAGGGTGTTGAAGGCACATGGGGCTTTATGGGAGCAATTCCTATTGCAATGGTTGCATACGGGTCAATAGTTGCGGTTTCCTTCATGGTAGGAGAAATAAAAAATCCAAGTAAAACCGTTCCAAAAGCTATGACAATAGCTATGCTGGTTGTTGTTTCACTTTATGTTTTAGTAATGATATCAGTATTAGGTCTTGTTTCTTCACAATTTTTGCAGAAGAATCCAGGAATGTCTTATATTCCTTTGTATGCAGCGGCGTTTACAAAACTTGCGGTTATTCCATGGCTTTCAAAGCTTATATCTATTTCTGCAGTTTTGGCATTAATTACAACTATCCTTGTTGTTATGGCTTTATCTGCACGTGCTTTACAAGCCTCTGCTGAAAGTGGAATTTTGCCAAAGTTCCTAGCAAAAAATAATGAAAAAACAGGAGTACCTGTAAATGCTCAAATAGTTGTAATACTGGTTGTTGGTGTGATATCTGCTTTCCCTAATTTTACAAACTTGATAGTAAATCTTGGATCATTGTGTAATGCTATAGTTGTTGCTATAGTTTGCCTAACAATCATTGCTGCCCGCAAAAAGCACCCAAATGTTGAAGGCAGCTTTAGGGCTCCAGGTGGGAATATTCTTCCTATAATAACCTTCATTGTTATAATAGCTGCTTATATTCCTGGAATTCTTAGTGGTGGCTGGCAGCTTTGGGCATGGACAGTTGGTTATTTTGTAATTGGAATGATTATTTATTTTATAGGTTCTAAAAAATTAAATGTGTAGCTCAAAGCTTTAATTTTTAATCTACCTTTCATATGTTTAATATATTTTTATTCTGCCATGCAGGTAATCTGCATGGCGGTATGTTTAATATGAAAAGGAGTTGTTTTCTATGAAATATATTGGTGAAAATAATTTTAATATGAACAATACTTGCGTTGCTTTTGGAAACTTTGATGGTGTTCATATTGGACACCGTGCTGTTATAGATAAATTACTTGACATATCAAAACAGGGATTAACATCTGTTGTTTTGAGTTTTGAATATGATGAAAAGCTCTTAAAAGATAAGAAAATACTTTCAACCGAAGCAGAGAAACAGCATATTTTGAATAAAAACGGTCCTGAAGTGATGATTTCCTACAAAATTGATGAAAAAAATGTTAACATGCCTGCTGAGTTATTTTTAAAAGATATTTTGATAGATAAGCTCGGCGCAAAGGTTATTGTTACAAGCAAAGACCACAAAAACATTAAAATTTTAAGAGAGTGTGCTGAAAAATATGGTTACATCCTCGCTGAGTGTGACACTATATTTGATGGGTGCGAGCCTATTAATTCACAGCGTATTTTAAAAGAGCTTTCAGTAGGAACTCTTCAGAAGGTTAATGAACTACTTGGGCACCCATATCTGTTAATGGGTAAGGTTTTGCATGGGAAGGCACTAGGAAGAACGGTAGGAATGCCAACAGCTAACCTAGGTTTTAGCCAATATAAGCAATTACCTCAATATGGTGTTTTTGGAACCCTTTCAGAAATTGATGGCAAAAACATAAAGGGTCTTACCAATATAGGCAAAAGACCATCAGTTGATAATTACAATTATGTCACAATTGAGACTTTTCTTCTTGATTACTCAGGTGATTTATATGATAAAACAATAACTCTCGAAATTCATAAATACATAAGAGGGGTAATTAAGTTTAATAATCTTGATGAAGTCAAGGCTCAAGTTAACAAGGATATCAAATCTATTAGAACTTATCTTGATCAAATTTAAAATTACACCTTCTACAGTTTAATTTTAAAAAAGTTCCCAAAAGGAGGAATATATTATGAATCCTTTATCTTTTGTTAAAAAGGATCCTTACAAATTATATATTAATGGTGAATTTGTAGCTTCAGAATCCGGTAAAACCTTTGATATTGTTAATCCAGTAAATAATGAAGCATTTGCAAAAGCATACAAAGGTGGGGCTGTAGATGCTAAAAAAGCAATACTAGCAGCACGTAAAGCGTATGATGAAGGACCTTGGAGTAAAATGTCAGCTAAAGAAAGAAGTAAGCTTCTTATTAAAGCTGGACAAATTCTTTCCAGAAGATTAGAAGAATTCGCAGCAATTGAAACATTAGAATGTGGAAAACTATACACGAGCGTATTATATTATGAAGCCCAGATGAGTGTGGACGCCTTTGAATATTTTGCGGGGAAAGCTAGATGTATTGAAGGAAAGGTTATTCCCAGCGAAGAAGGACATTTGAACTATGTACTTTGGCAGCCTTGTGGAGTTGTTGGTGAAATTCTACCATGGAACGGACCTTTAATGATGGGCTGTCAAAAGGTATGTGCAATATTAGCAGCAGGTAATACAGTGGTAATTAAGCCTTCCTCATGGGCTTCCTTAAGTATGCTGCTTATAGCAGAGGTATTTCATGAAGCCGGTTTCCCAGCTGGTGTATTGAATATTGTTACAGGTTCTGGCGATGAAGTTGGAGATGTGCTTGTTACTAGTCCACTTGTAGATATGGTATCAATGACTGGAGGAACTGATGTTGGCAAGAAAATAATCGGAAGATCAAAGGAAACAGTGAAGGATATAGCATTGGAGTTGGGAGGTAAAAGTCCTAATATCGTTTTTGATGATGTCAATACAGATGAAGTTATTAAGTGGGCAAGATTTGGTTTTACTCTGAACTCTGGACAGGTTTGTGTATCTGGAACAAGATTGATACTTCATAAGAAAATATATGAAGAATTTATAGCAAAATTAAAGGCAGAGTGCGAAAAATTTGTGCCTGGAAATGGATTTGATTATGAAAAAGGAGTAAATTTCGGTACTTTGATATCTAAAGAGCATGCAAAAAATGTGTGGAGTTATATTGAAAAAGGGAAGTCAGAGGGAGCTAGGTTGATTATGGGCGGTGAACCATATACTGATACTGAACTTTCAAAAGGTAATTTTGTTCCACCTACTATATTTGCTGATGTAACACCAAATATGACTATATTTCAGGAAGAAATATTTGGTCCAATTCTGTGCGTAACACCCTTTGAAACTGAGAAAGAAGCAATAGAACTTGCAAATGCTACAAGGTATGGGTTAGCTGGGGCTGTTTTCTCAAAGGATATTAAACGCGCATTAAGAGTTGCTGAACATATAAGTGGTGGACAAATTTATGTTAATACTTATTTTAGTAAGGGAATGATAGAATCACCTGGAACTGGTTGGAAGGAAAGTGGAATAGGTGTTGCTGGCATACAAAAGTATATGATGTCAAAGACTGTTTTTGTTGATATGATTGATGGCAGCATACCTCAGGTGTAAGCTTATACATTAATTATAATATAAAACTATTGAAAGGAGTGGTTTTATTGGCTTTACTTAAAGCAGTGCATTATATCAACCAATTCTATGCTGGAATTGGCGGAGAGGCCAGGGCAGATATTGGAGTTAGAATTTTGGAGGAAAAAAAGGGACCTGCTATTGGTCTGGAGAAGCTTTGGAATGGCGATATGGAAGTTGCAAAAATAATTGTATGTGGAGACAATTTTATCAATAATGAAGATAATTTACAAAGTATTTATCTTGAAATTAGAGATATTATCAATAAAGAAAAGCCAGATGTATTTATTGCAGGGCCAGCATTTAATGCAGGACGTTATGGAGTAGCCTGTGCAAGATTGTGTGATTATGTGAGAAAAGAGTTAGGAATACCAAGTGTTACAGCAATGTGGCATGAAAATCCAGCTGTGAAAATGTATGTAAAGGACAATTATATAGTACCCACAAGTGAGACAGCTGCTGGAATGTCAAAATCTTTACCCTTACTTGCAAAGCTCTCTTTAAAGCTAGCAAGGAAGGAACCTATTGGACCATCAAGATTTGAAGGTTATTTTAGAACTGGACATAGGTATAATGAATATCACGAAAAAACTGGGGCCGAAAGGGTAGTTGAAATATTACTAAACAAGTTAAATAGTAAGCCCTATATAACTGAAATACCTTTAAGGGGCTTTGAACCAGTGCCACCTGCTTTAAAGATTACAAAACTAAAAGACGTAAGCATTGCTTTTGTTACAACAGGAGGTCTTGTTCCAATGGGTAACCCTGATAAAATAAAGCAAGCCTTTGCCGTTACTTATGGTAGATATGATATTGAAGGAGTAGAATCGTTAAACAAAGGAGTATATGAATCAATTCATGGAGGATATGATACTACCTTTGCAACTAATGATCCAAATCGACTTATTCCATTAGATGAGATGAGAGTACTGGAGAAGAATAGAGAGGTAGGGCGCATATATAAATATTTTTTTACCACCTGCGGTGTAGGGACCAATATAGAAAGCAGTAAGGATATGGGAAGAAGAATAGTTGCTGAATTGAAAAATGCAGGTGTTAGTGCTGCAATCTTAACATCCACATGAGGAACTTGTACGCGTTGCGGTGCAACCATATCAAAAGAAATGGATAGAGCAGGGCTGCCTAATGCACTAGTTACTGCATTTACATCAATAGCCCTTAATGTAGGAGCCAACAGAATAGTATTCGGTGGTGATTTTACTTCGCCAACTGGTAATCCAAACCTTCCACTAGATAGAGAAAAAGCATACAGACGTAAAATATTACAAAAAGCATTAGATGCAATTACTCAAGATGTGTCAAGGCCGACTATTTTTACAGTTGATGAAAGCAGGGAGGTGTAGCAAGTGAAGTTAACAAGACAGTATTTTAATATAAAGGATGTATCGTGGGGAGATACAACATCTCTATCTGAAGGCATTCTTACTTTATGCAAGAAGGATTTAAAAGAACAGGTGAGGGCACTTTTTAAAGCTGTTGAGGATATAGAATTTGAAATTGTAAAACCTAAGGAAAATACTCGCATTATTCATCTACTGGACACAATTCAGCCAATGTATAAACTCAATGGCAATGGTATGCAGTATTCAGGTTTTTTTGGAAGCCCAGTGACTGTTGGAGATGGCACCACAAATATACTTAATGGATTAACTATAATGGAAAGTGCCGCATTGCCATGGGAAAATTCAAGTGCTAGCAGCGGATTGTTATATCCAAGAGATGCTATTATGGACATGACAGGACCAATAGCTGGTTTTACGCCTTTTTGTGATACACTGAACCTTGTTATTTTGTATAAGCTAGCAAAGAATAAGTCATCTATAGAGTATGATAACGACATACGGCTTATTGCTATTAAAATTTCCACATACCTTGCTTCACTAACAAAGGAAATGAAATCTGATGAAACTGTTATATATACAATTGATAAGGTTAATCCAGAGCTTCCAAATGTTGTTCTAGTATGGCAGTGCCAAAACCAAGGGCCTTACGCAAATACATTTTTGTATGGTGAAAGTATCGATAACCTTGTTCCTACATTGCTGGATCCTAATGAACTTCTAGATGGTTGCGTCGTTAGTGGTAATTATGTATGGCCAGCATTTAAAGTTCCCACTTATCTACATACAAATCATCCCATAGTTATGGAACTATACAAAAATCACGGAAAAACTTTGAATTTTAGAGGTGTAATATTCTGCCGCAGTCATAATCCTACTAATTGGCATAAGGAGAGGTGTGCTAATTTTAATGTAAAGCTAGCTAAGTATCTCGATGCCAACGGAATTATCATGGCATGGGAAGGAGGGGGGAATGCAGCCGTTGATGGTATGCTGACTATACAATGTGCCGAGAGAAATATGATAAAGGCATCTACTATAACCTTTGAGTTTGGTGGAGTTGATGGAACAGAGGGAATACTCTTGGTTGATGATGTCCCAGAAGCAAATGCAATTATTAGCGGTGGTTCCATAGAAAAGCATTACATTCTCCCTGAGGTTGAAAGAGTGGTCGGTGGAGATTTTATAAGGTTGAACAAGGAGGCAGGTGGGTATTTTCCCATTTCAAATAAAGCTATTGAGTTTGAAAATACAACGCACTTCTATTTATCAGGCAATCAATCTGGGCATAGCAGGCTTTTTGCTGAAGCTTATTAGTACATGATATTTAAAATGGAAAAAAATTAATTTTTAGCAATAAAACATTAACATTTTAAAAGTATATGCATATAATAAAGCGATATAATGTTTTATTGGAGGAAAATATGTATTATCCTTATGAAATGGAAAATTACTACCCCTATGAAATGGATGATTTTCAATCTTATCAGTATCCAGTAATGTGTCCAATGATGATGTATAATAATTATTTTAGGATGGAAGATCCAGAGGAAGAAAGAAAAATAAAACCACCAGCACAACCAGTGAAATTTGCACAACCACAAGCCATGCCAAAACCTCAGCCAATACCACAAATTATACCTCAAATGCAGCCATCTAACATGCAATTGAATATCAAGCCACAAATGGAACAGCAGCCAATGGAGTTAAATATTAAGCCACAGATGGAACAACAGCCAATGCAATTAAATATTAAGCCTAATATGGAGCCAACGCAATTCGAATTAGATATAAAGCCTAATATGGAACCAACTAAATTTGAATTAGATATACAGCCAAATATACAGCCCAAAATGGAAAATCCAAATATGGAATTGAATATAGAACCTAAAATGGGAACAGTAACTATGGAGCCAATAAAATTAAAATTGTATATAGAACCAGTTATGGAGCCAACAAAAATGCAGCTAATTATACAACCGGTTATGCAGCAAATGCAGCAACCTATGATGCAGCCAATGATTCAACATATGCAACCATGTCCTATGATGCATAAACCTTGTAAGAAGATGAAACCTAAGTGTGAAGAGATGAAGCCTAAATGTGAAAAGATGAAACCTAAGTGTCAAATGATTAATCTAATGGATATGCAATATCCACATATGAGTAATGAAGAATATTACCCAATCATTATGCATGAAATGGGAGAAGACGAACTATTCAATGATTAATATATTGAGAATTTTAGTATTAAACGATAAAACATTACTTATCCAAAAGTAAACTTAATAGCTATATTAATCAATAAGGGAGTACTTATAGGATTTTATGACATTCTATAGGTGCTTCCTTATTTTGTATTAGAGAATGGAAGATATATATAATAAATACACTTTATACCAATATTGTAATAAAATGAGCGCGAAGAAATAGGCATGTGACAATACATGGAATAATATGCAAAAAAATGATATAATGTAAAGAGTATTTTTTTGAATAAGGGGGCTAAATACGTGGAAATGATTAATGAGAAAAAGGTACTTGATTTTTATATTAGTGAAATGGATAAAGATACAATAGTATTTTTACAAAACAAGCCATGGTATAAGAATGAGATTTCTAAGGAAATTTTAAAGCTTAGAGAAGAAAGTGAAATGCATAATAAGATTAAAATATGTAAGAGCCTATGGAAACTTTTGTTTGAGGCATCAATGAGTTATATAGATCCTGATAGAAGGGGCTATGATGACTTGTTTAATTACTTTGATGAGTATGTCAATTTTGAAGAGCTCATTTTTGCATCTGATTCTTTTTATAGAGATCATACTATGCACTGCTTGTGGGTATATTTTTTGGGTGAGTATATTTTCAAAAATCAGGAGTATGGGCCACTTTTTGAAAATTATAATTCAGAAAAAGATAAATTTAAAAAAATGTGCGATGCTATGAGAAGAAGCAATCATCCGGAAATATTTAAAGGAATTATAGATTTAGAAGTCTTACAAGATTATGTGGATAGATATAACGACTCAATGAGATGCTTGGAGGCATTAACTCATGACTTGGGTTACCCGATAAAGAAAATAAACTCCATAAATAAAAATATAAAAAATATACTGCCTCACTTTGGAATAAAAAGTTATAGTGAATTTGATTTTAGCTATTCTGATATACATGATAACTTAATAAAAGATTTTTTAAACTTTATTAGTTACTTTTATAGTTATTCAGTTGATTCTAATAAAGAGTCAGAACGTATTATTAAAAGGGTGCTTGATTTTAATGAATATGACGATATGAAGGGTGTTAAGGAAGAAGAGTTATTAAGTTTAACAGAAGAGGAGATTGAAATACTTAAAGACAATGAGATAAATATGCAAATATTCTATGATTATTCTAGACATATGAGATACTCCAAGGATTTTGAAAACTATCAACATGGAATAATGAGTGCATTTCTTCTATTTAGAAAATTAACTGTATTTAATAGTAAACCATTTACTTATTCTGATTATAAAACAATAAGAACTAATAAATATGATTATATTAAGACAAGTGCACTTGCTTCAATATTAAATGCAATTACCGATCATACTAGTGAAGGGTTTCAAATAAATAAATTTGCTGGTGATTCAGCTTTTCTAACTTTTATAGATGAACTAGAGGAATTTTCAAGGATTTCAAGGGCAAATCAAAATAGACAGTATATTAATGAGTTTTGTAAGTCCAATATATATTTTGAAGATGAATATTTTAATGTTGATTTTATTTTTGATAATACTGAGATAGATAATCTAGATCCTGAAAAAGCCTTTAAGGGACGATGCAAGAGATTTCTTACTCTGTTTGATATTAGTAATTTGGATGATAACTTCAAATTAAAGCTAAAATGCATTGGCAAATTACCTTATGACAATAATGTGTACATGCTAGAAATAAGAAAGAAATATGCAAAAATAACTATAAATAATGAAGAAGAAATAATACCTAATTATTTAAAATCAAAACAGTTTTTGACAAGAGAGGCTTATTCGCAATAAAAGTTATTTAAATATGATATAATTAGTGCAAAATCTATTAATTTAGATAATGTAATACAAAAAGTTATTATTTCTAAAGACAAAATATATTAGAAGAATATAGGAGATATTAAAATGGGATATTGGACAGATAAATGCGTTATTGTAACTGGAGGAACATCAGGACTTGGCAAAAATTTGGTTGTTATGCTAATAAAAAAAGGTGCTAAGGTTGCTTTTTGTGGAAGATCAAAAGAAAAGATGGAAAAGGTACTGAATGAAATAGAAGATAAAAATAGAGTATATTATGATACTTTTGAAATTACCGATGATAATAAAATATCATCCTTTGTTAAAGGCGCTGAGCAAAAACTAGGTTCTATTGATGTACTAATTAATTGTGCAGGTGCAAATACTGCTAGAGCATCAGTTGATGAAATTAATATTGAAGATTTTGATTTAATGTTTAAAATAAATACTGTGGCTCCGTTAGTGTTTATTAAAGAGTGTTATAAAGGCATGAAAGAAAGGAAAGAAGGTTTGATAGTAAACATTCTTTCTACATGCTGCTTGTTTTCAAATGAAGGGTTAGGTTCATATACTGCTTCTAAAAGTGCACTTGATGGATTAACTAAAGTATTAAGAAAGGAAGCAAGAAAAAATAACATAAGGGTATGTTCTGTATATCCAGGTGGAATAAATACTCCTTTTAGACCACAGGAAAGGAAAGAATATTTAAGTCCGGATAGTACAGCAGAAGCAATTTTGAAAGCTCTTGACATAGATAATAATATTGCTTTAGACGAGATTGTATTAAGACCTTTTATTGAATCAAACTATTGTTAGAACTATTTACATATGAAGCAAATAAATTTAACTAAAATAGGAACATAGCCAAGCTATCTGGAATAATATATTAATAAGCACTATTAGGAGGATCAGCTTGTGTTCTTCGTTGAATGTTTATTAGATGTGTTTGGCAGCGTTACTTTTCTAGTTGCTTATATTACTAATGGTAATTCTTTTCCGCAACCATTGGATGAAAAGGAAGAGGAAGGATATTTACTAAAATTAAAGCAAGGGGATCAAGAAGCCAAGAACATACTTGTAGAGCGAAATTTAAGATTAGTTGCTCACATTGTAAAAAAATACTCATACCCTGGAAAAGAAGTAGATGATCTAATTTCTATTGGAACTGTAGGATTAATTAAGGCTATAGATTCTTTTGATTGCAATAAAGGAACTAGGCTTGCCACTTATGCAGCAAGATGCATTGAAAATGAAATATTAATGCTTATAAGAAATAACAAAAAAACAAAAGGTGAAGTATACCTACAGGAGCCTATTGGGATAGACAAGGAAGGAAACGAAATTTCCTTAATGGATGTACTAAGTAGTGATGAAGACTCCATAATTGAAATAGTAGAAAATAAAATACAAGTAAAGAAGTTGTACTCTAAAATTGAAAAGTCTCTAGTACCAAGAGAGCGATTAGTTATTGAAATGAGATATGGGCTAATTGATGGAAAGCCAAAAACACAAAGGGAAATAGCAAAGTTACTTGGAATATCTCGATCATATGTATCTAGGATTGAGAAAAGGGCCTTGAAAAAACTTTTTAAGGAGCTTAACAGCAATAAATAATGGTTTTTAAAAAAGCGTGCCTAAAAATAAAGCATTGAACACGAATTATATGTATAAAAATTATTGTGTTCAATGCTTTAATTTTTGCATTTTAAAAAGAAAAAGCATATTTATGATAAAAAATCCATAAAAAATGTATAAAATTAATAATTTTAATGATAGAATAGGATTTAGGTATAATAACAATTAACTACAAATTTTAATATGTTTTAAATCAAAACTAAAGGGGGATAAAGGTGAGTATTTTAAATGAATTACTAGAAAGAACAGTTAAGGAAGGCGCATCGGATCTACATCTAACAGTAGGAATACCACCAACTATAAGAGTAAATGGAGAATTAGTTCATCTGGACTATAGTAAGATAACTCCTGTTGCTACCGAGGAATTTTCACGAGAAATTTTAAAGGAAGATTATGAGGAATATTTGAAGAGAGGAGAAATAGATACTTCATATTCTATAGCCGGACTTGGAAGGTTTAGAGTAAACATCTTCAAACAAAGAGGAAGTGATGCAATCTCTATAAGAGTTGTTGCATTAAAAATACCAAACTTAGATGAACTTGGATTTCCTCCAGTTTTAAAGGAGCTTACTGAAAAGCAAAGAGGATTAGTTTTAGTTACTGGACCTACTGGAAGTGGTAAGAGTACCACACTCGCAGCTATGATAAATGAAATTAATGCAAATAGAGCAGCACATATTATAACTTTAGAAGATCCTGTTGAATATCTTCATAAACATAATAAATCCATAATAAATCAAAGGGAGATAGGAAAGGATAGCAAAAGCTATCAAAATGCTTTAAAAGCTGTACTTCGTGAAGACCCAGATGTAATTTTAGTTGGTGAAATGAGAGACATAGAAACAATTTCTATTGCTATTACTGCAGCGGAAACTGGTCACTTGGTATTCTCTACGCTTCATACAATTGGTGCTTCAAAGACAATCGATAGAATAATCGATGTTTTTCCACCACATCAGCAGCAGCAAATAAAGATTCAACTTGCGGCTGTTCTACAGGGAATTGTTTCACAGCAGCTTGTTCCTAAAATTAATGATAATGGAAGAATAGCAGCGCTTGAAATCATGATTGCTACACCAGCTATACAAAACTTGGTTAGAGAGGGTAAAACTCATCAAATAGAATCAGCAGTACAAACTGGTGGAAAATATGGGATGAAGACAATGGATATGGCTTTAGCAGAACTTTATAAGAAGAACATTATATCTTATGATAATGCTATGACGTATTCTATAGATAAAGAAATGCTAGGGAGAATAATATCTTTATAAATTTGTAAAAATATAAAATAAGAACCTGAATTTTCAGGTTCTTATAATTAAAATAGCATGTAATCAATTGCTTTTAAACATATGTCATTGTCTGATGTATTATTATAGTTATTATAATTAGTAGAATTTTTGATGATTTCAATTTCATCAAAGCTAATGGATAGGTCCTCAATAATAACATTTGTATTTAAATCCATAATAAACCTCCTAATGCAATTAGAAAAAAGCTGCATTAGCTGATTTACCAGAAGGACTCATCCTTTCGATGTAAAAGTTTGATATTTACATAATAAAATATTTTGTAGCACCACATAAGGGCTACCTCCTTTTTTAATGCTATTTTACAGCAGCAGCTGTTAATAGTCACTTATATATTAACATATTGTGGAAATGATTTCAAATTTAACTTTATAGTATAGAATAGTAAGTATAATGTGTAAAGTTTAAAAATACTGAAAAATTAAGAATATTCAGTTGATGCTAATTATTGCTCTTTATTAATTTGATTTTCTATTGAAATCAAAAAAAATAATAATTATTAAAAATTCTATAGTAATTAAATTATTTTTGTGCTAAAATATGTGTGAACTAGGGGGGATTGATATTGGATATTTTAAATACAATATTGCGCGTTAGTTATACTGCACTCACTAATGTAGTTTTTGTAATCTCAATGTACTATTTATGTATTTCATTTTTTGGTATTTATAGAAAAAAAGAAAATAACGATACAAAACCTGTAAAGAGCTTTGCACTTTTGGTAGCTGCGCATAATGAGGAAACAGTTATTCAAGATATTGTAGTTAGTTTGAAAAGACTAGATTATCCTAAAGAGCTCTATGATATTTTTGTAATTGCTGACAACTGTAGTGATAATACTGCATTAAAGGCTAGAGAAGCAGGGGCTATAGTATGTGAGAGATTTAACAAAACAAAAAAAGGAAAAGGCTATGCATTAGAATGGATGTTTGACAGGCTTTTCAAGATGGAAAAAAAGTATGACTCAGTAGTAATATTTGATGCTGACAATTTAGCTTCAAAGAACTTCTTAAAAGAAATGAACAAAAAATTATGTGAAGGATATAAGGTTGTTCAAGGATACTTAGACAGCAAAAACCCTACAGACACATGGATTACTGGAAGTTATTCCATTTCCTTTTGGACTTCAAATAGAATGTTTCAGCTTTCAAGAAGAAACTTAGGTTTATCAAATCAATTAGGTGGAACAGGTTTTTGCATAGATACCACTATTCTTAAAGAATTAGGATGGGGTGCAACTTGTCTAACTGAGGACTTAGAGTTTACATGTAAATTAGTTCTAAATGGATACAAGGTAGGTTGGGCACATGAGGCAGTAATCTATGATGAAAAACCTTTAGGACTCGCTCAGTCTTGGTGGCAGAGAAAAAGATGGATGCAAGGGTTTGCTGATGTATCAAGCAGATACTTCTTTAAACTTCTTAAAAAGGCCATTAAAGAACGCAGCATTACCGCCCTTGATTGTGCGCTATATAGTATACAGCCAATTGTCACAATACTTTTGGGACTTGCAATGATACTAAGCGGTATTGATAAAGGCATGAATTTTATGGGTCAACTTGATAAAATTCAAAGTGGGGCTGTATTAAATTCCTTAAATGTCGCTCAGTATAATTTGATAACTATAGTAGCCTTATTGGTTGGAATACTTCAGTTTATTTATACTCCATTTATTTTAGTATTAGAAAAAAAATTGAACTTTAAAATATTTATCTATTATTTACTATACCCAGTGTATGCTATTACTTGGCTTCCAATTTCTATACAAGGAATAATTGATAGAAATAAAAAAGAATGGAGTCACACAGTACATACAAGAAGTGTTAATATAACAGATTTGGAAAAAGTTAATTAAAGGTTAAAGGAAAAGTTTTAAACTTTTCCTTTTTTTTTATTAATTTTTATCTGTATTTAAAATTATATTACAAAAAAAATTAAAATATGATAAAAAATAAATAATTTTAAGAGGAAAAAAAATATTTGTGTTGAATATATAACTTAAGGGTTCTCTTGTAAGGGGGGAAGAGGCTGAATGAGTGATTACATAGTCGGAATTGATATTGGATCTTCAAAAGTTTGTGCTGCAGTTGGCAGAGTAGATAAACAAGGTAGGATGCAAATTGTTGGTATTACATCTGTACCTTGTGTTGGACTCAAAAAGGGAGTAGTTGTTGACATTGACAGCACCTCTGATTCCATAAAAAATTGTATTGAACAATTAGAGAGAATGGTAGATACTCAAATACACGGCGCATATATTTGCTTGCCAGGTGGAATAAGCGAGTTAATTCCTAGTAAAGGTGTTGTTGCTGTTTCATCTGATGATAGAGAAATAAAGAATGGTGATGTTGATAGGGTTATAAAAGCTGCGAAAGTGGTTGCTATACCTTCAGACAAAGCTATTATTGGTATATTACCTGAGCAGTTTATAGTAGATGGCTATGAAAATATAAAGGACCCTATTGGAATGTCAGGCTTGAGGCTGGAAGTTGATGCTAAGTTAATTGCAGCTCAAGCAACTATAGTTAATAATATTTGCAAGAGTGTATCTAAATCAGGACTTGATATTAATGGAATAGTATTAGAATCAGTAGCAATATCACAAGTAGTACTTACAAAGGAAGAAATGTCACTTGGTACAGCACTTGTAGATGTTGGAGCTGAAACAATAGATATTTCTATTTATAAGGGTGGAAATTTAGTAAATACATCTACGATTCCACTTGGTGGAAGTACTATAACTAATGATATTTCTCTTTGCTTAAAGATTTCAGCTACTGAGGCTGAAAAATTAAAAATCAAGTATGGAAGCGTACAAAATGCAGTAAAACCCTATGATGAGAAAATTACTGTAAATGCAGGATATAATAATGTAGTGCAGGTTGACTACATTATGCTTACAGAAATTATTCAGGCTAGAGTTGAGGAATTATTTTATTTTATTTATAAAAAGCTTAAAGAAAATAATTATTATGACGAAATATCAGGTATAGTTATTGTTGGAGGAGGCATTTCATTATTTAAAGGTATTAGTGAATTTGGCGATAATATTTTGAGTAAGCCTATTAGAATAGGGATACCTGAATATGTTGGTGCTTCTAGTCCTACATATGCAGCTGCTGTTGGAGTCATAAAGGATGCAGTAAGCTGTTTAAAGCTTACAAATGTAGCTGAGAGCAATAGTGAACTAAGTAGTAAAGGTTCATTTGCAGCATATAAAGAAAAAGAAAATACCAGTGAAGGTAGCAGTGTCATAACAAAAATTAAGAACTTTTTTGTAGAATTTTTTTAATAAGGAGGTATTACTGTGCTTGATTTTGATGTTGAAATTCAACAATTTGCACAAATAAAAGTTATCGGATGCGGTGGCGGTGGTAACAACGCTGTTAATAGAATGATTAAAAATGGTCTAAAAAATGTGGAGTTTATCGCTATTAATACAGATAAACAAGCTTTAATGCTTTCACAAGCATCTCAGAAGATACAAATAGGTGATAAATTAACTAAAGGTCTAGGAGCAGGAGCAAATCCTGAAATCGGACAAAAGGCCGCAGAAGAGAGTAAAGAAGAAATTGCACAAGCTATAAAAGGTGCTGATATGGTATTTATTACCGCAGGTATGGGCGGTGGTACAGGAACAGGTTCTGCTCCTGTAATTGCTGAGATAGCAAAATCTATGGGAATTTTAACTGTAGGTGTAGTAACAAAGCCATTCCCATTTGAAGGAAGAAAAAGAATGCTTCATGCTGAAATGGGCATAAATAGTCTTAAAGAAAAGGTTGATACTCTTGTAACCATACCAAATGAAAGACTTCTTTCCATAGTTGATAAGAAGACTCCTTTAACTGAGTCCTTCAAGTTGGCTGATGATGTGTTAAGACAAGGTGTACAGGGGATTTCAGACCTTATTACAATACCAGGTCTTGTTAATCTTGACTTTGCAGATGTTAGAACTATTATGTTAAATAGAGGCCTAGCTCATATGGGGACTGGTCTTGGAAAAGGTGATAATAGAGCACAAGATGCGGCTAAACAAGCTATATCAAGTCCTTTATTAGAAACTTCAATTATTGGCGCTACTGGAGTGTTACTTAACATAACGGGTGGACCGGACTTTTCACTTATAGAAATGAATGAAGCTGCAGAAATTGTTCAAAATGCAGCAGACCCTGATGCTAATATAATTGTAGGTGCAGTTATCGATGAAAATCTTAAGGATGAAATTAGAATAACTGTTATAGCAACTGGTTTTGAAGAATTAAAGAAAGAAATCCCTGGAAGCAAAGCTGTACCAGGTAAAGAAGAAGCTGCTTTAACTCTAGAAAAGGAAGAATACCTAGAAAGTGATATTGAAATACCTGCATTTTTAAGAAGAAAAAAGAGATAAAATAATAATGAGGATGTCTAAACTTTGACATCCTTTTTATTTTTTTGAAATAAATAAGCTAGAATTGAGCAGATGATAATATTTCATTGCTCTTTTTTTGCTACATCGCTTTTTTTGAATGAATATTAGTCTATGTAAATGTAAAATATTCCCGTTTTTTGAGTTATAAAAATGAGGCATACATTTATAAAATGACAAAATTTTGAAGTTTGCAGGTATATAATAAATTTAAAGGAGGGAGGAGGAGTGGTAGTATATTTAGATACTTTGCTATTAGTGAACTTCATTGTAAACTATTTTCTGTTGGATATAACTTCTCAAACAGTTAAAATTCCATCTAAGAATAGAAATTTAGTTTTGTCAAGTTTTCTAGGAAGTTTATACGTAATTGCATTATTGTATCCTAAGGCAGTTATTTTTACAACATTACCATTTAAAATTGCTGTATCAATTGTTATGATTTTGATTTGCTTCAAACAACGGGACGTAATAGTTAATTTAAAAATTACTGGCATCTTTATACTATACTCTATGCTCCTAGCGGGAGTTTGCTTTTATTTGAATATAAGTAGAGGAAACGAACCAGAATTCTCAAGTGTTATATATAGTTTTCCTTATGAATGGCTATTAATTTCCTTAATGATTGTTTATTTGATTATACATAGACTAGTGGTTTTTATTAAAGATAGAAGAGATATAAGTACTCTTATATTTATAGTGGACATTGTTACAAAGGATAATAAAAAGAGAGTTAAGGCGTTTTTAGATACCGGTAATGAATTGAGAGAACCAGCAACAAATCTGCCGGTTATTATTGTAGAAAAGGAAGCTATGCTGGATGTTAATTTAGAAAAATATGATAAATTTTATATTCCGTATCAGGTAGTAAATGGCTATTCAGATAAAATGCAGGGGTTCAAACCTGACCATGTTGAGGTATATTATGGGAATAAAGTTCAATATGCAGAGGTAATAGTTGCATTCTGTGATAATAAACTAAGCAATTATAACGACTATGATGCACTACTATCTCGAGGAATTATTTAGAGTATGGGGGGAAATTATGTTTAAGTTAAAAATATTATTGAATAGGATACTAATACGATTTAAATGGTTTGCAAAAAAGGTATATTATATAGGTGGTAATGATGCGCTTCCACCTCCTTTGAGCAAGGAAGAAGAGGATGACCTTGTTTGCAAGCTAGTTACAGGAGATGAGAGTGTACGCTCCATACTTATAGAAAGAAACCTTAGATTAGTAGTATACATTGCAAGGAAATTCGAAAATACAGGGGTTAATGTTGAAGATTTAATATCAGTTGGAACTATTGGACTCATAAAGGCAGTTAATACCTTTGATCCAAATAAGAAGATAAAGCTAGCTACATATGGCTCAAGATGTATTGAAAATGAAATACTTATGTATCTAAGAAGAAACAGCAAGGTGAAGGCAGAAATTTCTTTTTATGAACCTCTGAACATTGATTGGGATGGTAACGAACTATTGCTTTCTGATATTTTAGGCACAGAAAATGATTCTGTATATAACCTGATAGAAGATGAAGTGGATAAGCAGCTTTTGCTGGTGGCTATGAAGAAGCTAAGCATTAGAGAAAAAGAGATAGTTCAGCTAAGGTTTGGGCTTAATGGACAGGGTGAGAAAACTCAAAAGGAAGTTGCCGATATGCTTGGAATTTCACAGTCCTATATATCCAGGCTGGAAAAGAGAATAATTAAAAGATTAAAGAAGGAAATAAATAAAATGATTTAAGGTTGTCTTTAGTATAAAATTGCCCCAAAGGGAGATAATTTAAATGCGACTATTCAAAAGGGGCTGATACTACATGATGATAAATAAAGTTGAAATTTGCGGCGTGAACACTGCAAAGCTACCAGTTTTAAAGGAAGCTGAGATGAGAAGGCTTTTAATGAGTATGAAGGATGGTGACCAAGAATCCAGAGAGAAGTTTATTAGAGGGAACCTAAGACTGGTGCTGAGCGTAATACAAAGATTCAATAATAGAGGAGAAAATGTTGACGATTTATTTCAAGTTGGATGCATTGGCCTTATCAAAGCTATTGATAATTTTGACTTATCTCAGAATGTAAAATTTTCTACATATGCAGTTCCAATGATAATTGGTGAAATAAGAAGATATTTGCGTGATAACAACTCAATAAGAGTAAGCAGGTCATTAAGAGACATAGCATACAGAGCCCTGCAGGTTAGAGATAAACTAGTAAATGAAAACAACAAAGAGCCAACTATTTCGCAAATAGCAAAGGAACTTAAGGTACCAAGAGAAGAAGTGGTATTTGCACTTGATGCTATACAAGATCCTGTATCATTGTTTGAACCAATTTATCATGATGGCGGAGATGCCATATATGTTATGGATCAAATCAGCGATAGTAAAAATATAGATGAGTCCTGGCTTGAAAATATTTCCATAAAAGAAGCCATGAAAAAACTAAATGATAGAGAAAAATTAATACTTACATTAAGATTTTTTGATGGAAGAACTCAAATGGAAGTTGCTGATGAAATAGGAATTTCACAAGCACAGGTATCAAGACTTGAAAAAACTGCATTAAGACATATGAGAAAGTATGTTTAGAGCCAATTTTGGCTCTTTTTTATTTTATTTTCAAAAAATGCATTTTACATAGTGATTATTCATATAAATTTATAAGGTGATTTATAAAATTTTAACGAAGGTGGGAATTTATATGGAAAAGTCATTATATTCAATAGGAAACTTAAGATCCATGGAAGTTATTGATACTTCCACAGGAGCAAAGCTAGGATATATAAAAGACTTGAAAATAGATTGTAATGAATATAAAATTATATCTATCATTCTTCCAGATCAGAAGGTGTCATGGTTTGGTAAATCTGAAGGAATAGAAATTCCGTGGGAAAAGGTAACAAAAGTAGGGATAGATGTAGTTTTAATTGATGGCAGCGATCTGAATCTTGACGATAAGGAGTAGAAAATATTTAGAATCAGAGGTATAATAATTATTAACAACTATTTTGACAAAAGGGTGTGTGAGCAAAGTGAAGTGTCCTTTCTGCAACCATGAAGAAAGTAAAGTGGTAGACTCTAGGTCTACTGAGGATGATATGGCCATAAGAAGAAGAAGAGAATGTCTTAAGTGTTCTAAAAGATACACTACTTATGAAAAAATTGAGGATATTCCAATTTTAGTTATAAAAAAGAATTCTAATCGAGAAAGTTTTGATAAGTCAAAAATAATAAATGGAGTTTTAAAAGCATGCCAAAAAAGGCCTGTTTCTAGAGCACAAATTGAAGAAATAGCTAATGAAGTTGAAAAGCAGCTCAGTAATCAAATGCTAACTGAAGTCAAATCAGAATATATTGGAGAAATGATAATGTCTTATTTAAAGGATATTGATGAAGTATCTTATGTAAGGTTTGCATCTGTATACAGACAATTCAAAGATATCAATACCTTTATGGAGGAAATTAAAAATTTGATGATTACTAAATAATGCCCTATGGGCATTTTTATTATGTTAAGAATTAGTTAATTTAGTTAAAAGATTTTTATTTACTACAGCTTATTTGCTATTAATGTTAAAATAATGTTAGTATGGGTAGGTGAAACGAGTGGAAACTAATATTGAAAATTATAAGTTTATTTCATTTAAAGAAACAGGGATGGAATGTGTTTTCTCTACTGCTGAAGGAAAGCTTAACTTTAAGATAGATGGGGAACAGGGAATTTTTAATATAGAAAAGCTTAAGAAATGGTTTAATGTTGATTCAGTTGGATACTTAGAACAAATTCACAGTGATAAGATATACAAATATGATGGCAGTACCTACATAGGTGATGCCTTAATAACTAATAATAAAAATATTGCTATAGGAGTTTTTACTGCCGATTGTGTGCCTGTTTTACTTTATGATTTGGAGAAGCATTCAATAGCTGCTGTTCATAGTGGGTGGAAGGGCACACTAGCTGATATTGTCCCTAAAACTATAGATGCTTTGAAAAATACCTATAACTCTAAGCCTGAAAATATTACAGCATATATTGGACCACATAATAAAGTTTGTTGCTATGAGGTTGGAGAAAACCTAATTTCTAATTTTAAAAAGCATAACCTGTATAGTAACATAGAAATTTCAAAAGGTAAAAACTTAGATTTAGAAGCCTGTATTAAAGCCCAGTTACTAAGTAAAGGGGTGCAAAAGACTAACATTCATACTTTGGATATGTGTACCTTTTGCAATACAGATTATAAACTTCACTCTTACAGAAAAGCCGCTAATGAAAGCGGTAGAATGTTCTCATTTATAATATTAAGATAATATAAATTTACATAACTCAAAAAGAAAAAATGAGGAGGTATATTATGTCTCAGGAAAAAGTAATTATCGTAGATGATGAAGAGCATATACAGGAATTGATAAAGTTTAACCTGGAAAATATGGGGTACAAGGTATTGTGTTCTGGTAATGGTATAGAGGCTCTAAAGCTTGTAAAAAATGAGCATCCTGATTTAGTTTTGCTAGATTTAATGTTACCTGGCATGGATGGGTTTGAGGTTTGTAAAGAGATAAGAAAGGACAATAATATCTCAAATATTCCAATTATAATGATAACTGCTAAAGGTGAAGAATTGGACAGAATACTTGGACTTGAGCTTGGAGCTGATGATTACATTACCAAACCTTTTTCAGTAAGAGAACTTACTGCAAGGGTAAAAGCAGTTTTAAGGAGAACAACATTTCAGCCAGTTGAAAAGTCCTTTAAATTCGATAATATTGTAGTTGATTTTGAAAAACATGAGGTATTGAAGGATGCTAAAAAGGTAGAATTAACATTAAAGGAATTTGAATTGTTAGAAATTCTTATAAAAAATAAGGGCAGGGTTATGACAAGAGACTTTTTACTAGATAAAATATGGGGATATGAGTATATAGGTGAAACTAGAACAGTAGATGTGCATATAAGGCACTTGAGACAAAAAATAGAAGATGATGATAAGAATCCAAAGTATATTGAAACCATTAGGGGAGTTGGATACAGATTTAATTTAGGTGAATAAGATGAAAAAGAAATTAATATTTACTATATTATCAATTTTAACCTGCAGCTTTATAGTGTTGACTGCACTATTTACAATTATTATTAATCATCAGTATACTGAAAATACCAAAAAGACTTTAAAACAAAATAATGATGTGCTTATAAGCTTTTTTAATACTGAAAATATTAAGGATAAAGAAACTCTATTTAAAAAAAATTATAGTTCAGTAGATATTAGAGTAACCTTAATTGATAAAGAAGGAAAAGTTATATATGATTCAGTGGCCGATAGAGAAACTATGGATAATCATAATACCAGAAAAGAAGTGCTAGATGCTAGGGTAATTGGCAATGGGTTTAGCGAAAGATTTAGTCATTCAATAAATAAAAATATGCTCTACTATGCTACAGCCTTTGGTGATGGTTATATAATGAGAAGCTCTATGCCAATGGCGATTATAACTAACTTTGAAGAAACATATTTAAGATATTATATTATAACAGTAATATTGGTTTTAGCTATGGCTATGGCTGTTTCACTAAAATTTTCTCAAGTTATTTTAGAGCCAATAAAAAACCTGCAGTTTATTACTTCACAGGTAGCCTATGGTGAACTTGATAGAAGAGTAAAGGCAATTAAGGATGATGAAATAGGACAACTTGCAAAAACTTTTAATAATATGGCTGATAAACTTCAGGATACTTTAAAAGACGTAACAGATAAACAAAACAGACTTAGTGCTATTCTGCAGAGTATGGATAGTGGTGTTATAGCAATAGATAAAAATAATAAGGTTATAATGATTAATTCCTGTGCAGAAGATATATTTGGAATAAATAGAGATATAATTGGATTAAACCTATTAGATATTATAAGAAATTTTGAGCTTGAAGAAGTCTTTAAAAATAAACATGAAAACAATAGAGAATTGAAAATATGGTGGCCTAAGGAAAGGGAATTAAGAATAAAAACCACTGACATAAGAAATGAGTGGGGATTAATCGGTACAGTTGCTGTTGTACAGGATATTACTGATTTAAAGAGACTTGAAAATATGCGTTCTGAATTTGTGGCTAATGTATCCCACGAGTTAAAAACCCCATTAACCTCAATTAAAGGCTTTGCTGAAACTTTAAAATATGTTGATGATGCTGCCACAAAAGAAAAATTCCTTAACATAATAGATGACGAAGCCGAAAGACTAACAAGGCTTATAAATGATATTCTTACACTTTCCTATATAGAGCAGCATGGTGAAAGCAAAACTGAGTCAATTAACGTTAATGAGATAATTGAAAATGTGTATAACTTACTTAAAAACACTGCTGACCTTAAAAAAATCAATGTAGAAATTTTAGGAGATAAAGTACCAGAGCTGGTTGGGGATAGAGATAGGTTTAAACAGATGGTTTTAAACCTTGTGGATAATGCTATAAAATATTCAGAAGAGAGTGATAAGGTATTTGTTGAAACAAAGGTGGAAGAAAATAATGTGGTGCTTTCGGTTCGAGATACTGGAGTAGGAATGACTAAAGAGCATCAAGAAAGGATATTCGAAAGGTTTTACAGAGTTGATAAAGCTAGATCTAGAGCTCAAGGGGGAACTGGATTAGGTCTTGCTATTGTAAAACATATAATACTTAGCTTAAATGGCACTATTGATGTTGAAAGTGAATTGGGAGTAGGAACAAAATTTACTATAAAGATTCCAATTAATAGAACAGAGTAATCTGTTCTTTTTTTATTTCTTACACTTAATACTAAGTACAAGTTAGAAATATTACAAAAATAAATCAAGTTTATACATATAAGCTAATACTATTGAGGAAAATAATATCAGTTTATATATTACTCAAAAGTAGTTTACTTTTAATGTATGTTAATTATGCTTAACAATACGATAATATTCGATTAACTTTAACAATATATAATCAATATTGTAGAAACGTTAAAGCATGAAATGAATTGGAGGAATAAAAATATGAAAAAGACAGGTCTAAAAGCTATTATTGCTGCACTTTCAATAACATTTGTTGCAGGTGCTTTTGTAGGATGTGGAAATAAAGAAGAAAAATCAGCAAACAATAAAGAATTATCAGGAACTATAACGGCAGCAGGTTCCACTGCTCTTCAGCCTTTGGCTGAACAAGTTGCAAAGCAATTTAATGATAATAATCCAGGAGTAACTGTTAATGTACAAGGCGGAGGAAGCGGAACTGGACTTACTCAAGTATCTCAAGGCTCTATTGACATTGGAAACTCAGACATATTTGCAGAGGAAAAGCTTAAGGCAGAGGATGCTAAAGTCCTTGTAGACCACAAGGTTGCAGTAGTTGGTTTTGCAGTAGTTACAAATAGCAAAGTTAAGGTAACTAACTTAACAAAAGCTCAACTTATAGATATATTCACTGGGAAGGTAACTAACTGGAAAGAAGTTGGTGGAGATGACATGAAAATTCAAATAATAAACAGACCAAAGTCTTCTGGTACAAGAGCAACCTTTAAGAAGTATGGTCTTGATGGTAAGGATGAAGTTGAAGGAGTAGGCCTTCAAGAGGATTCCAGTGGGTTAGTTCAAAAGACAATACAATCAACAGATGGTTCAATAGGATATCTAGCACTTAGCTATTTAACTACAGATGTTAGAAAGTCAATAAATGTATTAAAGCTTGATGGATTAGATGCAAATAAAGAGAATATTACTGCTGGAAAATACCCAATATGGTCCTATGAACACATGTATACTAAAGGTGAGCCAAAAGAACTTATAAAGGCTTATATAGATTATATGTCAAAAGACGAAGTAAAACCTATACTTGATAAATTAGGATACATTTCAGTAAAGGACATGAAAGTTACAAGATAGCTTATAAGACTGGCTGCATTTTACAGCCGGTCTAAAGTTATGTAAATACAAATCAAATAATATATAAGAGGTATGATTATGGAGAAGAGGAGTTTTGGCGTTAAATTAAAAAATGAATATTTAGGTCGTGGATTTGCTACCTTTTGTGGACTATTAATAGTAATTCTTACACTTTCTATTATATTTTTCGTAGCTTCCAAAGGACTAAATACATTCGTGAAGGATAAACATTCAATTATTCAATTCTTATTTTCAACTAACTGGAAGCCTGATTTAGGACCAGAAAAAGGAGGACCACAGTTTGGAACACTGATTTTTATTGCAGGTTCAACTTTTGTTGCCTTAGGAGCTGTAATTATAAGTGCGCCAGTAGGAGTTGCACTAGCTATATTTATGAATATGATATCTCCGAAGCTAGGAACAAAATTACTGCAGCCAGCTATGGAATTATTTGTTGGAGTCCCTTCTGTAGTTTATGGTTGGATAGGTATAACAGTTTTAGTTCCACTTATTAAGGCAAGCTTTGGTGGGTTAGGTTTTAGCTTACTTGCTGGTATTCTAGTATTAAGCATTATGATTTTACCTACTATCACTAGTATATCCTCTGATGCAATTAGAACTATACCAAGAGAGTATATAGAGGCTTCCTATGGTTTAGGTGCAACAAGGTGGCAGACAATCAGCAGAGTAATTATTCCTGCTGCAAAATCTGGGATTTTAACTGGAGTAGTACTTGGAATTGCGAGAGCTTTTGGTGAAGCACTTGCTGTTCAAATGGTTATAGGTAACTCTATTAATTTGACAAAGGGATTATTAAATACAACTTCAACATTAACAAGTGTACTCACTATGGACATGGCTAATACAGTTGGAGGTACAGAATGGAATAATGCACTCTGGTCTATGGCTCTGTTACTTTTGATAATATCCTTTATATTCATATTAATTATAAGAAAAATAGGTAAAAGAGGTGAGGTTTAATGAGTGCTAAATTAAAAGATAAAATAGCTACAGTGATATTATATATAGTTGCAGCATTTGTATTGATTCTATTAGCGGTATTTATAGGTTATATATTATACAATGGAAGACAATCTCTTAATTTAAAATTCCTATTTGGAAAGCCTAAATTTGGAGAAGCAGGCAGCGGAATTGGAAGACAATTATTTAACTCATTTTACTTGCTTTTTATTACACTATTAATTACTGTTCCACTAGGTATTGGAGCAGGAATTTATCTTGCAGAATACGCAAAGGAAGGTAAGTTTTTGAACTTTATAAGATTATGTATTGAAACTATGTCCTCACTTCCATCTATAGTTGTAGGTTTATTTGGACTTTTAGTTTTTGTTCAAATGACAAAGTGGGGATATACACTACTGTCAGGAGCACTTGTTGTTAGCATATTAAACTTGCCTGCACTTACCAGAGTTAGCGAAGATGCTATTAGAGCAGCGTCTAAGGGTGTTAAGGAAGCTAGCTTAGGACTGGGGGCTACACAGTGGCAGACTATGCGAAAGGTTATATTACCCTCCGCACTTCCTCAGATTATAACAGGTATAATATTGGCTTCAGGAAGAATTTTTGGTGAAGCTGCAGCTTTAATATATACAGCGGGTATGAGTGCTCCAGCATTAAAATTTGGTTCAATGGGCAAGAGTTCCGCATTTAGCTTATTTAGATCAGGAGAAACATTAGCTGTTCACATTTGGAAATTGAACTCTGAAGGTATGGTGCCAGATGCTGCAAAGATAGCAAATGGTGCTTCAGCTGTTTTAATAATTATGGTACTACTATTTAATATATCTGCTAGAATGCTTGGAAAAAGACTTTATAATAGATATACAGGAACAAAGTAAGGGGGAAATAAGATGAGCATAATTGAAACAAAAGGTCTTAATTTATTTTATGGAAATTCACAGGCACTAAAAAATATTAGCCTTAACATAGAGGAAAATGCTGTTACCGCACTAATTGGTCCGTCTGGCTGCGGAAAATCTACATTTTTAAGAACAATAAATAGAATGAATGATTTAATTGATAGTGTTAGAATTGAAGGAGAAGTGCTGTACGAGGGGAAAAATATATATACAGATTACGATGTAATTGAGCTTAGAAAAAAAGTTGGTATGGTATTTCAAAAGCCAAACCCTTTCCCTATGTCTATATATGACAATATTGCATATGGACCAAGAATTCATGGAATAACAAATAAGAATAAGCTTGATGAAATAGTAGAGAAAAGTCTTAGAGGAGCAGCTCTATGGGATGAAGTAAAGGACAGACTAAAAAAGAGTGCCTTAGGTTTATCTGGAGGTCAGCAGCAAAGAGTATGTATAGCAAGAGTTTTAGCTGTAGAGCCACATGTACTTTTAATGGATGAACCAACTTCAGCTCTAGATCCAATCTCAACTTTAAAAGTAGAAGAACTTATGGATGAACTTAAAAAGAATTATACAGTAATAATTGTAACCCACAATATGCAGCAGGCAGGAAGAATATCAGACAATACCGCATTTTTCCTAAATGGTGAAGTAGTCGAATATAACAAAACTGAAGATATTTTCTACAAACCAAGGGATAAGAGAACTGAGGATTATATTACTGGAAGATTTGGTTAAACTTAATATATTAAAGATGATATAATATATGTATAAATAATTATTTATAAAGAGGTGAGAGTAAATGACAAGAGGATCCTTCGATACAAACCTGCAGGAGCTTCACAATGATTTACTGAGAATGGGAAGTATTGTTGAAAAGCAGATATATGAGTGTATAGAAGCACTAGTAAATCAAGATGATGCACAAGCAAATAAGGTAATAGACAATGATGATTTAGTTGATGAACTTCAAAGGGAAATAGAAGGTAAATGTATAAAATTAATAGCAACTCAGCAGCCACTAGCTCTTGATTTAAGAAATATATTTACTACTACTAAAATAGTTACTGACCTAGAGAGAATGGCTGACCATGCAGTAGATATAGCTAAAATTACTAAAAGGCTTAAAGGTGAAAAATACATTAAGCAGTTAATAGATATACCTAAAGCAGCAGATATAGTTAAGGAAATGATAAAGCAAGCCTTGGATGCCTATGTTGAAGGAAATGTAGAAAAAGCTTATGCAGTTTGTAAAATGGATGATAAGGTAGATGCTCTTTACAAACAAGTTTTTTCTGAATTGTTAGGCCTAATGGCAAAAGATTCAAGCACAGTTAATCAGGCAACTCAATTTTTATTTGTATGTAAGTTCCTAGAAAGAGTTGCAGACCACGTAACAAATATTTGTGAATGGACAATTTACTTAGTTACTGGTGATCAAGTTGATTTGAATGAATAGTATAAACCTCCTAGTGCAGGAGGTTTTATTTATTTAGATTGACTAAATATGCTAGTTAATGTATTATAACTTAATGAATACATTTAGGAAAAAGTAGGTGCGAAACTATGAATAATAAGATTTCAAAGGTGTTTCCAGACAGTATAGCTGAAGAAATGGAAATCGAAGTTGGAGATAAATTACTTAGCATAAATTCTACTGAAGTAAAAGATATAATTGATTATAAATTTTTGATGGCTGAGGAATATGTAGAAATAGAAATAGAAAAGCAGGATGGAGAAGTTTGGGCTTTAGAAATAGAAAAGGATTATGATGAAGATTTAGGAGTTGAATTTGAAAATCCTGTGTTGGATGAAGCAAAGAGCTGCTGCAATAAATGTGTATTTTGCTTTATAGACCAGCTTCCTAAAGGAATGAGGGAAACTCTTTATTTTAAAGATGATGATTCAAGACTTTCATTTCTCCAAGGTAATTTTGTTACTTTGACCAATATGAAGGATGAAGATATAGATAGAATTATTAGATATAGAATAAGCCCAATAAATGTTTCGGTTCACACTACAAATCCTG
The DNA here is from genome assembly GCF_026012015.1 of Clostridium omnivorum. Taxonomy (NCBI): domain Bacteria; kingdom Bacillati; phylum Bacillota; class Clostridia; order Eubacteriales; family Clostridiaceae; genus Clostridium; species Clostridium omnivorum. The sequence continues at coordinate 4,576,494 of NZ_BRXR01000001.1, read as the reverse complement.
AACTTAGAGTGAAAATGTTAAATAACAGATTTGCTGGCAATATATATGAAAGACTTCAAAAGCTTGCTGAGGCATCAATAGAACTTAACTGTCAGATTGTTTTGTGCCAAGGATTAAATGATGGTGGTGAACTAATAAAGACCATAGAAGATCTTTATAAGTTGTACCCGTCTATTCAAAATGTTGCAGTAGTACCAGTAGGAGCAACACAGTTTAGACATGGACTTTATAATATAACTATGTTTGACAAAGAAAGCAGCAGAAGGGAGTTAAATTCTGTTAAAGCACTTCAAGAAAGATACATTAATGAAATAGAAAGTCCCTTTGTAAGGCTTTCAGATGAATTTTATGTGCTTGCTGAAATGGATGTGCCTTCAGATGATTTTTATGGAGACTTTGAACAGCTTGAAGACGGCATAGGTATGATAAGAATTTTAAGAAGTACTATTGACGAGACCCTGGGAAATCTGAATAATAATATATGTGGAAGTTTTACAATTGCAACAGGTTCTTCTGGCTATAAGGAATTAAGTAAGGTGGCTGAAAAGATAAATAATGCAAATAGTAAAATAAAAGTTAATGTTGTTAAAATAATCAACAAATTTTTTGGTGAAACTATAACTGTAGCAGGACTGTTAACTGGAAAAGATATTATAGAGCAGCTTTCAAAGGAGCAGCTTGGGGATTATATAATAATACCAAGGAATATGCTTAGAAGTGGAGAAGAAATATTTTTAGATGATGTGTTAGTTACAGATTTAGAAAAAAGCTTAAATAGGAAGGTTATAATCTGTGATTATACCGGAGAAGATTTAGTCGATTTAATAAATGAGTTTGGTAAGGAGGAATAACAAATGGCAAAACCGTTAGTGGCGATAGTTGGGAGACCGAATGTAGGTAAATCCACACTTTTTAACAAAATAGCAGGAAAAAGAATAGCGATAGTAGAAGATACTCCAGGGGTAACTAGAGATAGAATATATGCAGATGCGGAGTGGCTGAGGTATAATTTTACTCTTATTGATACTGGTGGTATTGAGCCTGAAAGTGAAGATGTTATAATATCACAAATGAGAAGGCAGGCTCAGTTAGCTATGGAAATGGCTAATGTAATTGTATTTATAGTTGATGGTAAAGAAGGCCTTACAGCTGCCGATGCAGAAGTTGCTCAAATGCTTAGAAAGAGTAAGAAACCAGTTGTACTAGTAGTTAACAAGGTTGATAATCTAAAAGAAGAAGATAATGCTTATGAATTTTACAATCTAGGTATAGGTGACCCAATTACAATATCAGCTTCACAAGGCTTAGGTCTTGGAGATATGCTTGATAGAGTAGTAGAGCACTTCCCTGAAGACAGTGAAAATGAAGAGGAAGAGGAAGTAATTAGTATTGCTATAGTTGGTAAGCCTAATGTAGGTAAATCTTCTCTTATAAACAAACTTTTAGGCGAAGATAGAGTAATAGTGAGTGATGTACCAGGAACTACTCGTGACGCTATAGACAGCTATCTAGAAACAGATATAGGTAAATTTACACTAATTGATACTGCTGGACTTAGAAGGAAAAGCAAGGTCAAGGAAGAAATAGAAAGATATAGTGTAATTAGAACTCTTGCAGCAGTTGATAGAGCAAATGTATGTATACTTATGGTAGATGCAGCTGAAGGTGTAACTGATCAAGATGAAAAAATTATAGGCTATGCCCATGAACAAGGTAAAGCTATAATGGTTATAGTAAATAAGTGGGATCTAATAGAAAAAGACGACAAGACCATGGATACATACAAGAAGGAGTTACAGTATAAATTATCCTTCATGAGCTATGCTCCTTACCTGTTTATATCCGCAAAAACAGGTCAAAGGGTACATAAGGTATTAGAGCTAGCTAAGGAATGCTATGATAGTTATTCAAAGAGAATTTCCACTGGATTATTAAACGATGTAATAAATAAAGCGGTTCTTATGAAAGAGCCTCCAATAGTTGGGCTAAATAGACTTAAAATTTTCTATGCTACTCAAGTAAGCTCAAGACCGCCTGTATTTATATTCTTCGTAAATGATCCAAACACTCTACACTTTTCATATGAAAGATATTTAGAAAACCAGCTTAGAGAAAACTTTGACTTCAAAGGAACTGGTATAAAGATGATATTCAGAGAAAGGAAGAGTTAAAATGTATTCTAAAGTAACATTTATTGGTGGGGGAAGCTTTGGTACAGCACTAAGCATACTTTTATCTAAAAAGGGAGTTACAGTTAGTGTTTGGGATAAGAATTTAGAGGTTATCGAAGACATTAACGTTAAAAGAGAAAATCTCAAGTACCTTCCAAAGGTAGCTATTCCTTCCAATGTTAAGGCCTATGAAAATTTAGAAGAAGCACTACTAGGCAGTGAGGCTGTAGTGCTTGCAGTACCTTCTCACGCTATTAGAGACGTAAGTAGGAAGTTAAGGCCTTTAATAAGGGAAAACCAAATTGTTGTAAGTATAGCCAAGGGTATAGAAGAGAGTACACAAAAAAGATTGTCAGAAGTAATTGAAGAAGAAATACCTAATAATCCAATTGTTATTCTTTCAGGCCCTAGCCATGCAGAAGAAGTGGCAATTGATATCCCAACCACAGTGGTTGTTGCTTCAAAAAACATGGAGGCTGCTGCAAAAACACAGGACTTATTTATGACAAATAAGTTTAGGGTATATACAAATGATGATTTAGTTGGCGTTGAAATTGCAGGAGCTGTAAAGAATATTATAGCTCTGGCTGCAGGTGTATCTGACGGTATTGGTTATGGAGACAACACTAAAGCTGCTCTAATGACAAGAGGAATGAGCGAAATAATAAGAATAGGAACTAAACTTGGAGGAAAGCTAGAAACCTTTTCCGGTCTTACTGGTATGGGAGACTTAATAGTTACTTGTACAAGTATGCACAGTAGAAATAGAAGAGCAGGTATATTAATTGGTCAAGGACATTCAACAGATAAGGTTTCGGATGAAATAGGAATGGTTGTTGAAGGTATTAAAGCCTGCAAAGCATTTTACATATTAAAAGAAAAGCTAGGCGTTTCTATGCCAATAACAGATATACTGTACAAAGTGCTTTTCGAAGGCAAAGATCCTAAATATGGTGTTTATGAGCTTATGTCCAGAGAAAAGAAGGATGAAGTTAATTTTTAAAATAATTAATGTGCTGAGGGATGTTTCCTACGGCACATTAATATTTTTTTGTAAAAAAAAGTACTATTTTATTTTGTTGTCCAATATATATATACTGTTAATATGTAAATAGCGGGAGGGTATGCGTTGGAAAATTTCGATATATATAAGGACATAGCTGAAAGAACGCAAGGGGATATCTATGTAGGTGTTGTTGGGCCTGTAAGAACAGGAAAATCTTCTTTTATAAAAAGATTTATGGACTTAATGGTTATACCCAATATTGACAATCCTTACAAGAAGCAAAGAGCAAAGGATGAATTACCACAAAGCTCATCAGGAAAATCAATTCATACTACAGAACCTAAATTTGTTCCAAATGAAGCTGTAGAAATAAAAATGGAAGAAGGAACAAAGTTTAAAGTAAGAATGGTGGATTGTGTTGGATATATAGTAAAAGGAGCTTCCGGATATATAGAAAATAATGCTCCTAAAATGGTAAATACACCTTGGTATGATCATGAAATTCCATTTGAAGAAGCTGCTGAACTGGGAACCAAAAAAGTAATTAATGAGCACTCAACTATAGGCCTGCTTATTACTACTGATGGCTCTATAACTGATATAAATAGAGACGAGTATGTAGAAGCTGAGGAAAGAGTTGTAAAAGAGCTTAAAGCAATTAATAAGCCATTTATTATGGTCCTAAATTCTGCAAATGTTGATGATCCTAAGACCCTAGATCTTAAGAGGGAATTAGAAGAAAAATATGATGTGCCAGTTCAAACCTTAGATGTAGTCAATATGAAGGAAGAAGACGTAGCAACCGTATTCAATGGAGTATTAAAGGAATTCCCAATTAAAGAAATAAATATTGACATGCCTGAGTGGATTGAAAAGCTAGAAGCTAGGCATTGGCTAAAAGTTAACTTTATTAATCTCGTTAAGGACATGTGCAAGAAGATTCATAAGGTTAGAGATATAAAGAAGATACTAGATGACTTCGGAGACGTTGAATTCCTAGGTCAGTCTGATCTAACTGAAATGAATATGGGAGATGGAACTGCAAGAGTTAATCTAGCTCCAAAAGCTGGTTTATTCTATAATATCCTTAGTGAAATTTGCGGCTGCGAAATCAGAGGCGAAAATGAGCTATTATCTATAATGAGTGATTTATATAATGCTAAAACTGAGTACGATAAAGTAGCTGAAGCTCTAAGGGATGTTAGAGAGACAGGTTACGGCTTAGTAGCACCACAGCTTTCAGAAATGAAGCTAGAAGAGCCACAAATTGTTAAGCAGGGAAGCAGATATGGAGTTAAGCTTAAAGCCAGCGCACCTTCACTACACTTTATAAAGGCAGATATAGAAACTGAGGTTTCGCCAATCATGGGAACTGAAAAGCAAAGTGAAGAGCTTGTAAAATCCCTATTAGAGCAGTTTGAAAACGACCCATCAAAGATTTGGCAGAGCAATATGTTTGGTAAATCTTTAGAAGTAGTTGTTAAGGAAGGTCTTCAAAACAAACTGTACAAGATGCCAGAAGATGTTCAGGTTAAAATTCAAAGAACCCTTCAAAAGATTATTAATGAAGGCAATGGCGGACTAATCTGCATAATACTATAATAATGAACAATAAAATACTATTAAATTTGGCGTACAAGTAAAGCTTTGTACGCCAAATTTACAATACGCCATATGCAGATCAGTTCTGTGCAGCTTCCCTCAAATATTGATTTTATAAAATAATATGATATAATATTATCATTATCTGGGTATGGCGCAGATGGTAGCGCGCTAGAATGGGGTTCTAGAGGTCGCAAGTTCAAATCTTGTTACCCAGACCAGAGTGAATGAAAGTCTTGAGAAATCAAGGCTTTTGTTTTTATTTATCTGTGTTTTTGTATACTAATTATCGGCAATTATATTAGTACAAATGCAATTACTATTACAATAGCCAAGTTTATTGCAGTATCTAATGAAATTAATTTTTTACCTGTAACTCCTAAATAAGAACTAATTGCGTTGCCTATTACAAGAGCAATCATAAATGATAAAAACTAAAGTCTTCCTCTAATCTTTTTTTATTTCTCTAACTTGTCCATAAAATCCTCCCATTATCAACATAATCTATATTACTTTTTATCATATATAAAGCTACTTAATTAAAATTTATAATATATAAATATAGATTCAAATATAAATTCATGTGTTAAGTAAACACACTAAATTTATATAGTAATTATAACATTAATTTCAAGATATGTATGTATTTACACGAGTAATGGAGGAATTAGAAGATATATATAGAATAGTGAAAACATGTAATGATGTACTATGTTTATCTTTGCATAGGAGTGGGAATCATGAAAAAGGTTTTAAAAATTATCTCTAAGGTTTTTAGCTTGTGTGTTTTACCATTAATAACTTTATACTTATTTATTAGCATAGGTAATATAAAATCACAAAATATCATTGCAAGGGAAGGTTCCCATCGTACAATGACAGCTGGAATTATAAAAAGAGCATGGACATACAGAGGTGTTTATGCAATGTTGTTGTTAATCGTTTATTTACTGGTGCTATATTCAAAATCGAGTAAAAATGCTAAGCTTCTCACATTTATTTTAATGATAATAACAAGTGTGCCGTTAATGTTTTTAATGAACATTATGCCTTGGCTTCCATTAAGTATATCTATTCCTTTAGGAATATTGATTATAGCTGGGGTATTTTTACTTGATTTATTACCTGTGTTTGATATGAAAATAAATAAATTGCAAGATTGATTCAAAAGATATCAGATAATGCCCAAGTTTTTTTAATAAACTTAGAAGCAAGCAGCTGCTGGAGCAGAGCCAGTAGAACATTCAATGGATTGATGAAATTCAAAGGGATTATCATAAGCAATAAAAAAGACATTTCTTATGCACGAAAAGCATAGAAATTACAAATAATCATGAAATATATTTAAAATAAAAGGTATTATAGGAGGTGGAGTAATGCCACTGGAAATAATCCGTAATGATATAACAAAAGTATACGCAGATGCCATTGTTAATGCAGCAAACTCATCATTACTTGGTGGTGGAGGGGTTGATGGAGCAATTCATCGTGCTGCTGGGCCTGAGCTGCTAGAAGAATGCCGTAGCCTTGGAGGTTGTAAAACTGGACAAGCCAAAATAACAAAAGGGTACAAATTGCCTGCAAAATATATAATTCATACTGTTGGGCCAGTTTGGCATGGAGGAAAAAGCAATGAGGAGAAGCTGCTGGAAGATTGCTATAAGAACTCACTTGCAGTTGCTAAAGAGCATAATATTGAAAGTATCGCTTTTCCTCTAATATCATCGGGTGCATTTGGATATCCCAAAGATAATGCATTAAAAATTGCCATTTCGGTCATAGGTGAATTTTTGCTAAGAAATGAAATGACGGTTTTTCTGGTTGTGTATGATAAGGCAGCATTTGTGTTGTCTGAGAAGCTGTTTTCGTCCATTAACCAATATATTGATGATAAGTATATTGAAGAAAACCCTTCTAGTTCCAGAGATAGATTTCAGGAAAGAAACCAATTAAGAATAGGCATTTTAGAAGCACCAATATTTTCTACATCGGAAGCATCTACCTCAACAAAAAAACGTAAAAGAAGTCTTGCAGAACTAGTAAAGCATATGGATGAAACCTTTTCGCAAATGTTACTGCGTCTCATTGATGAAAAAGGCATGACAGATGCAGAAACTTATAAAAAGGCAAATATAGACCGGAAGCTATTTTCTAAAATAAGAAACGATATAAATTATAAGCCAAGCAAGCCTACCGCAATTGCTTTTGCTATAGCTTTAAAATTAAATCTTGATGAAACAAAGGATTTACTGCTTAAGGCCGGATTTGCACTTTCACATAGCAGTATATTTGACATCATCATTGAGTATTTTATACAAGATGAAAACTATAATATTTTCGAGATCAACGAAGCTTTGTTTGCTTTTGATCAGAATCTACTAGGGGTTTAATTAAACTATTATAACATAAACAAAAGTGTCGCCTGCCATGCGACCGATGTCCAGGCACAAAATGTTATCTTTAAATCACAATAAAGATTGGAGGATAACATTATGAGAAAGGGTTTAACTGAACTGGTATTTATTCTTGATAGGAGCGGCTCAATGAGCGGTCTCGAAAGTGACACCATAGGTGGATACAATTCTATGCTTGAAAAACAGAAGAATGAGCCTGGGGAGGCTGTAATAACTACTGTATTGTTTGATGATAAGTATGAATTGCTTCATGACCGTACCAGCCTTATAGGTATAGATCCAATAACAGACGAAGAGTATTTTGTGAGAGGAAGTACTGCTCTTTTAGATGCAGTAGGAAAAACCATCAATAAAATAGGAAGTGTACAGAAACATACAGCGGAAGATGAGAGAGCTGAACATGTTATGTTTGTAATAACAACTGATGGTATGGAAAATGCCAGCAGAGAATTCAGCTATGAAAAAGTCCGAAAGATCATTGAACGTCAAAAGATAAAATACGGCTGGGAGTTTATATTTCTTGGTGCTAATATTGATGCTGTTGCCACTGCTGAGCGTTTTGGTATCAGCAAAGACAGGGCAGCAAATTATAATGCAGATAGTAAAGGAACTTTGCTTAACTATGAAGTAATCAGCGAAGCAGTAAGTTGTATGCGTGCTAGCTGCGCTATATCAGAAAACTGGAAAGACCGTATTGAAGAGGATTTCAAGATGCGTGGGGGTATGAGATAAAATGTTAGGTGCAATTATTGGAGATATAATTGGCTCAGTTTATGAGTGGAATAACATAAAGACAAAGAATTTTCAACTCTTCAGTCCAGGGTGTTTTTTTACCGATGATACAGTGATGACCATAGCAATTGCAGAAGGATTGATGAATGGAGGAAGCGCTGAAGCATTAATCAAAGCAATGAAAAAGTATGGTCGTATGTACCCTAACGCTGGATATGGGGTACATTTTGGTGGTTGGCTAGTTTCTGATGACGTTCATCCATATAACAGCTGGGGTAACGGGTCAGCTATGCGAGTTTCACCTGTGGCTTGGTTGTTCGATACTCTCCCAGAGGTAGAGAAATATGCTGAAATTAGTGCAGCTGTAACTCATAACCATCCTGAAGGAATTAAAGGCGCACAGGCAGTTGCTGCAGCCATTTTTCTAGCCAGAAAAGGAAAGTCAAAGGTTGAGATAAAGGCTTATATTGAGAGTAAATACGGCTACAATCTGAGACGTACTCTTGATGAGATACGTCCTAGATACCGCTTTAATGAGAGTTGTGAGGAAACTGTGCCAGAAGCTATCACAGCTTTTCTCGAAAGTATAGATTTTGAGGATGCAATAAGAAATGCTATTTCACTTGGCGGAGACAGTGACACCCTTGCTGCAATAACTGGAAGTATAGCTGAAGCAGCGTATAATATTCCTAAAGAAATAAAGCAAAAGGCTTTGAATTTTCTTGATGAGCACATACTTGAAACTTATCAGCAATTTTGTGATAGTATCCTAATATAAATTAATAAGTTAATAAGTTAATCTTTACTATTTTCCACTGATCAGGGTTAATATAATTTTATAGCACATTTTTAGTCATATGTAAATGGCACTATCTTAGAAATAATAGTGCCATTTAATCATTAGTAAAGTATAATTAGTGTTGTTTTGAAGGAGCTTCGAAGCTTACTGGAGTTGGGTCCGGGTTATTAAAGAATCTTCCAGGTGTTGATAAATCAAAATATAGCTTAGAATCTTGAGTTACTCCAAAGTCTTTATTTGAGGCTGTATCTTTAACTCTATTTAATGCTTCTCTAAATAATGCATTATGAGCTTCTTCACGATTTAATAAGAAATCTATAGTGTTTCTTACATACTTATCGTTTATTTGTCTATATAAATATTCATAAACAACTTTAGCCCTTTGTTCTGAAGCGATGTTTGACAATAAATCCGCTACAATATCACCTGTAACTGTGACATAGTCCGCAGTCCAAGGCGCACCAGAAGAGTTTATGAGTACTGGACTTAATCCTGAAAGAACATGGGTTTGAATTTCTCCAGCTTGAGTAGTATTATAATCAACTTGATGACCATTAAGTAAATTTATTGTTTGTGCTACCATTTCCATATGGCTTAATTCTTCAGCTCCGATGTCTAGAAATAAATCTTTTATAGCTTCATCTTTTACACGAAAACTTTGTGATATATATTGCAGGGCAGCTTTTAATTCACCATTTCCACCACCAAGCTGCTCCTGCATTAAAACTGCAAATTGAGGGTTTGGCCTATCTACTTTAACATCACCTAAAAGTTTTTTGTCATGTTTAAACATATCAATATTCCACCTCCATTTTACGGTATTATTATACCCATACGTAAATTAAATATAATAACACAATAAAAGTATGCTTAATTAAAATGTTTTTATTTATTTAAATGGAAAAAGATTGTATAATAATTAATGGGTATTGTGAGAACTAACTTTGAAGATTTAACAATTTTATTAATAGATTTCATCTTTTGAAATGATAAAATTTTGAGGTATATTATGGAAAGTTATAAGTTGCAAGGAAATAATAATATGCAATCAGAACAAGAGATAATACAAAATAAACAAAAAGAATTATATGAAACAATTTTAAATAATATACAAGAAGGTATCGTCGTTACTAATTCTAATGGTAATGTTATTAGCATGAATACTTCAGCGCTAAGAATGCACGGTTTTAGTTGCTTTGAGGACTATAAGCATTCAAGGATATATAATAAAGAAGATATTGAGTGCAGAACTCTTGATGGGGCTTTAATACCCTATTCAGAGTATGCTATCTCAAGAGCAAGACAAGGAGAGCAGTTTTCAAATTACGAGATGTGGGTGTTAAATAAAAGCAAGAATTTGAAATGGATAGGCAGCTATAATTGTAATCAAATCTTTAATTCAGATGGAACTAATAAAATGTCTATTATTACTATTAGGGATGTTACTGAACAAAAGAAACAAGATGAAAAAATATTAAAAATGGAACGTGAAAAAAATGAAGCGTTAGAAAAATCAATGGAAATGAAGGATGATTTTTTATCTTTAATCTCACATGAGTTTAGAACACCTATTAATGTCATTAATTCTGCTATTCAAGCAATGGAGTATATATGCATTGATGAACTGACCGACAATGTAAAAAAATATTTAAGTATGATAAAGCTTAATATATTAAGACAACAAAGGTTAGTTAATAATATATTAGATATTACAAGAGCTAATGCTGGAAGAATTAAAATCAATAAAAGGAACATAGACATTGTTTTTCTTACTAAAGCTATTGTAGAATCTGTAAACACATTTGCTTTACAAAAAGGTATAAATGTTATATTTACAACTAAAGTTGAGAAAAAAATAATGGGTATTGATGATGAGAAATATGAAAGGATACTTTTGAATCTCCTTTCAAATGCTATAAAATTTAGTGAAAAAGATAAATTTATATATGTTAACTTGCAATCTATAAAGGAATATATATGTATTGAAGTAGAGGATAATGGTATTGGAATACCACATGATAAGCAAAATATAATTTTCGAAAGGTTTGGACAAGTTGATAGTTCATTATCAAGACAAGCAGAGGGCACTGGAATTGGTTTATCATTGGTAAAAAAACTTGTTGAAGCATTAGGAGGCAGTATAACAGTTAAAAGTGAAGTAGGAAAAGGCAGCACTTTTACTATATTAATTCCAAGTGAAAAAGTAATTGAAGAGCAAAATGATCAAGGCAAATTAGATTTATTAGATAGTCATTTAGTTCATATAACAAAAGTTGAGTTTTCTGATATTTATTTAGAGTAGCAAAGCTAAAGTGGTCAATGGATATGTGAAAATTTAAATTATAATTCACAAAGAATAGATAAAAAAATCTATTCTTTTTTATTATGCTTTTATATTGAGGGAGGATTGTGGATAAAGAACTTATAAATGATAAAATTTATCATAGTATCTATTCGTGCTGATAAATTTTATCAATGTGCTTGGACTGTGGAATAATAAAGTTTCTATAAAAAATAAAATGAAATATTTTTTGTTTTGCTGATAAAATTTATCAAGACAGTTAACCGGTAATATGAATATTATAACAAACTTTACTGACCAAGGAATTTGAGAATCAGCATAAAAGCAATAAATAAGGCGTTATAAGCCCCTAAACCATTGGTAAATTTTATTTTTTAAATATAATCTAATTTTGGTATGGTTTTTGCTGATTAAAAAGAAAGTAACAAAAATTATAATGCCTAGGGGGAAATAATAATGATATCGAAAGAAATAGTTGTAGCAAATAAAACAGGAATACATGCAAGACCAGCTTCTATGTTTGTAAAGACAGCTACACAGTTTAAATCTAATATAACAGTTACCAAAGATGGTAAAACAGCAAATGGAAAATCACTAATCACTATATTATCTTTGCAGTTAGTAAAGGGAAGTAATATTACGATTTCTGCAGATGGTGCCGATGCAGCCGAAGCTGTAGATACATTGATAAAAATGGTAGAATCAAAATTTGGTGAAGAATAATAAAAATGGCCAATAAGCATATGTAAGCTTGTTGGCTATTTTTATGTGCTTGACAATACAATAGTTTTGTACTATATTATAAGTAGTTATTATAACTATGTGTAATCGTTTTTGATAGAGGAAAAGTTATGGAAATAAATTTAGATTTATATGAATTTAGTAAGACAATGAGTAGAGTAAAGCTTATCAGGTGGGATGAGTTACCTTACTTTCCTATTTATTGTGATCAGCTTTTACAAATTGTGAATGATGAGCTATCTTTTATGCAAAGTGATGATAAAAATGAAAAGCTTATTACTAAAAGTATGGTTAATAATTATGTAAAGTGGGGAATGATCCCTAAACCTGTGAAGAAGAAGTATGAAAAAATACATATTGCATCTGTGATTGCAATAACTATGCTTAAGCAGATAATGCCCATTTCAAAAATTACTGAAGGAATTCAATTACAGGTTAATTTGCAAGGAGATGAAAGAGCATATAATGCCTTTTGTGAAGTATTTGAGGAATCTATTAGAATAGTATTTTTACCGATTCTAGATGAGCTAAATCCTTATGTATTACAGGAGAGAAAATTCGAATATGATATGCTGGCTATTTCTACAATTACTACAGCACTATCTAGCAAACTTTTAACTGAAAAAATCATAGAAACTAAAATCAAAAAGAATAACAATATTAGCAGGGGAGAAGGAGAAACTCATGAATGATAATAAAATTGCAATACTGACAGATTCTTGCTCAGACGTGCCTGAGAGTTTACTGGAAAGATATCATATTTATCAATTGCCTCTTAGCATCAATTATAAAGACAAATCGTATCATGACAGAATCGATATTACACCTGAAGAAGTATATGAAAATCTTGAGAAAGAAATACCCCATACTAGTCTTCCGTCTATAGGAGAAATACATGAGAAAATAGAAGAAATAGTTGGAGATGGGTATAATCAAATCATTATTCCGGTTATCTCATCAGGGCTGAGTGGGACTTGCAAAACAATTCAGATGGTTTGTAATGAGTTTAATAATATAAAAACAGCAGTTATAGATACTAAAAATATTGCACTTGCCTCAGGCTTTTTTTCTGTTTATGCAGCACAATTAGTTGAAAAAAATTTAAGCTTTGAAGAAATTGTTACTAAGATGCAAAATAAAATTGATAGCTCACATATTTACTATAGTTTACAAACGCTGCACTATCTTATAAAGGGTGGAAGAATTGGACGTGTTGAGGGTATACTTGGCAGCATACTTCAAATCAAGCCAATCATTTCTTGTGACAAAGATGGAATTTATTATACAGTTGAAAAAGCTCGAGGAAGAAAACAAAGTATTAATAAATTAATGGAAATTGTACAGGATAAAATTAAGGATAAAGAAAATTATTATCTTACTATTTGCCATGGATGTGCTCAGGAAGAAGCTGATAAAGTAAAAGAAAAAATGCAGCCATATATTGAGAAAGCTACTCTATTCATGGAGGGACAAATTTCTCCAGCACTTGGTGTACATACGGGGCCTGGACTTATCGGAATTGGATATTTTGATTTAGATGATTAAACAGTATAGGACAAAAAGCACAATAGGGCCTAAAATTCCTATTGTGCTTTTTTGTACCTACAATACATCACTTGTTAAAATGAATGTTTAGAAAAACCAAGGTGCTAGTTGCCCTGGTTTAATAATTTTCTAGTTCTGTTTCTACTAAAATTAAATTCAGTCCATGACTTTTGCTTATCAAGTATTTCTTTTCTGTATTTCAAATTTTCATCAATAATCTTTTTTATATTGATGCTGCTCTTATCCTTCAGTTCAACCATGTAAGGAACGGCTTCAAAGGATAATGAGGTCAAATAATGGGCATCCAGCTTGCCAGTTTCATTATAACGCTCTATATTCTTCCTGGCTATAAACCCGTCAATATTGATATAGTTAATTATAGTATACATAATTATTGTTATCACAATTATGCTTTTTACTATAGGAATTTTACTGTACCAAATACCAGCAGCCACGAATAGGCACAGTATGAAAAGCAGTAACATAAATAAATGCACTGATACCCTTAAAAAAGTATATCCAAATGCAGCCTCATATAAAGAAAGCTTAAAATTAGCAGAAAAAAGCATATTTAATGTAAATATTACAAGCACTGTTAAAAGAAGATTAGCTACTTTTATAAGCCTTGTATTATCTTTTTTTATATATTTAAGGCAGCTTAGTACTATTATAAAATTGATAGAGGTAACAGCAGCTAGCTCAAAGAAGCCCTTTCTAGCATATTCTGCGTAGGTAAAACCAGCTGGCAGTTTTACATTAGCTCCACCATAAAGATAAGAAAATTGAACTATGGTAAAAATCAGATACAGAATATTCAATACAACCAACACAGTTATTATTGTAACAACTTCCCAGCTTACAGCAGGGGTATTAATGTCACTATTAATGACTTTTTCTTCACTTTTAAAGCCCCAGACATAACCAAATAAATAGAAAGCTATAACTAAAATAATTATGGTATGTGGTACAAATTTTTGAATGTCTATATTATCAAAAATTTTTGTTAGGTTGGTAAGATAGTAGCCAAAAACCATGTCTGCAGAGCTTAATAGTGCTATCAAGATTATAAGCAAAGGCAAAGAAACAAGTATACCAATAAGTATCTGCTTTTTTCCTTCTTTAATTTGAATAGATTTTTTTAATTTTAGTGAAGCCTTTAATATCGTAAATGGCTTAAAGACATTATTAAACACATTTACTATTCCTATTCTTAACATTTTAATTATAAAGCTAGCTTTATCCCATCTAAGCTTTGGATTCATTATCAAAATGGAGCTTGCAATCATAAGTATTGGAATTGCTAAAAAATTAAAAAAAGAAAATATATCATTAGTATGAACTGCAAAGCTAAGGGATAGTAAGGCTATTGGTATAAGTAAAAACCAGCCAAAGCTTTTTGACAGTGCTAAACTATCCCTTATAGACCACATGAAAAAAACTATACATGCTCCTATAAATAAGAAGTAGGAAATACCTAAGGATTTGTCAAAAAATAATTTGTCAAATATCCATCCAAGTAGTAATGAGAACAACATACAATATAGTCCATCTTTAATTTTTGTTTCTAAAGTTTTATTTACTTCCATTTTGCCCACTCCTTTTTTATTCATCTCTAAACTCTAAAATATCTCCCGGCTGACATTTAAGCTCCTTACATATGGCTTCAAGGGTAGAAAACCTTATAGCTTTTGCCTTTCCAGTTTTTAATATAGATAAATTAGCATTAGTTATTCCAACCTTTTCAGCAAGTTCATTAAGAGATATTTTACGCTTTGCCATCATTACATCAAGGTTTACAATTATAGCCATAATTAGCCTCCTTTAGCGTCTAAACCGTAAAATCATTTTCTTCTTTTACTTCTACAGCCTGTTTATATATTTGAGACAACAACAAAACAAAGCAGCCTGCAAAGAAGAATATCAAAAATTCAGCATCAGTGTGTACGCCTGTTGGGCCTATATCTATTAAACTGAAGCTTTTAAACTGACTATTATAAAAGAAATTTATTATATAGCAAGCAGTTATAATAAAGCAGCTTATAGCTATATTCTTCAAATTTTTCACAATACTCATATTAAAAGGTCCTTCCTTTATAACAGATTTTAATATCCTTCTAAGACTGTAAAGTATAAATATCAAGGAAGAAGTACCAATAAAGACTAATATGCAGTTTACAATATGTCTTCTATTTGAGTCCCCAATATCGCTTGAAGCTAATGTACTTAAAATTAAACTTATACAAGTTATTATCCCTATAATAATAAGCACATTTAATACAATTATTAAAAATTTGGACATAGAATTATATTTGTTTTCTTTCATAAATTACTGCCTCCGTTTACAATTTTCTAAATTCATCATACTACATTATTTCAATAATTTCAATAAATATTTATCGATTATCAATAATTAATTATTGAAATAATATATTGGTGTTGGATTAAGTAATAAAAAAAGTTATAATGGGTAAGAAGAATACGACTAATAATATTAAGTATAAAAATTAGTAGCTTAATAGATTTAATAATTGTTAGGTAGAAAAGCAAATAAATAAATGAAATGACCTTGACTCTTACCTTGGAGTAGGGCTTATGATTTAAATTGAGGTGAAAAGTTATGCTGTACACGGTGAAAGAAGTTGCAAAATTGACAGGAGTTACTATAAAAGCACTTCATCATTATCACAAAATAGGACTACTGGAACCCTGTGAGATTACGGAGTCTGGCTATCGGCACTATGGAACTAAAGAGCTTGAACGGTTGCAGCAGATATTATTCTATCGTGAGCTTGATTTTCCACTGAAAGATATCAAAAAAGCACTGGAGGATGAACCGAATCGATTAGAGTGTTTAGACAAACAACAGAAACTGCTCTTTGCGCGCAAGCAGAGGCTGGAATGTTTGCTAAGAACTATAGATGAATCGATTGTCCTTGGTAAGAAGGGAGAAGCTATGAATAAAGCTACAATGTTTAAAGGATTAAATAAAGAGGAGTGGGAAGACGCACTTTTAGAGCAAAGTAAATATATTAAAGATAAATATGGCTATGATATGCCGGAAGTGCAGGAAGCTCAAGTGAATAATATGAATGAACAAGCCACAGAGGCACAGAAATTTATGGATTATATAAGAAATGCCCTTATAAACGGATGGAAGGCTAATGACGAGAGAATACAAGAGGTATTGAAAAATCATATTACATTTTTAAATAACCACGGTCATAATATTGATTCAAAAGCATTTGCAGCTCAGACAGCCTTTTTTGTAGAAGATGATTTTCATAGAAGTATGCTTGAGAACCAGCAAATAGGGTTTTCTTATTACCTTTATACAGCTGCAGATATGTATGCAGCTTCAAATAATCAAGAGTTATAAAAGATATAAGTATTTCATAATAAAAAAATGGTAGCCCAACGTGAGTGTGGGCTACTATTTTTCTTTAGCTAATTCTCTTTTTTGGATTCTTTATTAAAGTACTTATCTAATTCTTTTCTCATGTTGTCTGGAATCTTTTTTTCAATTGGAAATACTATTGAGTTTACAATTAATTCGCTGAATTCTTTGGTTATTAAGGTGGTTTTTTCTAATGCTTCAGCACTTAAAAAATCAATAACATCGTTTCTAGTGTGGATGAAGGCTCCACCAGTGGGAGCAAAACGACAGAATGTCACAGAAGGTATTCCTGCATCAGCAAAGGCTGTGGAATCACTTGAGTATATATTCTGTTCTACTTTAAGAGGGAAGCCTTTAATTTTAGCCATGTGATCAATATAATCAACTAAGCTTTGCTCAGCTGTTACCAAGGCACTTTCTTTTCCAAGAATGGAGCCTGCAACATCTACATTAATCATTAAAAGATGTTTTTTCAATTCTTCCTCATGAGCCTTTAAATAAGCTTGGCTACCAAGAAGACCCACTTCCTCAGAGCCATACCAAACAAATTTCAACGTTCTAATAGGTGGATTTTCTTTAAAGTGTCTAAGCATTTCCATTATAATAACTGAACCAGCGCCATTGTCATATACACCTGTACTGAAAGGAACACTGTCATAATGAGCACCAAAAGATATTATTTCGTCTGGATATTTAGAACCTTCTAGAGTTACAACAACGTTATGAGAAGTAAGTTCTATATCTTCCGTAATTAGTTCTACTTTTACTTTAGAAGCTTTATTTCTAACCATATGGAAACAATCTTTCATTCTCATAAATAGAGCGGGTACTTTTCCATATTTCGTATTCTTTTCACGCATTCTAGCTATAGTAATATCAGTTTTTTCTTCTTCATCCATGGCAGTTCCACACATTGTTATATAACCAGCTATTCCGGCTGCTAGGAGCTTTTTATAAAGCTTAGGATCAGGTCCTTTGTTTATAAGTACAAGTTTCCCTTTGATGTCAACTAAATTAGCACCTAGCCCATCTTCTATGTATACAAAATCTGTAGTAATGCCTCCTATAGGGGTGCTAACTGAGCAGTTATATGGTGTAATCTCATATTCTTTTTCATAGGGCTCAATTACTTTTAGTGAAGCTTTTTTAATTTTAGATGTAGGAACTTTAAAATTTTCTAAGTGTCCGGTGATTCCAATTGAAGAAATTTCTTCTAGTAAAATATTCGCTGCTTTTAACTCTTCTTCAGAACCACTAGTTCGTATGAATCCAATTTTCTTTAAAAGTTCAAATTCTCTCAGACTATTCATTGCCATAATAATCCCCCCATTTCATATAAATAAAGTTAATCATTAGTTTGAAAACGTGATTTTATAATACCATTATTACCCAATGTTTGCAATAAGTCTATTTGATTGTTCTTTATGAATAAGCACACTCACTAAGTAAAGTGCATAATATAATATGGTAATACTATGAAAGGAATAAACCAATATGTACAATAATTATAATTCTTATCCATGTTCCTATTGTGCGTATGGAGCATGCCCATGTCCTTACTATTATAATCCAAACTTTATGAGAGAATTTGATGAACAGTATTTTCCAAACGAAGAGGAATTTGACTATGATAATTCATTAGATTTTTCTGAAGAGGATAGCAGACTAATTGAATTGAAGGATTATGGACCAGAGCCCTTTGTAATTAATATTGACGAGGCTACTAAGAGAAACAGAAATTATCGTACTACTTTATGGACAGGTAAGCATTTGCAGCTTACATTGATGAGTATCAAGGTTGGAGGAGACATAGGGCTAGAGGTTCATCCTGCAATTGATCAATTTATACGTATTGAAGAAGGTCAAGGAATTGTTCAAATGGGACCTAGTAAAAACAATCTAAATCTTAGAAGAAGAGTTTCAGATGGATTTGCTATATTTATACCTGCTGGTACTTGGCACAATGTAATCAATACTGGTAACAGACCTCTTAAATTATACTCTATTTATGCTCCACCTCAACATCCGCATGGCACTGTTCATGAGACTAAAGAAATAGCCCATGGTGCTTCAAGGGATTAAATATTCTAAATAATAAGGTAGCGTTTCCGCTACCTTATTATTATTATTATTTGGCTCTATTAGAAAGTAATGCTTATAAAACTTACCATGTTTGTTTAGAATCAAAGCTAGAGCATTTTGTTTCAGTGTATATATGAGCCTCAGTTCCAGATACTTCAATTGACTCTAGATCACAAAGCTTATTTTCATTATGTTTACAGCTTATAACATTGCAGGTAAGAGCATCGCATGGTCCTGAAGAATTTGTATTGTTAGTTAAACTGCTGTATTCATATTTATTTAGAAATGAACCGCATACAGTTCCTCTTTCGGTGGATGCAGTGGCTCCACCAATATCTACTCTATTTGAATAGCAGACTCCAGTATTATTATGAGAACAATTTGTTACACTACAAATAATTTTTTGCACAAAAACACACTCCTTTATATAATTTAAGAATATATTTATTTGCTGAAATATCTATCAAGTAGGCCTTTAAAGGCTCTACCGTGTCTAGCTTCATCTTTGCACATTTCATGAACTGTATCATGAATTGCATCTAGATTGTTTTGCTTAGCAATTGTTGCTAGTTTCTTTTTACCTTCACAGGCACCATATTCAGCTTCAACTCTGGCAGATAAATTAGCCTTTGTATCACAAACCACAACTTCACCTAATAGTTCAGCAAATTTTGAAGCATGCTCTGCTTCTTCTAAGGCTATTCTCTTGTAAGCTTCTGCAACTTCAGGATAACCTTCACGGTCAGCCTGACGAGACATTGCGAGATACATTCCAACCTCAGTACATTCACCCATGAAATTAGCTCTTAATCCTTCTAATAGCTCATCGTTACATCCATCGGCAACGCCAATCCTATGCTCATCAGCGAAGTTTAACTCATCGGTCATTTCTTTGAACTTGTCAGCACCAGCTTTACAAATGGGACAATATTCTGGTGGAGTAGCTCCCTCATGAACATAACCACATACAGTGCAAATAAATTTTTTCATTTAAAAATCCTCCGTAACAATAAATTAGTTATTACAGGTATAAAAACCTTAATTAATATTGTTTCCTATTAAGTTAAAACTATTTATTATTAAAAGTGCGTAATAGATTTAATTCTTAAGCTCTTTAGCACGTTAAATTAACAAATTGTTCTTAAAAACTCAACACTTAGTTTACATATAACATATATACTTAATATGGTAGCAAACTTAATGACATATTATCCCCCCAATAAAATAGAATATATAGAAATGTCATTTACGCATTATCCTCTTATTAAGCACTAATAGAAATATTAGTGCTTTTTACTACCTCAAAAAATTCTTTGCTTGCGTATTTATAATTGAGGAGTGATAAAATGAGAGTAAACAAAACAAGTAAGTACAGCGAATATAAAGAGCAAAGAGAATATAAAAATAGATATGTACATAATACAAATAATGATAAAGATAATAATATACATACATCATTCTCAGAAGTTCTTAAGAAAGTAAAGCAAAAAACATATTAAAATAAAGCAGCT
The DNA here is from genome assembly GCF_026012015.1 of Clostridium omnivorum. Lineage (NCBI taxonomy): Bacteria > Bacillati > Bacillota > Clostridia > Eubacteriales > Clostridiaceae > Clostridium > Clostridium omnivorum. Next base: position 4,556,195 of record NZ_BRXR01000001.1, on the reverse strand, counting down.
GGTCATACATATCAGCTGCTTTTTATTTATTGAAGCAACATTCCATTAAACAAAGAAAATTTTATTTTTGCAAACCTGGATATTTATGGTAAAATTGTATTGGTGTTCAACTAGTTTATAATAAACAAAGGAATGTTACACTTATTAAAAATGTATCTGCAGGGAGGTACAAATAAGATGAGACTTTTTGTAGATATAAAGAAAAAACTGCCTGGCTTTCAACTTAAAATGAACTTCGATAACAGCAGCAATATTCTAGGATTTCTTGGTCCATCAGGCTCAGGGAAAAGCATGACACTTAATTGCATAGCTGGTTTAATTAAACCTGACAGTGGTAAGATAGTTCTTAATGACAGAGTGCTTTTTGATTCTGAATTAGGAATTGATATGCCTATAAGAGAGCGAAAAGTAGGCTTTCTTTTTCAAAACTATGCACTATTTCCTCATATGACCGTAGAGCAAAATATAAGCTATGCACTTAAGCATCTTGAAAAAGCAATAAGGAATAGAAAAGTATCAGAAAAAATAGAGATAATGCAGCTTGCCGGTCTTGAAAAGAGGTATCCAAATCAGCTTTCTGGTGGGCAGCAGCAGAGGGTAGCCCTAGCAAGAGCACTTGCTGTAGAACCCGAGATATTGCTGTTAGACGAACCTTTTTCTGCATTAGATAATCATCTTAGAAGACAGATGATTATACAGATATCTGAGATTCTATCAAGTTATACTGGTGCTACCTTATTTGTTACTCACAACCTTGAGGAGGCATTTCAGCTCTGTAACAACATTATAATAGTTGATAAAGGGCGCAAAATTGAAGAAGGTAATAAAAATAATATATTTAAATCTCCTAGCACTGTAGCAGCTGCTCAACTAACTGGCTGCAAAAATATCTCGCCAGTTAAAATGCTTAGTACAGAATTGGTAGAGGCTCTAGACTGGCATTGTAAAATAAAAATAAACAACTGTCAAAAAAGAGAAATCACACATATTGGAATAAGAGCACATTATGTAGAAATACTAGAACTGCAGCATAATTATGACCAATATGAAGGTGAGCCTATTAATACTTTTAAGTGTTGGCCTGCACAGATAGGGGATAATCCATTTAGTAAAATAATATACATAAAACTTCAAACTGCTCCCTTAGGAAATTGGGATTATAATTTACAGATGGAATTATCCTTAAGTGACTGGGAAGTCTTATGCAAAATGCCGGCTCCCTGGAGGGCTGTCTTAAAAGCTGATAAATTAATTATTATGGAAAACTAAGAAGAACAATATTAAAACAACCTTGTAATAAATTGAATTACAAGGTTGCTTTTTAATAATTATATCTATTCGTTGTGGCATCCATGTTCATGAGCATGGCAGGAATCACCGGAATCTTTAAGTGAGCCCTGAAGCCATTTTAATGCTGCAGTCTTCACATTTCCAGAGCAGCCGCGAAGTACTTCAATTCCTGATTTATTAAGTACTCTTACAGCTCCTTCACCCATATTTCCTGCAAGCATAACCTTAACACCCATATCAGCTAAAGTTGAAGCAATATTAGATTTACAGCCGCAGCCTTCTGGTGATGATACGCTTTGAGAATCAATTATTTCTTTAGTAGCTGTATCTATTGTGAAAACGGTAAAATATTCGCAGTGACCAAAATGATTATCAATTTGATCTCCACGTGATGGTAGTGCGATTTTCATATAAAAATACCTTCCTTCTTTTATAATAACAAGCATTGTCAATAATATGTGTTATTGACATATGTCCTTTATGTATTATAATAAGCTTATAATGAACATATGTCAATAATGATTAGTTGGAGGTTAAAGTCCTAAATGGGCTTTAACGGGTAATCTGCCGATGGGAATCGGCAAGATAGATTACACAGTGTTTTGACTGAAAGGAGAAAAATAATGCCAAGACCTAGAAAATGCAGAAGAGTATGCAGCTTGCCAAAGAATACTTCATTTGGACCAGTTAGTTCTACTGATACTGAAAATAATACAATAATTATGTCAATAGATGAGTTTGAAACTATAAGACTTATAGATTTTGAAGGTATGCTTCAAGAGGAGTGTGCTGAAAAGATGGATGTAGCACGTACAACAGTACAGCGGATTTATAATGAAGCACGCTTAAAAATTGCAAAATCATTAGTAAATGGTTATATTTTAAAAATAGAAGGTGGAGATGTTAAACTCTGTGATGAAGCTGAAACATGGTGTGGATGTAAGAGGTGCCACAAGAAAAAATGTTGTGAAGGTAAGGATAAAAGTTCTTTGAATAATTCTTTATAGAATAATTGATTTTAAAATTGCATATGCTATAATAAACCTGTGGGGGGTATATAAATAACCCTTCTTATTTATATTGTGTACCCTTTTTAAAATATTTATTTATTTTATAACTAATAAAATGTAAAAGAGGGAAAGAAGCATGAAAAAGCAGTTTAAAATTATTATACTTCTACTGATGAGCCTAGCAGTTGTAGGTATATATCTAGGTAAAAATGTTTATTTAAAAAAAGATATCCCAAAGGAACAAGCTATGGTAGAGAGTGAAAAGGTAAAATCTAAGGATGCTAATGTAAAAGAAGCTACTACTAATAAGCCATCACTTTTAGAGTTTAGTACTGAAACCTGACCAACCTGCATACAGATGGTGTCTGTAATGAAGCAAGTTGAAAAAGAGTATGATGGTAAAGCAATAGTTAAAATTCTCCAAGTTGATAAAAACGATGAAAATTATAATTTAGCTGTGAAATATAACATAAAGGTTGTTCCTACTTTAGTATTTTTAAATGGCGATGGAAGTGAATATAAAAGAGTAGAGGGCTTTATGTCACAAAAGAGCATTGAAGATATTTTTAGCAAGATGGGAGTAAAGTAATGGAGAGCTTAATACATAATTTTTCTGTTTTTCTTTCCAATAATATTTGGTTTGCATTAATAACTGCTTTTTTAGCAGGAATAGTGTCTTCCTTTAGTCCCTGTGTTCTATCTACTATTCCATTAATTGTTGGATATGTAGAAGGATATGCTAAAAAGGACAAAAAACTAGCTTATTGGTATTCCTTCATATTTTGTTTGGGAATAATTATAACCTTTACATTACTTGGAGTTGCTTCAGCACTACTTGGTAGATTATTTACTGGAGCAGGCAGATGGTGGTATATTATTTTAGGTATCATTATGCTTGTAGTAGGTCTTCAACTAATCGGCGTAATTGAGTTTGGAAATAATAGCTGTAAGGTTCCAAACAGGAGAAAAGGAATAGTTGGTGCCTTTTTTCTAGGAATATTAGGAGGGGTGCTAAGTTCGCCTTGTTCAACTCCCATATTAGCAGCTATTCTTGCTTATGTTGCAAGCAAGGGTAATATTCTTTTAGGTGTTTTAATGCTGATACTATATTCAATAGGTCACTGTATACTTATTTTTATGGCAGGAACCTCCATTGGTTTAGTTGAGGAAATAAGTAATTCAAATAAAACAATATTTATAGGTAAGATATTAAAAATTATTCTGGAAATAGTAATATTTGTAGCAGGCTTTTATCTATTATATCTTGGATTCTAAGCCTATGAATCACAACGATAACCGTGGAAATTAATATTCCACGGTTATCATATTTTTCATCACATAACTGGCACAATTAAAGGTTCATTGTCTGAGGTGCTTTTTTATATTTAAATATACTTCTAAACTATAAGAAAAAAATTATAGAAGTTAAATGAAATATTTAAGTGGAACAAATTACATAATTAATTATACTAATATATTCAATGTTTTTGGGGTAAAGTATTTTTGGACAATATTCTTAAACATATAAGGAGGTAATTATGAAAAGATTTATTACAAGTATTTTAATCGCATTTAGTGCAATGGTTCTAGTAATGTTTTCAGCAAATAATGTAGTTGCTATTCCTGTAGAGAATAATTCTACAACTTCCTTGAGTGCTATTGAAGAAAAGGAAGAGTCTGCAATTCCAAAATTAGTGAAGGTTGAGCAGATTTCACCTAATCAAATTCAAATAAGCTATGATAGGGATGTTGATAAAAAATTAGGAGAAAAGTCAACAAATTATTGGATTCAAGATGTTATGAATGTTACTCCAAAAGGTATAGCTACGCTTGGTAAAAATGATAAAGTAAATGTAAATAATTCACTTACTGATAAGCTGGTAAAGATAAGTCCAAAAGAAGACTCATCAAAAGTATTTGTCTTAACCTTCAATCAAAACATCGTTAAAGGAGAACAATATAAGATAATTATTTGCTATGTTACAGTTGAAGGAGCTCCGGCATATAATGGAGATAACGGTTCAGCAATTTTTATTGGTAAATAGAGCTTCACTTTAAACAAGAAACCTAGAAAATTATTATTAAAGAGATACAATTTGCTATATGCCGTAAAGTTCAGTGAATTTTACGGTGTTTATTTTTTGTGATTAATAGCATATGAGAGAACTATTGGAAATATTTATAGCATGGTGGTATAATTAAGATAATTATGAATTTATTCCTATTAATAAATGAAAAAGTAATCGTTTTAATAACTAGTAAGGATAATGTAAGTAGAATAGAGGAACCCAATGGAAAATAACTTGTCAGAAGAAATTTTTAGGATGCTTGATGAATCAAAAAAAATATGTACAAGCTATCCCAACAAATCATATACAATGAGCAAAAAAGTATATAATCTTTGCAAAGAAAAAAGCATGACATTAGAAGAGGGCTATGCATTAATTGGAATGGCCTTTGCATGTAGAGCTAAATCAGAAATTAATAAAATGTTGAAGTACTCCTTTAATGCACTTGAAATATTTGGAGAATTAAATAATAAGTTAGGGCAAATTAAGTCGTTAAATCTAATAGGAATTGCGTATTTTTATAATTCCATGTACGAAGAAGCGCTTAAATCTTTATTACAAGCTTTAGACGTTTTAGATGAATTTAAAGATGACTTTTTATTGTGCTGCGTATTAAATAATATTGGTGAAGTTTATTATGAATCAATGAATCACGACACCGCATTAGAATACTATTGCAAAGCTCTTGAAATAATTACAGATATAAATTCAGATATAAGTACAGCCTCTTTATTAACTAACATTGGTAAAGTATACTTTACTCAAAAGAGATATTCGGATGCGTTAGAATATCATACCCAAAGCTACAATATACTTATTAAAGAAAATGATATGGTTATGCTAGGTGAAGTAGAGAATAATATAGGTAAAATTCATTTTGTCAATGAAAACTATGACAAAGCTGAAGAGTACCTTTTTAGTGCATTAAGAAGGTTGGAAAATATTGATAATAAGTTTTATACCATTGACGTTTTAGTGAATATCGCAAAATTGCAGCTAGTTAAGGATTCAAATAAATCACTTTATTATTTTGAAAAAGCAATACAATATGCGGAAAAAACGAATGCAAAGAAAAAATTGAGTGAAGTATGCAAAATGGTAGCAGACTATTACGATAGAATAGGTGATTTTAGAGTAGCTCTAGAATACTTTAAAAGATACCATAGTGTAGAACAAGAAATCATGACTTCAATTGTTGGAAACAAACTTGAAATGTTAAAAATAGAAATAGAGCATATAAGAGAAACTCATAAGTTTGAAAAAATGAAAATAATTAACAATCGATTAGAAAGTGAGATTTCATTTCAAAGAAGTGAACTGCAAAAGATACGTAAGATAAACAAAGTTTTAGAGAAAAAAGCACTTGAAGATGAACTTACAGGAGTTCCAAATAGAACCTATATTAATTATCATTTGAATAAAGCATGGGAAGAATCCATGTTATGTGATCCAGTGGTTGCTTTATTTATAATTGATATCGATAATTTTAAAAAATATAACGATTACTGGGGACATATAATAGGCGATCAATGCATTGTGAAGGTTGCCAACTGTCTAAAGGATATTCAAGTAAAACGTAAAGATATATTTGGAAGATACGGTGGAGAAGAGTTCATATATTTTGCAAAGAATTTAACCTATGATAAAGCCTTAGAATTAGGAAATAAATTGAAAAGTGAAGTTGAAAAATTATGCCTTAAGTACACCTTGGATGAAAATAGTAGTGTAATAACAATTAGTTTAGGAGGTGTACTGGGGAAAACGTCACAATTTGATAATATATCCGATATCATACAAGTTGCAGATAAGGAACTATACAAAGCTAAAAATAATGGACGTAATATTGTTTACATAAACAACTTAGTAAATCACTAAGAAATAATTATTAGAAGAACAATGGATGGCTTGATAAGAAAAGGTCGTGGAAATAGTATTTGTTTTTTGGAGGATAAGATGCTAGATAGTAAAGGATTTGACTTATGGGCAGATGGTTATGACAAAAGTGTAAAGCTCAGAGAAGAAAATAATGAATATCCATTTGCGGGCTATAAAGATGTGTTGAATTACATATACAATCAGGTTAAGCAAAAAGATTGTGCTAATGTTTTAGATATTGGCTTTGGAACCGGAGTTCTAACCACAAAGCTCTATAACGATGGGTATGAAGTTACTGGAATTGATTTTTCAAGAAATATGATTAATATTGCAGAGAAAAAGATGCCCAAAGCAAAGCTTATAAATTGGGATTTTACTAAAGGATTGCCAGATGAAATTAAAAGGAATCATTTTGATTTCATTATTAGTACCTATGCAATTCATCACTTAAATGATAGTAATAAAATAGAATTTATAAATTCGCTTACTTCCTTGCTAAATACAAATGGAAAGCTACTTTTAGGAGATGTTTCTTTTGAAACAAGGGATGAGCTTGAAAAATGCAAAGTTAAATATGAGGAGTATTGGGATAATGATGAAGTCTATTTTGTAGCGGAAGAAGTTAATGAAAGATTGAAGAATAAATGTGTTTGTGAATTTGTTAAAGTTTCTCATTGTTCCGGAGTATTGATTATTTGTAATAGTTAAATTTAATAAAAGAATATAACTATAACTTTAAGAGGGTGTATGTTTGAAACAATACTAAACATAGCATCCTTTTTTCTTATGAACAAAATTTATCTAGTTACAATAAAACTAAATATGCTATAATTGTAAAAGTATGAGATTTAAGTCTCAAAGTATTACAAATATGTGAGGTTAGTATGAAAGATATTTATGAAGAATGTCCAATATATTCAAAGAAGCTTATAACATTAAGAAAAACAATTATAGAAGATGCTGAGGAGCTCTTAATGTGCTATTCTGATGAAAAAGCAGTACCTCTTTTTAATTCTGATAATTGTCATGGTGATACATTTTATTACTCTACTACAGAGCGAGTGAAACAGGCTATTGACTTTTGGAACTATTCTTATAATAACAGGCATTTTGTAAGATGGACAGTAATTCTAAATGATACCAATGAAAAGATAGGTACGATTGAAATGTTTCATAGACTTGCTGAGGATGAATTTAATCACTACGGAATATTAAGGATTGATTTACAAAGTAATTTTGAATCCATGGCAATAATTAATGAGATATTAGAAATTGCTAATGAAAACTTCTTTAAAGCATTTGAGGTTAAGGCTATTCTAACTAAAGCTATTACAAAAGCTACTAAAAGAATTGCTTCCTTAGTGCAAAATGGATACAAACCTGTAAATAGGAAAGTTATGAATTATGATGACTATTATGTTAGATTTGCAGAACAGTAAATAGTTAAAAAGAAATAATTATATGATTTGGGGGAGCTTTTATGAGGGGTATTGATATAAGAGATAAAATTAACGAGTATATGGAACAATATACAAAGTTATGGGCTTTTAGTGGTTCTGTAGCAGCAATTAAGAATGGAAAAGTAATTTTTGAGAAAGCTTACGGATACGCTAATATTGAGCATAAAGTTAAAAATACCACTGAAACTAAATATAAAATATGGTCAATTACAAAGCAATTTACTGCAGCGGCTATTCTTCTTTTGGAGGAAAGAGGCTTGCTAAAAGTAGAGGATAGTATTAAAAAGTACTTTCCAGAATATGCTGAAATAAATTCCGATATCAAAATTTATCATTTATTAACGCACACTTCTGGAATTTTTAATTATTCAAGTCTGCCAAATTCACATGAAACCTTTCAAAGGTTGAATCATAAAAAGGATGACTTAATTAAAATGTTTTTAAATATGCCCTTAGAATTTGAACCTGGAACACAGTGGAAATATTGTAATACAGGATATTATCTTTTAGGTATGATAATCGAAAGACTTTCAGGTAAGACTTACGCTGAATTTCTTAATGAAAACATATTTTTACCGCTGGGCATGCTTAATACAGGAGTAGATAATGGCAAAAAACTAGTTTCTAATATGGCATCTGGATATTATCTAAATGATGATGAACTTATACATTGCAACTATATTAATATGGATTTAATGCTTTCATCCGGTGGTATGTATTCAACAGTAGTGGACTTACTAATGTGGGATCAGGCTTTAAATAATGGAAAGATATTAAGCAGCACTTCAATTGAAAAGATGAATACACAATATAAAAACAACTATGGCTATGGAGTTTCACTAAACATGAATGGGAATAGAAGAGTTATTCATCATAATGGCTCCTGTGAAGGATTTTTATCAGAAATACATAGATACGTAGACGATGATTTCGCTGTAGTAGTTTTAAGCAATTATGGATTTACAGCTACAAATAAATTATGTAAGTTAATTGCTTCTATAGTATTTGGAGAAGAATATCAACTGCCTGTTAAGCCTGAAGCATTTTCTATAAATGAAAAACTTCTAGAAAGTTATTTGGGTATATATGAAGAACAGGGTTTTAAACTTGAACTTAAAAGAGAAAATAATAAATTAAAATTAGTAATAGATGATGAATACATTTTACCTGCCTATCCAATTAACGAAAATACTCTGCATCATACATGGATAGATGAAGAGTACACTTTTACAAAAGATGATGATGGACAAGTATATTTATGGGGAATTAAAAAGAAAAACTCAAGAAGCTTTATTCGCTATGCTAATAAAGAAGATGCAGATACACTTGCATTAATAAATTCTAAATCCATCCAAGAGGGCTTTAAAGGTATTATTTCTGATGAGTTCTTAAAAGAAAAGTTTTCTTTTGAAAGATTAAAAGAACGTTTTAATAAGGAATTGGATGAGGGGAATACCTCAAATTGCGTTATTTACAAGGATGGTATGCCTATAGGCATGCAAACTTTTGCTAAGGATGATTGGATGGATAGAGACAATTTTGAAATTGATATATGGAGAATATATTTATTGCCTGATTATTGGGGAAAAAACTTAGGTTTAGAATTTATAGAATGGGGAATAAATGAACTTAAAAATAAGGGCTATAAGAAAGCAGCTCTTTGGGTACTTGAAGAAAATATGAGGGCACGAAAGTTTTATGAGAAGGCTGGTTTTATTCATGAAGGTGAAATAAGAATTATAAACGTTGGAAAGGAGGTAAAGGAGTATAGATATATAAAACAACTATAGAAATAAATATGAATAAAAGATTTACTAGCGTTGAAAAATAATATTTTATAAAGCGGAGTTTAAAAATGGGAAATGAGACTAAAAAAGTTATAAGTATTTGGGATAAGGTTGCACCTAGCTTTGGAAAAGTTGGGCCTTCCTATTGGAATAGTTTTGGAGAAAGATTAGTTGAGCTCTCAAGCATAAAAAGAGGCTCCAGCGTTCTAGATATTGGTATGGGGAGAGGTGCTTCATTATTTCCGGCTATTAAAAAAGCTGGAGAAAAGGGATATGTAATAGGTATTGATAACTCATCAATGATGGTAAGTGAAACTCATAAGGATATACTTACACAAAAAATAACAAATGCAGATGTTAAAATGATGTGTGCTGAATTTTTAGAATTTGAAAATAACTCTTTTGATAACATTATTTGTGGATTTGGAATGGGATATCTACTTTTAAGTGATAATAAATTAAATGGTATATTAAGAGTGTTAAAGAATGGCGGACAAGCTGGTTTTAGTATATGGGGAATACAAAAGGATCAAATATGGCTGAACGAAATTGTAAATAAATATTTGGATTTACCACCACAAAAGAATAATAGTACCGGTATGCCTAAGCTTGACTGTGTAGAAGGTGTGATAAAAATATTGCAAGACTCAGGATTTGAAAATGTTGAAGCACATGAAGAAGCAGCAGATGTTATATATAGGAACAAAGAAGAATGGTGGCAGGAAATGTGGGCAAATGCTGTAAGAGGTATTTTTGAAAGCATAGAAGAACTTGGAAAAGATAAATTTGATACATTTAAGAGAGAAGTTTTTGATGGTCTTGAGCAGTTCAATAAAGATAGTGGGTTTTGTTTTAAAATGCCAGTAATATATGCTTATGGAGAAAAATTAGTAAAAAGGACTTGCTTTTAATAAGCAAGTCCGAAATTTTATGGCGCTAAAACTGCAGATTCTGAATCTGTTAAAGGAGTACTATATACTTGAACATATGAGATATTACCAATAAAGTACCACTGCCCAGCTGTTCCGGCATCCTTATCAAGATTTCTCCCTATATTCATTGCATCAGGGGTTAAAATACTGCTTGCAAAAGCTGTTTGAGTTCCAGTGTATACTTTTACTCCATCAACAAATAGAGTAGTACCACTATTACTTACGTTTAATGCTACCACATGAGTTGCCCCATCGTTATAGTTAGTATTAGTAGTTGTAAAGTTAGTTGAATAGGTGCCATTTTCTCTATTTTCAAAGTGTAAAGCACCATTATTTAATGAAAGTGTCATGTTACTTGATGAATCTGCTGAGTGAGATAGGCTAAATATGGTTTTTGCTGCAGCTGTACTAGTTGAGCTAAATTTAGCAACAATAGAACCTTGAGTTAATCCACTTACAGCACTAATGTCGTTTGAAATATCATTATATTCTGTTCCTGTAAAAGATTTATTTGTTTGATAGTTTAATATTGGTGTTGATATTGTTGCTGCATTAGAAATATTGATTGTTCCATTAAAAACTTCAGAGCCTGACCTAGAATACTCAGTTCCTGCAACATTATATATTTTAAGGTTGGTTGGTAATGAAATATTTATTGGATAACTGCCGTCAGATAAAGCAGGTATAGTGCCATTAAATATTATTTGCCTGCCATCATCGCTTACACAATATGTTAATGGTACTGAAATACCTCCGATTTGAGCAGTAATAGTTCTTGTCCCAATTCCAATTACTCTTTGATCAAAGTTATAGCTTATTCCAAAGCTATCATTTGATTTAAAGGATGTTTGAGCTCCAATAAGCTGAGAGGAAATATAAGTCACTGGTTGTATTGTAGGAACCCATTCTATATATGGAATGTTCATTTCAGTATATTGCATGTAATTACTGGAATCCCCCTCATAGAACAACCCTATATTTCCATTTGGCAATTCTGTTAAGCATGAATAACCATAGTTTCCTGACTTAACCAATTGTGAGTATTTCCAGTTGAAAGTATAATTAGTTTTACCATTTGGTAATGTACCACTTGCTTCAATAAGTCCTATTCTTACAGTACCATTATTTCTACTGCTAGTTGAGTTTGGATTTGAAAAAATAATAGCATCTAAGCCATCAATTTTTTGACTGTAATTTATTACACTCATCTGACAATATGGATCTGCAAGAGTAAAGTCCTTTATTATTGCTGAATCCCATGTAGCACCACCGTCAAAGCTTGTTGCAACTGCTACTTTTCCTCCATAATTTCTGCAAAATAACTTAACTTGACCATCTGGCATTTCTACAGCTTGAGATTCTGTTAGCTCATAAGTGCTGGAGTTTAGAGTTTGCGAGCTAAGTGTTGTAGTACCTTCTACTCTTCCGTCATTTGGAGACTCTCCTAATTTCCAAGTTGTACCGTGGTCATCAGAGTAAACTACCGCACTTGATTGCTTACCATTAGCATTTGTATAATAGATAGGAAAAATTAATCTCCCAGCGCTGGTTCCGTTTTTAAGCTGAATGCCTCTGCCTGGTCCAGTTCCAAAGAAATACATCCAATCTTGTTTAGTCTGAGGAGTAATATCAATTGGATCGCTCCAAGTTTGTCCATCATTATCACTATATACTAATTTAAGAAAAAAGCTTTGTAAAACTTTAAGTGGACAACTGCTGCTAAAGGCATTTCCTACTAAACTACCATTTTGATAAACGTTGTTTAATGAATCTACTGTGTATGTAGTAGGAATATTGCTGCTATTGTAAACTACTCCATTTTGAACTGTATATACATTGTTTAAACTGTCATATAAATTTAAACATCTTACTCCATTAACTGTTGAATATCCTGAGCCCTTCTTTGAATTTCCGAAGTAAACACCATCTGGGGCTACATCAAAAAGCATATATATTCTTCCATTGGAGCTATCCTGGAGAATGCTTGGATCAATAGATGCACCATTATTTGATTGATACACTACTCTTTTTCCACTATCCCAAGACTTACCACTATCTTTACTGATTCTTATACCTTCATCTATGTGATTAGGCGTATCAGCTGCACTTCCATATCTTAAATCCATTCCTGCCAATACGCTGCCTGCTTTGGTTGTATATAGAGATGGAATTCTGAAATTATCTGAGTTAGCAAATCCGGGATAGGTTAAGTTTACAGGATTTGTTTTCACAACTCCTGATGGAAGAGGTTGGTTATTTAAATCTATAAAGGTTTCTCCAGTAACAGTAGAGAGATAACTATCATCTAGTGGGGAATTATAAACTTTAACGTAGTCTATATCTCCATTGAATAACCAATTCTTACTAGAGCTTATACCGCCTCTATAGATCTTTCCGATAGCTTGGGCATTGGCTCCGACTATGTCCTTAAAGAAATAAGTTGTAGCAGCTGTAGTAGTATTTACAAGTTTACCGTTAAAAAATAATTTATAATCAGTATTTTTAGTTACTTTAAGAGCTAGTGTGTTAAAGCCATTTAGATTAGAAGTGACAGTGGTGCTAGGTGCAGCAAGAGCAGTGGTGGTTGAACCAGTTTGAGTTCTAGCTTCAAACCCAACCTTATTAGTTGAGCTGTTGTAATATAGCGCATAATATCCATTATCCACAGTATTGTTACTTATTGAGAAGAGTGCTTGAAGTGCTGCGTTTGAAGTGCTTTTAAATCTTACAACAACAGTACCTTGGTCTAAGGCACTTATTTTATTAAGGTCACTGCTTACATTTACAGCTTGAGAATCTGAAGCTATGCTTATATTTTGATAGTTTTCTATAGGAGTAGTTGGCTCTTGCACAGCAAAGGTATTTACTGTACTAGCATTGATAGAAGTTAATAAAACTAAAGCAGATGTAATTATACTAAAAACTCTATTTTTTTTCATCTTCTTGGATTCCCCTTTATTTTTCATATATAATTTGAAGTAAAATATCTATGCAATAGTTGTCTAATAAGTTTTTTGGAAACACCTCCTTATTAAAATGTTGACAACGTTTACATAAATTATCTATTGTTATTATATCATGCCATTTTTGGATTGTATATACAAAATTATGATAAGTATATACAAAAAATAAATTGTACATACATTAATAATAATGTCTATGAGATTAATAGAAATTTAAAATATTTAAATTATGTTTATCTTTTTTTGATTCTATAAAATGATAAAGGTATGGCATTTAAACTGCCTATAAAAACGTTATATCACGATTTTCTTTCAATGTACTGTAGTATTAAACATATACAGTGATATTGCTATATGGCATTTTAAGTGTAATATAATTGGTTTTAATCTTAATCATATGTTTTGCATAAAGTTAAATATTTGGAATAATATTTAACTAGTGGTATAATTAAGTAAGATAGTAAATAGTAATTTGGGGGTATAGTTATGCTTGAGCAAATTGATTCCGAAATAATAAAAAATAATGATGATGTATTTATTATGCTGGATGAAATATTAGAAAAAAGAGATGAAGAATGGTGGACTAAATTTTATTCTGATAAAGCAAAGCCCATTCCTTTTTTTCATTGTATACCTGATGAAAACCTTGTTTCATATTTTGATAATGGAATATTAAAGCGTGGAAGGGCACTAGATGTTGGTTGTGGAAATGGAAGAAACTCATTATACCTTGCAAGTAAGGGGCTTGATGTTCAAGGAATAGATTTTTCTGAGACTTCTATAGAATGGGCAATAAAAACTTCTAAAGAAAAGAGCGTAAATGTTAATTTTAAATGTCAATCTATTTTCGACTATGAAGATAATGAAAAGAGCTTTGACTTTATTTATGATGCTGGATGCTTTCATCACATTAAACCACATAAAAGAGAAAAATATTTAAACACTATTTTAAAATATTTAAAAGAAGATGGATATTATGCAATGACATGCTTTAATTTAAAGGGTGGCGCGAATATCTCTGATTATGATGTTTATAGAGATTATTCGATGCATGGAGGAATTGGTTTTACTGAATATAAGCTAAGAACAATTCTTGAGCAATATTTTGAGATAGTTGAATTTAGAGAAATGCTAGAATCAGCTGATGATAATGTTTTTGGAAAGTCCTTTTTGTGGACAGTACTTTTAAAGAAAAAATCCTAGCGCTAAGTAGAGGAAGATTTAAATAACATTTCACACAAAGTTGAATAAGTGGGTTAAGGAGATACAGTTATGGAAAATGCTTTTGATCTATCTACGTACATGAGCAATGGAGTGGAGAATATAATAAAAAGTATAATAAAAGCATCCTTTAAAAATCCTAAAGAAACAGCTTTTATAATGAACTATATGATTTCAAGTAAAGAAGCTAAGAAGAGAAGAGAATCATTTGAGGTTAAGGGAATGAATATACCACCTTTCCTAATTTCAAGTATAACCAGTAGCTGCAATTTGCACTGCAAAGGCTGTTATGCAAGAGAAAATAACACCTGTGGAGAGGGTTTAGATAAACAACAAATGTCGGCTGATAGATGGAATGAAATATTTGATGAAGCAAAGAAATTAGGTATATCCTTTATTTTACTTGCAGGTGGAGAGCCCCTTATGAGGCTAGAAGTAATACAAAGTGCAGCAAAGGTAAAAGAAATAATATTTCCTATATTTACGAATGGTACTATGATAGATGACTGCTATATTAATTTATTCGATAAGAATAGAAATCTTATTCCTATTCTTAGTATTGAAGGACGCCAAGAGCAAACTGATAAAAGACGTGGGAATGGTACATATGAGTTATTAATGAAATGCATGAATTCTTTGAAGAAAAAGGACATTTTATTTGGAATTTCTATTACTGTTACCAGAGAAAATATACAAACTGTTACTAGTAGTACTTTTTTCAACGAGTTATATACTATGGGCTGCAGAAGCGTGGTTTTTGTAGAATATGTTCCGGTAACTGAAGCAACAAGAGGTCTTGAACCTACGGATTTGGAGCGTAAAATACTTGAGGATAATCAGGAAAAGCTCAGAAAAGAATTCGAAGATGCTATTTTTATCTCCTTCCCAGGGGATGAGAAGTACACTGGTGGGTGTCTTGCTGCTGGAAGAGGTTTTTTTCATATTAATGTTAATGGAGGGGCAGAGCCGTGCCCGTTTTCTCCTTATTCAGATACTAACTTAAAAGAATGCTCTTTACTGGAAGCACTGAAATCCCCATTATTTAAACATATTAAAGAGAGTGAAATACTTGCGTTAGAGCATACGGGTGGGTGCTTATTGTTCCAGAAAGAAGCAGAAGTAAAAAAGATGCTAGACTGCTGTTAAAATAAATTACTAAGACAAGTACAAAAAAACCATGCCAAGGTTGTATTTCAATCTAGCATGGTTTTTTATATTAGTATAAAGCTATAGTAAAGATTTATTTAATTAAACCGCCATGAAAGATACATTCATAAACTTTAGTGCCGCTATAAAAGATTTCCTCTAAACCTTGAAACCAATCAAATTTGCCATTAATGAAACAATGATATATATAATCTCCCTTTTGATATGATAAGGGGCCACGATACGGTTTATCTTTTGGTACTAATAGTAAAACTTCTTTTAAAAAGTCCCCCGAAAAACCTTCGCTAGTAATTCGACCTATATAATTCATTGACCAGAAGGGAGTGTTCTCAATCCACAAAGCCTCTTCGCCTGCAAATTTTTCGCCACCAATATAGGTGTCTATATATTTTAAGTAACCTTCAGAGTATTGAAAGTCGTGAGAACATGGCCTGGAAGATATTGTTTCAATACCTTTTCCTGCATATCCAGATTTCTTGGCTTTTATTAAAAAATCGATTAACTCTTCGCTTACTTCATATTCAATATTGTTCTCGCACTCTTTACTACAGCTATCATTACTAGTTTTTACTAGTTTATCTATACTAACTCTAAAAAAATCACTTAATAGTATCAATTTATCTAAGTCAGGGAAAGAATGACCAACCTCCCATTTCGCAACGGCTTGACGAGAAACTCCTATAATTTCTGCAAGGGTTTCTTGGGAAAGCCCTTTATTCTTTCTGAGTGTTTGTAATTTCTCATTAAAACTCATATGAATCACCTCAATTTAAGTATACTAGTACTTCCGTATAATAACTACCAAGTAAGAGTAACATTTTTGTCAACTTAAGGTTGCGAGGGACAGATAATGTTGAAAATAGCAAATTTAATTGAGTAGGTAGTAGATAATTTAAAATGCATGTCCAAATATGTGGATAACTGTGTGACTAATGTGAATTTTCTGATAAATAAAGTTTGATATATGTTTCCATGCATAAAGCTCTGGCATAATTATTTAATAAATTAAATCTAAAAATACTTGCCATGAGCCCATTAATCAATGTACTATTGAATTAAAGTAAATTATTTAAGGGGTAGATATAGTGAAAACGTTTATAAGAGGGCTATGTATTTTATTGTGTGTTTTAATGCTGCAGCCTATGGGCGGCAAAAAAGTATTTGCAGATAATAATGAAAAGACTATGACAATACTTTTTACTCATGATATGCACGATCATTTACTTCCAACTAGCATTCAAGATAATGGACAAGTTGTTAGAACTGGGGGGTATGCAGAACTTCAAAGCGCAATTAATGCTGAAAAGAAAAGTAGTGCCAATTCTATATTAGTTGATGCTGGAGATTATTCAATGGGTACTCTATTTCAATCAATATACTCTAGTGATGCTCCAGAGCTTAGAATATTGGGTCAAATGGGTTATGACGCTGTAACCCTTGGAAATCATGAATTTGATTTTAGAGCAAACGGACTCGCTGATAGCTTGAATGTTGCAAAAAACAGCGGAGATAAGCTGCCTCAAATTGTGCAGTCAAATGTTTCATTTAACGCCGATAAAAGTGGTAACCTATCTCAGTCTTTAGCTAATTTGAAAAAGGCTATGAGTGATTATGGGATTAAAGACTATACTGTAATAGAGAAAAATGGTATAAAAATTGGTGTTTTTGGGCTGATAGGTTTAGATGCAGCAGACAGCGCACCAATGGCAGAGGTGAAATTTACTGATGTTACTGAAAATGCCAAAAGAGTCGTAGATATTTTGAAGAATAAAGAAAAGGTTGATATGATTATTTGTTTATCACATTCAGGTGTAGATGTGGATAAATCAAAATCAGAAGATGAAAAACTAGCAAAGAATGTTCCAGAAATCGATGTGATAATTAGTGGTCATACTCATACTAAACTTGAAAAACCAATTGTTGTTGGAAGTACTATAATTGGTTCCTGTGGAGAGTATAGCGAAAATTTGGGTGTAATAAATATTACTCAGAATTCTGATAAGAGATGGAAGTTAAATAATTATAAGCTTGACAAAATAGATAATACGTTGACACCAGACTCTAATATCTCTAAAACTATAGAAAAGTTTAAAAGCGTAGTAGAGCAAAAGTATCTTAATAGATTTGATATGAAGTTTGATGAAATTCTTGCTTATTCAACAATGAATTTTGTTCCTTCATCAGATATAGGAAAAAAGCATGGAGAGGATACTCTAGGAAACTTAATTACAGATGCGTATATCTATGCTGTGAAAAAAGCGGAAGGTGCAAATTATGAGCCAGTAGCAGCTGCCTTTGTTCCTACTGGTACAATAAGAGGTTCCTTTGTAAAAGGAAATATTACTGTATCAGATGCGTTTAATGCTAGTTCCTTAGGAATAGGTGCTGACAAGATTTCAGGTTATCCATTAATTTCTGTGTATCTTACAGGAAAAGAGCTAAAGACAGCATGCGAAGTGGATGCTTCTATTTCGCCAGTGATGTCTTCAGCGCAGCTATATATGTCAGGGTTAAACTTTGCCTTCAATCCTAATCGAATAATTTTAAATAAAGTGACTAAAGCAAATCTACAAAAGCCAGATGGTACTTTGGAAATAATTGAAGATAAGAAACTCTATCGTGTTGTGGTAGGATTATATTCTGCACAAATGCTTTCTGTAGTAGGTGAAAAATCTTATGGGTTATTATCCATTGTTCCAAAAACTAAGGATGGCAAACCTATTACTGATTTTGAAGCTCAGATAATCAAAGATAATTCTAATGGAAATAATTACGAGGTAAAAGAATGGTTTGCAATTGCTGAATATCTTAAATCCTTTGATAAAGTAAATGGTGTTTCTCAAATTCCTAAGTATTATAGTGAAACTCATGAAAGAAAGGTAGTTTTGGGTAGTCACAATATAATTGCAATGTTCAGCAGCCCAAATGTTTTTTCAATTTCTATATGTGCTATTATAATAGTTGTTATTGCACTTGTTATCTTCATTATTGTAAGAATTGCAACAAGAAAAAAGAGAAGGGCAAAGAAAGCTGCTAAAAAGATATCACCATTATTTTAATTAGTCATAGTATATTATAGTAATTATATTAAAGGGATGAAGGGAATGTTTCCAAACTATATGAATTATTATAATGCTGAAGAATATAAAATAATGAAATACGCAAATAAATTGAAGGTATTTGGCAGTGGAGCTGTAAATGTAAAACCAGATATGGCTGAGGTTATTATTAGTGTAATAACAGAGGATAAAGAATTAGAAACAGCCCAAAAGTTGAATGCTGAAATTACAGAGCAAGTAATCGAAAATATAATGAAACAGGGAGTATCTAAAAAAGATATTCAAACTCAAAGCTATTCTATTAATATGAAATATGATTATATTGATGGCAAACAAATCTTTAGAGGTTATATAGTTACTAATTCACTTAAAGTAATCATCAGGGATATAAATAGCGTGGGAAAAGTAATAGATGCAGCAGTACAAGGTGGGGCCAACTCTATAAATAATATTAGCTTCATAGTATCAGAACCATCAAAATATTATAATTTAGCTTTGAAACTAGCAATAAAGGATTCTCAAAGCAAAGCAATGGCTATTGCTGGGAAACTTAATGTAAGTATAAGTGAAGTACCAATCCAAATTGTAGAACTGTCAAGCAATGTAGTTACTCCGTTAATGACAGCCGGCTTAAAAGCTTCTACTACAGCTACTCCTATTGAAGCAGGTGAAAATAAGATAATAGCAAATATTGAAGCAGTATTTAGTTATTATGAATAGATAATTATGTATAAAGGACTCTACAGATATTGTATAGATATTTTGTAGAGTTCTTTTATATTAATTGTATTTGAATACCGAAGATGAAACAGAGAAGTTTGAAGATATAAGAAACTAATACTTTGATTAAAATATAAAAATGAGTTATAATTCCAATAATGTATTATAAGGAGGTCTTACCTATGTATAGTTTTAAAAATGATTATAGCGAAGGTGCTCACCCAAGGATATTGGGTGCTTTAATGGAATCAAATATGGAACAGCTAGAAGGCTATGGCGAGGATAAATATACAGTGAAAGCAGTTGAACTTTTAAAAAAGAAATGTGGACGTGATAATATAGATGTTCATTTATTACCTGGTGGAACTCAAACTAATTTAACTGCTATATCAGCCTTTTTGAGGCCGCATGAAGCAGTAATTGCAGCAAATACTGGGCATATACTTGTTCATGAAACTGGTGCTATTGAAGCTACAGGTCATAAAATTATATCCATAAAGGTTAATGATGGAAAGTTAAGATCGGAGCATGTTAGAGCAGCTCTTGATGAACATACTGATGAACATATGGTAAAACCTAAATTAGTGTATATTTCAAATCCAACAGAAATAGGATCTATATATACTAAACATGAATTGGAGCAGCTGAGTAAATTTTGTAGAAGTAATGGGCTTCTTCTATATGTGGATGGTGCAAGGCTTGGATCAGCTTTAACTTCAGAAGAAAATGACATGAAACTATCTGATATAGCAGAGAATGTTGATGCGTTTTACATAGGTGGTACTAAGAATGGTGCCTTAATGGGTGAAGCACTTATAATTTGTAAGGAATGTCTAAAAGAAGACTTTAGATTTCATATCAAACAAAAGGGAGCGCTACTTGCAAAAGGCAGAATACTTGGAATACAATTTTTAGAGCTTTTCAAAGATAATCTATATTTTGATTTGGCTAGGCATTCCAATGATATGGCAAAAATATTAAAAGAAGGGCTATGTGAAGCTGGGTATTCCCTCTTAACGCATTCTCCATCTAATCAAATATTTCCGGTTTTACCTAATGAGGTAATTGAAAAGCTTGAAGAAAAATATATGTTCTATATTTGGCAAAAAGTTGATGAAGATAATTCAGCTATTAGACTTGTAACTTCCTGGGCTACTAAAGAAGAACAAGTATTAGAATTTATTCAAGAACTAAAAAGAATTTAATTTATATTTTAAATAAGCAAAAAACAGTTGTAGACATATTAAATATAAACTATGACTGTTTTTTTAATACATTTTAATATGCATATTGAAATTTATTCCATATTAGTATAAAATTATTATAATGGGTTGCCCCATTTAAAATTGAAATGGTTTACAATTTAAGTTACGACTCAATAATTAATTACAATTAAACTGATGATTATAGATTTTTAAAATGTATAGCTTAATTGCAACTTAGTAATTTTAAGAGGTGAATGTAACTTCTTTAAATTTATAAATTTATTGAGTCGGGGGGTATATTAATGTCAAAGAAAAACTTACTAGATGATCAGGACAATAAACTTAAAAGGGAATTAGGGCTTGGGGCAGCTACAGCAATTGTTGTAGGTAATATGATAGGCTCAGGAGTATTTATGGCACCTGCAACCTTGGCAGCCCAATCAAATCCAAAGACATCAATATTAGCTTGGGTTATTACAGCAATAGGTTCAATTCTAATTGCATTAAGTTTTGCTAACTTAGGATCAAAAATGCCAAAGACAGGAGGACCTATAGAATATACTAGAGCAGCCTTTGGGGATTTTGCAGGATTTTTAATTGCTTGGACTTATTGGATAGGTGCATGGGTTGGTAATGCAGCAATTATAACCGCATTTATGAGTTATTTTACACATTTCGTTCCTGCTGCAGACAAACCTTTAATTGCATTTCTGGTAACTTCAGCTATACTATGGTTTTTTACGATAATAAATATTTTAGGTGTTAAGGAAGCAGGAATAGTAAGCATTATTACAACTGTTTTAAAAATAGTTCCTCTTATTGTGTTTATAATAATTGCCGCTATTAATTTTAATCCTGACTATTTAAAAACTGTATCTGATGCAAAGGTTAGCGGAATGGATACATTATCAGCTGCTGTAGCAGTAACCTTATGGGCCTTTGTAGGTCTTGAAAGTGCTACAATACCAGCTGGTGAGATTAAGAATCCAGAAAAGAATATTAGAAAGAGTACAATATATGGAATTTTATTAACAGCAGTAATATATATAATTATATCAGTAGTAGCTATGGGAGCCATGGATCAAGCTACTCTTGCTGGTTCTAAGGCACCACTAGCTGATATAATTAATGCTGCAACTGGGGGAACCTGGGGAGGAAACTTTATAGCAATAGGTGCTGTAATTTCTACATTAGGTGCTACATCAGGATGGGTATTAACAACAGCTAGAAGTGGTTTTGCTGGGGCAGAAGATAACTTGTTTCCAAGGATTTTTGGAAAGGTTCATTCAAAGTATAAAACACCTATAGCATCATTAATTATTAGTGGAATATGTGCAAATTTACTGCTCATATTAAACTATGTAGGGTCATTAAGATCGGCCTTTGACTTTATGATTTTACTTGCTACATTGGCTTTCTTACCAGCATATACATTCTCAGCTGCTGCTGAAATAGTACTTTTAAAGAAAAAGGCAAAAGAATTTAATATTTGGAATTTCTTAAAGAACTCTTTTATATCATTAATAGCATTTGCTTATTCTGTATATGCTATATATGGAACTGGAGCAGAAGTTGTAATGTATGGCTTTATTCTAATGCTCATTGGAATTCCATTCTATGTATATATGATGCTTCAAAACAATAAGCAAGAGCAACTTATTGTTAATATGAATAATAATTCAGATTTTAAGGCATAAAGAGCTTATACCACCTTAGAAAGCTAAGGTGGTAATTTTATGAAATCATATATGCAATAATAAAGAATTTTTGTCACTTTATGAAATATTAGTATTTAAAAAGTTTAAAGGTTAGGTTATAATATAATCAAAATTATTATGCATAAATAAAGGAGCAAAATATGAGAGCAGTATACAGAAACCCAAGAGAACTAGCAATTAAAATAAAAGATGTTGTTGATATGTATAATGAAGGGTTAATTACATATGAGAATCTTGAAACAACAATTATAGAAATGATAAAAAAGAATGAAGATCGAGTTTATAAAAATGGTTTTATGCCAACAAAATTAATTAATGTTTTAGGTGAAGAAAGAAAAGCTATAATAGATGAAATAGCTAAGAAAATAGAACAGTAAAGATAAGGGTGGATTTAGTAAGTGTATACTAAATTCACCCTTTTAAAATTGCATATTGACAAGAAATTAATATAATAATAGTATAAGAATATAATAAATTTCTTATATAAGGAGAAAAAAATGGTTGATAAAGTAAAAGAAATATCAGAATTATTAAAGGTATTATCCAACGAGAATAGGTTAGCTATAGTCTGTCATCTAATTGAAAAACCTATGACTGTTAGTGAGCTTCACGAAAGGCTAGTGCATATATCGCAGCCAGCACTATCACAGCACTTAGCAATGCTCAAGGCAAATAAAATATTAGACTCAAATAAAAGTGGCTTATCAATAACTTATTCTATTCACGATGATAGGATAGTAAATATAATTCTAGCATTAAAAACAAATTATTGCGATAACTAAGGAGTAAAAAAGTGATTAGAGCTAATTCATATGAAAGCATGGAAGGATTAATAAAAGACAACCAAATGGTTTTAGTTTATTTTGGAGGGAATAATTGCAGTGTATGCAGTGCTATGAAGCCTAAGATTGAAGAGCTTCTTAAAGGCTATCCAAAGATTAAGAGTGCAGATGTAACCGTAGAAAAGGCAATATCCCTGTCAGCAGCGTATAATGTTTTTACTATACCTGCTATTCTATTGTTTATTGAAGGAAAAGAGATACTAAGAGAAGCAAGACATATAAGCATTGATGAATTAGAAGCAAAAATTAGTAGATACTATACTCTGCTATATGGATAAATCTGCTTAGGCGCTGTTTCAAAATAAATTTTATTTATTGTAAAATTATAATATTTTATTGACAAAAATAAATTATAGATATAATATAATTATATAAGCAATTACTTATATAATATTATTTTAGGAGGTAATTATTATGTTTCCATTTTCATTTAAAAGTACATTTAGCTCAGTAGACGTGAATGATTTAGAAGAGCTATTTGGTAAAATTAATCTGATAGATGTTAGAGAGCAATATGAATATAGAAGTGGACATCTACCTACAGCAAAAAATATACCCATGGGAGAGCTTTTGAATGATCCTGAAAAATTTCTTGATAAATCAAAAGAATACTATATTATTTGCCAATCAGGTTCAAGAAGCTCTAGAACTTGCAGTATGCTAAAAAACAGTGGTTATAATGTAATTAATGTATCAGGCGGCACAGGTAGATATAGTGGAAGTTTAAAAAGATAAATATTATATTTTATTAACTTAAGAGGAGTGTTATTATGACAAAAGCATCAGAGTACCATAAGCAAGGCTATAATTGTGCAGAAGCTATTATTAAGGCCTTTAACGAAAAAAACAATACTAATATTCCAATTAGCCTTGGAAGTGGTATGGGGACTGGCTTCGCAACTGGCAGTATGTGTGGAGCCGTAGGAGCAGCTTCAGTAATTATTGGTTCTTTGAAGGGAAGAGAAGATAATACAGAACAAAACGATGCAAGAATACTTACAAAAGAATTAATGCTAGATGTTAAAGAAAAATTTAAAACGGACACCTGCAAGGAATTGAAAATTAATGGAATAAGCTGTGCAGAAATTATTGATCATACCTTTGAAAGTTTAAATAAAATTATTAGCAGGTAGTATTTTTATAGTCGAGTAGGAGAATGGAGTAGTATGAAAATTTTAAGCAGGATTATAATTAAGTGGCACTTAATATAAAGTGTCATATAATATACCGAAGACATATCTTCAAAAAATAGTTTAGGATGTGAATTATATGAGCAGGCATAGACATAGTAGTTCAAGAAGATGTTGTTGTAATAATAACTCAGGGTGTGGATTCGGTAATATATTCGGGAACGGATTTGGGGGAAGCTGGATTATAATTTTTATAATTATAATAATTGTACTAAATGGAAACAATAGAAGAAGTTCTTGTTAAAAATGAGCCTAGGTCTTGCCTAGGCTATTTTATATTTATATAAAATAGCACGCTAAAAAGCGTGCTATTAAACAATGGTAATTAAAAAATTATCTAATATTGATGATAGTGCATATATTCACTTGGTCTATGTTGAGGATAACCATAGAAGAAAAACGGTATAAAATAAGGATTAAAATAAGGTGGATAATATGGTCTTGGTCTGTGATGGTAATAGTTTGGACGGTTATGATAATTGTAATAATGCTGTCTTAACATTTCATCGTCTTGGTCAGTATCTCTATTATAACATTTTGTATCACTAGATGATTTCATATGCTCCTGATACATCATAGGATTTTCATGCATCATATGTTGTTGGTGCATCATAGGACATTGGTGCATCATTGGACACTGATGCATCATAGGGCATTCCATGTAATCCATTTCCATTTCTTCACATTCATCTTCATGTTTGTGGTGCTTATGACGGTTGTCATCTAATTCAGGGTCTTGAAAATTAATGTCATTATTATTAAGTTCAGGGTCCAATTCCTCGCTGTTATTTCTAAAATACATTGCTTACCTCCAATAAACTTAACTCACAATAATATAATATGGAGTAAGAAAAAAAGTGTTACATGATTGTAATAATATTTATTAGTTTGATTGTAAATATAAGTTTAAATTTTTACAAAACTACAACTAGTTTATATTGATTATTTGTGATAAACTGAATTACAATATAATTTCCTATTTTACAATTAAATTTTTTAATATAAATATAAGCTTTTTTTAATCTAAAATTAATATAAAACAATTATAATGTTTTATAAAAGAAGAATTAAAGCAAGAAAAAGCAATTGAGAATATAATACGTTTTGCTTTATTGTAATTATACAGAGTTAAGGGGTGATTATATGTATTATAACCTTCAAAAAAAGATAAATAACTTTGATAACTATATATTACTTGCTATAAGGAAGCATCTAAACAATAAATTTTTTGATGGCATAATGCCTATAATTACTAGTCTAGGAAATTTAGGAGCTATATGGATAGCTATATCCATAGTTTTATTCTTAAATGATTCCAATAGAATGACTGGATATATAGTAATATTAACATTGCTAATAAGTACATTAATTGGAGAAGGAGTAATAAAACATATAGTTAGAAGGGACAGGCCTTGCAGTGCAAGTTTTAAGGAGCTGTTAGTTTCCAAGCCGATTACCTATTCGTTTCCATCAGGGCATACACTTTCATCATTTGCTTCTGCCAGTGTATTATCAATGTATTTTTCACAATACAGAATAATATTTTTATTTATTGCATTTTTGATAGCTGTATCAAGGTTGTATTTATATGTTCATTATCCTACCGATGTTTTAGCAGGGATAATTTTAGGCGTATTGTGTTCTAAGTTGGTTATATTTATTATACAAAGCAATTACTTAACAAAATTCATGGTATATTGCAGCAGAATTTTATAGTATATATTAGTCTTATAATAGATATAACATAAGAGGTAGAGGGTTAAATGATAATAATCATTTAACCCTCTAAAATTTATTTAAGCTTATTTTATAATGTTTTGATTTTTATATTTTTTATATTTACTAGGTGTATAGTTCTTATACTGCTTAAATTTTTTGATAAAATAGCTGAAGTTATCAAAACCTGCCTCGTAACATATGTCTAATATCTTTTTATCTTCCATTTCAATTAATTTAGCAGCTTGTTCAATTTTAAATTCATTAATAAATTCTACTGGGGTTTTACCTGTATTGGCCTTGAAAAACCTGCAAAAATACTGTGGGTTCATGTTTACTTCCTGAGCTAAATCTTCAATATATATTTTATTATTATAGTTACATTGTATATAATACAATAATTTTTTTATTATAGTAATTTTATAGTTAATTGAAGACTTGGAGGTGTCTTTACATATGAGAAATTTATTTTCCCTTGCTGTAAGTGAAATGATTTTGTACAAGCAAGCCTTTATATCTAGTTCCCAGCCTATATATTGGGAATCATAAATCTCTAAAGTTTTTTTTACCTTTGCAATTATTTTACCTCCCCAAATAGAACTTTCGTCAACTATGGTTGGAAATCTATACTGTCCATTTAGTAAAGGCGAGATATAAGTGCTTTGGCAGTAGTCAAAGCAGGAACTGCTTAAAAAGTTTAAATCAAATAATACTGCATGATGTACTGTAACCTCATTATTAATAAATGCAGCGGAATGAAGTTGACCGCTATTTATTATTATGCACTGACCATCAGATACTTCGTACTGTACGGTATCAATTGTAAAAATTAAGGAACCCTTTTCCACATAGATTATTTCAACTTCATTATGCCAATGTAAATAAAGTGTGTATTTTTTTAACTGTTGATGGTAGATATAAAATGGGATTACAGAAATTCCTCTATCTACAGTTTCTTTTAAATTATTTTTATCAGTATAAGCCAATTAATCACCTACTTAGTATTAGAATGTCAAAATAGTGTTATTTATAGCTAAAATAAAGCAAGCTTTAATAAAAATAAAAATTTATAATATTAATATAAGGTTTATAAAATAAAAAAACAAGTTGTAGGAATAAAAAATGCAGGAGTGATAATATGTTTGGTAAAATAAAAAGTTATAGTATTGAAGAAAATAAAGTATTTTTTGTTTTTGAAGAAAATGTTGGAAGAATTGAAGTTATAAATCCATGGGTTATAAATATTTTTTCACCTTTAAAATACAACGATCACTATTCAAGAGCTATTGAAAATTTAGAGCTTCAACCTGGAAGTTTTACTGTAGAAGAAAAGAATTGTTGTGTTGAGATTAGAACTGAAACATTAATAGTTCGAGTATGCGACAATTTTAAAGTTAATTTTTATGATAAGAATGGAACAAAACTTTGTGAAGATTATGAATTCACAAGAGAACCCTTTATAAGAAGAGGGTACGGAAATATTCTTGAAGAAGAAGGACATAAGTCAGAAAAAAATAGTGACAGCCATAAAATAGAGATAATAAAAAGGCTTTATGGAGACGAAAAGTTTTATGGACTTGGGGATAAAACTGGTCATTTAAATAAAAGAGGATATTCTTATGAAATGTGGAATACTGATGATCCTAGTCCTCATGTAGAAAGTTACAAATCATTGTATAAATCAATTCCGTTTTTTATTACACTACGTGAAAATTGTGTTTTTGGTATATTCTTTGATAATACATATAAGAGTTATTTTGATATGGGAAAAGAAAATGAAAATTATTATTATTTTGGAGCAGATGATGGAAATTTAGATTATTATTTTATAGGTGGCAATAACATTAGAGATATATTATTAAGTTATACAAATTTAACAGGAAAAACCCCACTTCCTCAAATTTGGACATTAGGATATCAACAGAGTAGATGGGGTTACGCTCCAGAGAGTAGGGTTAAGGAAATAGCTGAGGAAATTAGAAAAAAAGATATTCCCTGTGATGTTATACATCTTGATATTGATTATATGGACAAATATAAAGTATTCACATGGGATAAAAGCAGATTCCCAGATGAAAAGAAAACTTTGAGTGAGCTTAAACAGGATGGATTTAAAGTAGTCACAATTATTGATCCAGGTGTTAAGAAGGAAACAGGTTATGAAATTTATGATAGGGGTTTAGAGAATAAATACTTCGCAACTGACAAGGACGGATTAACTTATGTAAATAAAGTTTGGCCCGGGGATGCTGTTTTTCCAGACTTCTCTCAGATAAAAGCGAGAACTTGGTGGGCGGACAATCAAAAGCTAATGTTAGAAGCTGGGGTAGCTGGTATTTGGAATGATATGAATGAACCAGCAAGCTTTAATGGACCACTACCAGATGATGTTCAATTTGAAAATGAAGGCAGAAATACGAATCATAGAGAAATTCATAATGTATATGGCCATTTGATGTCAAAAGCAACTTATGAAGGAATAAAAAAATATAGTTCAAAAAGGCCCTTTGTAATTACAAGAGCTGCTTACGCAGGAACTCAAAAGTATTCAACTGTTTGGACAGGAGATAATCAAAGCTTTTGGGAACATTTAAGAATGTCTGTACCTATGCTTTTAAATTTAGGATTAAGTGGATTTAGTTTTTGCGGTACAGATGTGGGGGGATTCAGCTTTGATTGTACTGGTGAACTGTTATCAAGGTGGGTACAGATAGGGTGCTTCACACCACTATTTAGAAACCACTCTTGTGCTCATACTAGGGATCAAGAGCCTTGGGCATTTGATGAAGAAACTTTAAGTATAAATAGGAAATATATAAAACTTAGATACAGATTACTGCCATATTTATATGATTTGATGTGGAATGGAGAAAATACTGGGCTTCCAGTTATGAGGCCGTTAGTTCTGCATTATGAACATGACAATAATGTTAAAGAAATAAATGATGAGTTTTTATTTGGAGAAAATATTCTTGTAGCGCCAATACTTGAACAAGGAAAGAATTTTAGAGCAGTATATTTACCAGAAGGGCAGTGGATTGATTACTGGACAAAGGAAAAATATAAAGGAAAGCAGATTGTTCTTAAAGAAGCACCAATTGATATTTGTCCGATTTATATTAAACAAGGAAGCATAATTCCTAATTACCCAGATCAGAATTATATCGGAGAAATCAAGGTGAAGGAATTGATACTTGATATTTACGAAGGTAATGGTATATATAGCCATTATTTAGATGACGGAGAAAGTTTTAATTATAAAAATGGTGAATATTCACTGTACGAATTCAAAAAAGTTTCAAATGCTGAAGAAGTAATTCAAATTAGGAAGGTACATACAGGATTTGAAGGTTATGAAACTTTTAAGGTGATTTTCAATAAAATAGCAGTAAATGAAGTGTTGTTTAATGACAAAAAAGTAGAATTTACACAAGGTAGTAACAGCATAGAATTCATAATCCCAGCGGTTGAAGGAACAATTATTATAAGATAATATATTAATAAAACACATATATGTATTCTGCACCACCTATAAAAAATGGGTGGTGCTGATTTTTTAGCTAATTCATATTAATATATAAAATGTTTATATATAAGCTTAAAATTATTAAACAGATTTATTTTTGTCTACTATCTTTTGATCTATATAAAAAAGTATATAGTTGTTATCAATAATTAATATTTTTATTATATTATTATGTATGCTATAATTCAATTGATTAAAAAGGCATAAGATAAATCATTGTTAGGAGATGGATTTATGAAGGGTGATATGACAGAAGGAAGCACATCTAAAATTCTAATTACCTTTGCTATACCTATGGTTTTAGGCAATATATTTCAACAGTTATATAATACTACAGATGCAATAATAGTTGGCAGATTGATTGGGAAAAATGCATTAGCCTCAGTTGGTGTAGCAAACCCAATTATGTCAATTGCAATATTTTTCATATTTGGAATTTGTATTGGTACTTCAGTTCTTATGTCTCAGCTTTTTGGTGCAGGGAAATATAATGCTTTAAAGAGAGAAGTTTCCACAGCATTAATTGTTGGAACATTATTCTCTATAGCAATGTCTATTATTTGCATTCTTCTATCAAGGTGGATACTTACTGTTACAGGTACCCCAGAAGAAATTTTAAATGATGCAGATATATATTTAAAAATAATATTTGGAGGATTAATTTTTTCGTTTTTATATAACTTCTATTCTTCTGCCTTGAGGGCAATAGGTGATTCAAAAACACCATTAATATTTTTGATTATTTCTTGTATTTTAAATGGTATCTTGTGTATAATTTTTGTTGTAGTTTTTAAGCTTGGAGTTGCTGGTTCAGCAATAGCAACTGTAATTGCTCAAGGGGTTTCTTCACTTTTATGTATAGCTTATATTTATATGAAGATACCTTTAATTAAGCTTAAGAAGAAAGAATACATAATAGACAAGCCACTATTAAGAAGAACTATTCAATATAGCTGGGTATCAGCCCTTCAGCAAACTTGTTTATATATTGGTAAACTATTAGTTCAAGGTGTAGTAAACCCCTTTGGAACAAATGCAATAGCGGCTTATAATTCAGTTACAAGAGTGGATGCTTTTTTATTATCACCTGGAGACAGCTTTGCAGCATCCGTAGCAACTTATTCCGCACAAAATAAGGGTGCTGGAAAAAAGGAGAGGATTGTAGAAGGATATAAAAAAAGCAATATTATAATTACTGTTTACTGCTTAATTACGGCAGTAATAGTATTTATATGGGCAGAAAAAATTATGAATCTATTTGTTGCAGCTTCTGAAAAACAGGTAATATCAATAGGGGTTCAGTATCTAAAAATAATGTCTGTTTTTTATGTTTTATCAGGATTTTGTAATATATTCCAGGGATTTTTTAGAGGCGTTGGTAAGCTTCGTATAACTTTAGTGGCTACATTAGGGCAAATATCTATAAGAGTTTTATTATCTTACTTATTAGCCCCCTATTTTGGGGTTCCAAGCGTATGCTATGGAATTGCAGTTGGTTGGATTTTTATGATTACGTATGAAGGTATTTCTCTTAGAAAGTATTTTAAGGATTCAGCTAAAGAAAATTTAAGCAGCAAAGAGATAATTACTGCATAATAATTATTTTTACAGTTTTTATAACATAATCATTCCATTTAGAATATTATGATACAAAATAATCTATTTGGGGTGATTTTTATGCTTTTTGCATTATGCTCAAGTATATTTAATTTATTAATAAGAGCTACAGTAACAGCGGCATCTTTTCAGATACAAGCCTTTGAAGAAAAAATCTCCTATAATTGGATTCTTGTACTTGTAATTTCCATTTTAGTATTTGCAGGTTTGTTTGCTTTTATAATATATCGAGGTGTGCCGCAAAGATTCCATGGTATAGCTGCAATAAAAGCACTGTTCAATGGAAAAAATGGCCTTGATGATGATTCGTTGAATAATGCAATAGAGGCAGCCGGCTACTCATATGATCCTCTTCAAGATATATTTTATTCCAATATGGATCCTTGGCAAAAAGATCATGGTTACTGCCGCCTTTATGATGAAGCAGCAGCACCTTGGGGGATGATTATTGACTGTGAACCAATTACCTTTGAATATGAAGGTAAAAGATGGCTAATTGAATTTTGGAAAGGCCAATATGACATGACAACAGGAGCAGAAATAGGGATTTATACAACAGAGGGACCTGATTTAAATATTCCTGGAATTTTTAATGGAACCTTCTATCATTCAGCAAGTGATGAAGATAGACTTGAAATGGCATTTGTTTTAAAAAAGAATGGTAAAGCGTTATTCTCAAGAAGAGGCAGACATTGGTGGCTTACTGGCTTTAAATTGGGAGAGTACTCAGAACCATGGGAATTAACTTTGATACTAACTATTACCTTAAAAGATAAAAAAATGCTTAGTGCATTTATTGATGGACTAAAGAATGCAGGTTATTCAGAAAAGGAAATTGTCATAAATGGATTTAATGTAAGTTTAAAATTCAAAGAACCGCGCACACCTCAACCATTTACACGAACCAAGGAAACGGATAAACTAATACAAAAGAAAAATAAACTTTTATGTGATAAATATCAAGAAATAACTGCAGGTTATAATAAATTCCCGGACAAATTAAAAGCCCTACAGCAAAAAGCGCCTGATATCTACGAAATGTTGGGGAAGGTTGGAAAACCAAAAGGAATATATGATAAATATGAAAAGATTAAAAGTTATATCGATTAAAAATGCTAAGGCAGGAAGAGTATTCCTGCCATTGTCATATTTATTGCGTTCTTTTTAATATTCATAGGAATATATTGTAATATAGTAAGATTAATTATAATGGTAGGGGGAAAATGAGTAGATTAAAATGCATAACTAAGGTCTTTGAGTCAGCTGAGCAAATACCATTTGATAATTCTTCAAGAATAGTATTAATAAGTGACTGTCATAGAGGAGATGGAAACTGGGCAGATGATTTTTCGAAAAACCAAAATCTATATTATGCTGCTTTAACATATTATTATAATCAAAAATATATCTATATAGAACTAGGTGATGGAGATGAACTATGGGAAAATAAAAGCTTCTATGACATTGTGCACATTCATAGTGACGCATTTTCATTACTAAAAAGATTCTATAATGAAGAAAGAGCTTATTTTATTTATGGAAATCATGATATGGTAAAGAATAATAATAATTTTGTAAAAAATAATCTATATGAATACTATGATGAACGCCAGAAAAGAAATGTTCCTCTATTTGAAAATATAAAGTTACATGAAGGTTTAATATTAAGACACAAAGTAACTAATGATAAGATTCTTTTAATTCACGGACACCAAGTAGATTATTTAAATAGCACGCTATGGAAAATAAGCAGATTTTTAGTTAGGTACTTGTGGAAACCTCTTGAATCTTATGGAGTAAATGATCCTACAAGTGCTGCAAAAAACTATGAAAAGAAAGAGGCAGTAGGAAAAAAACTTACTGAATGGGTAATAAAAGAGAAGCATGTACTAATAGCCGGACATACTCACAGACCAATTTTTCCTGAAACTAATGAGCCTCCATATTTTAATGATGGAAGCTGTGTTCACCCTAGATGTATAACAGCTATAGAAATTAACTATGGAAATATTTCTCTAGTGAAATGGACTATGAAAACCAAATTTGATGGTACATTGTTTATTGGCAGGGAAGTTTTAGCTGGACCAAAAAAACTTCAAGATTATTTTAAGTATAAATAGGGTGCTAAAATTAACTATGAATATAGTATTTAAGACTTGCTTTTATAGTGAGTCTTTTTGTTTACTAATTATTTAAAATATTTTATTGACATTGACGCAGCGTAAAGGTGTATAGTTAAATTGTCAGGAGGCGGTAACATGGAATATACAGTGCAAAAGCTTAGTAAACTGGCTGGTGTCAGCACTCGTACTTTGAGGTATTATGATGAAATAGGAATTCTAAAGCCGGCAAGAATTAACTCATCAGGATATCGCATATATGGACCTAAAGAGGTTGATACACTTCAGCAGATACTTTTTTATAAAGAATTAGGTGTAAATTTAGAAAGTATAAAAGAAATAATAAAAGCACCTTCTTTTGATGGAACAAGGGCACTAAAAGAACACCATGAAAAGCTTCTTGAAAAAAGAGAACAATTGGATATGTTAATAGCAAATGTAGAAAAAACAATAGCTTTAACGGAAGGGAGAATTAAGATGTCTGATATAGAAAAATTCGAAGGATTTAAACAAAAGCAAATTGATGAAAATGAAAAAAAATATGGTAAAGAAATACGTGAAAAGTATGGAGACGAAGCAGTAAACAAGTCAAATAATAAATTAAAGAATATGACTAAGGAAGAATATGATGAAATAACAGCACTTGGTAACGAAGTAATAGAAACTCTTGATGCAGCATTTAAAACTGGAGACCCAGCTGGTGAACTGGCTCAAAAGGCTGCAGATTTGCATCGTCAATGGTTGAGTTTTTACTGGGATAGTTATAGTAAGGAAGCGCACGCAGGAATTGCTCAGATGTATGTAAATGATGAAAGATTTACACAGTATTATGATAAGAAACAGTCAGGAACTGCAGAATTTTTGAAAGAAGCAATTATGATTTACACTGGAATGAATAAATAAAAGTTCTGTTTTATATTAATCTACAAAATGTGGATATTTTAAATAGCTTAGAGATAATAATGTAAGGCTACCTTAAATAGTACGGAGTATAATTTTAAATAATAACTAAATTATAATTTCACTAATTAAAGATAAATCATAGTATATAGTATAGTTAATTATCAGGAGGCAAATAATGTTTTTTGCTGTATTCTCAGTACTATTAATTGTAGCCATGGCTGTACTTTTAGGCTGTTGCAATGCTATTGAAGTATGCGATGATGCCAATAAATTAGCTGAAAGGCAAAATAATAAAGAAAAAAGGTAATTATTTTTACTTAAAGACCTGCAATCTTATCTGCAGGTCTTTAGTTTGTTAAAAATAAGCAGCATTAATAACCTAAATGCATATCTATTTTTATATTCTAGCATAAAAGAATGCCTAGTGGAGAAAATATAAGTGAAAGAGAAAGGAGTGTAATATAACATGCATAAAAATAGGTTAACTAATAAACAAAGAAGTGCAATGGGATTAAAAAGAACTGACAATGGAGAAATAAATCATAGTGCTGAAAAGGTTGCTTTTAATAGAAAAAATGATAATGTAAAACCGGAGCTATAAGGCTCTTTTTTAATAAAAGTAAGGAGTATTACTATGAGTAATAATAGGGTAAAAAAAATAAAAAGCAAGGCTGAAAATATAATTGCAAGTGAGATAAAGAAAAATTCTGAGAATGTTACAACAATAGCTAACAATCCAACTCCAAAATATGAAGCACCAGATAATCTGAAGCCTGATAGCACCATATTAGAAGACTAACAAATTAAGCTAAATAAATGGGAGGTATTATTATGACAAAGAGAGAAAAGGAACAAAGGAAAAAAAATAAAGAAGAAGATAGAGTTGATATGAAGGATGCAAGAGAAAATAAAGAAGTTAGAAGAAGAACTTTAAATGAAAAATTTTAGAAGGAACCTGATAGGTTCCTTTTAAAAACTGGTGGGTGATGTTTTTGCATAACATTAAGGATAAATCAAGATTATACATAACTGCTCCTAGAAACTATCTATTAAAGCAAACAATAAAGACAAATAAATATGATGAGCAATTAGAAAAAAATGATGATAAACTAAATTCAAAAAAAAGATGAATTTTTGCAAAATATATTGTAAAATATAAATTGAATGAAAGATAAGCTTCAATAAAAGTAAAATTTACAAATTTTAACGCGGGGGGTGAACAGCTGCCAGGAACGTAAATACCCTTAATTGTATTTGCTTTTTGGTAGTGTAATTTATGAAAAAAGTAGCTGTTGTATTTAATGGTGGAACTATATCTATGAAGGTAGACCCCAGAATAAAGGCTGCTGTGCCTTCTCTAACTGGTGAAGAAATAATGACTATGGTTACAGGTATAGAGGAATATGCACAGGTAGAATCATACTCTTTTTCAAATCTGCCAAGCCCACAAATGTCTCCTGAGACAATGCTTGAGTTATCAAAGTATATCCAAAATCTATTAAATAGAGAAGATATTTCAGGTGTAGTAGTAACACATGGTACAGATACTCTGGAGGAAACTGCATTTTTATTGGATTTAACAATCAAAAGTGAAAAACCTGTTGTAGTAACTGGTGCCATGAGAAATGGCTCAGAGCTTGGTTATGATGGACCATCAAATTTGGCTGCATCTATTTGTACTGTTATTTCAAATGAGTCAAAAAATAGAGGGGTTTTGGTTTGTTTAAATGATGAACTTAATTGTGCAAGCGAAGTTACAAAGTCAAACTCAATGAGCTTGGATACTTTTAAGAGTCCTAATTTTGGCCCTATAGGTATTGTTGATAGCAATGAAGTTATATTCTATAGGGACAGTATTAAAAAACAGCATATCGAAACAGATAAGATTGAAACAAATGTAGATTTAATAAAATGTGCAGCTGGAATGGACTCTAAAATAATAAATTATTGCATAGAGCAGGGCTCAAAGGGCTTTGTTATTGAAGCTTTAGGACGTGGAAATGTTCCTCCATTAATGGTAGAAGGAATACATAAGGCTATTAATCAGGGGATTCCAGTAGTGTTAGTTTCTAGATGCTTTCAAGGAAGAGTCCTGGATTCTTATGGTTACCACGGAGGTGGAAAGGAATTAAGAAACCTAGGAGTTATCTTTGGTGACAATTTACCAGGGCAAAAGGCAAGAATTAAGCTTATGCTTGCTTTAGGTAAGACAACTAATATTAATGAAATAAAAGACATTTTTGAGTCAGGTTTTTATCATAAATTTTAAGATAATTTAGGGAGTAAAAGCAATTTTGTTTTTTTACTCCTAATTTTTTGAATGCACATTAAGTGAAATTGAGCTTTAAATTCTTGTAGCAAATCATAATTTTCATAATAAAATGGTATAAAGTCTTATATTGGGGGAATTATTTTGAAATATAATAGTAGAATAAGCTCCATAGCAGAGTACCATTTTCGAAAGCTTGATTATATAAAAAATATATTTCAGGAACAAGGAATTAAAATAACAGATTTAAGTATTGGAGATCCTGATTTGCAGGTTGATAAAAGCATATTAGAGGCATTAGTTGCTGATTTTTCCAATAGTGGCTTTAATAATTATCCACCCTATGAGGGTATGAGAGATTTAAAGGAAGCTGTTATAAAATATTATAGAGACAGATTTTTAGTAGATATAAATTATGACGAGGTTATTATATTAATTGGCTCTAAAGAGGGATTAAATAATATAATACCTGCCAGCTGCGGAATAGGAGATTATGCAATAATACCATCACCAGCTTACCCTGTGTATGAAACCTGTTGTAAACTCTGGGGAGTAAATACTTATAAAATTGAGCTCAAAGAAAAAGATATGTATTTGCCAAACTTAAATTCAATTCCTTCTAAAATATTAGATAAGTCTAATTTAATGATAATAAACTATCCCAATAACCCCACAGGAGCAGTAGGTAATGCGGATTTTTTTAAAGAGATAGTTGAATTTGCATATGAAAATAATATTTTAGTATGTAATGATGGGGCATATAATGAAATATTAGATGTTGATGTAAAGCCTATAAGTATTCTCCAATTTGACACTGAGAAAAAATGTATAGAAATAGGTTCGTTTTCTAAAATATATAATATGACAGGATTTAGGATAGGTTATGCTGTAGGAAATAGTAGAGCTATTAGTGCACTGCTTAAAGTAAAAAGTAATGTAGATTCTGGTCAATTTAAGCCTATACAAAAAGCGGCCGAAGCAGCTTTAAAGCTGGATATAGACTATATAAACAGAATAAGGAATATTTATAGTGAAAGGAAAGCTGCTGCTGAAATGCTGCTAGATGAGCATAATATACAATATTTTAATAGCGCAGGTACTTTTTATCTATGGTGTAAAGCTCCTTATGGTTATAGTAATATTGAATTTTGTGAAGAGCTGTTAAAGGAATATGGAATTGTTGTTACTCCAGGAAGCATATTTGATGTTGACGATAGTACTCATTTTAGGATATCTTTAACTAGAGATAAGAATGAGATAATAAATTGTTTTAAAAGCTTGAAATCGTACAAATAAGTTGTATAATAAATTTGACTTGAAATTATGGTAAATTTTTATGTATAATTAGTATGATATTTAATAGTAGGGCGGAAGGATGATTTAAATGGCTAAAAGCATGACTGGCTTTGGAAGAGCAAGCATTGAGGAAAATGGTAGAGCTTTTGTTATAGAAATTAAAAGTGTAAACCATAGATATTTAGATGTAAATATTAAACTGCCCAGGAATCTTGTTTCCTTAGAGGATAAAATTCGTAAAACTATAGGAGAGAAAATTGTTAGAGGCAAAGTAGATGTTTTTATAACACAAAGCATTTATAATAAGCAAGATGCTGCAGCAAACTTTAACTCTGCTATTGGGGATGAGTATTTTAAATGCCTTCAAGAAATACGAGATAGATACAATGTACGAGACGATATATCTGTATCGCTCATTGCAAGGTTTCCTGAAGTCATTACACTAGAACAAAAGGAAGAAGATTTAGAGCACATTTGGACAATACTAAATGGTCCACTAAGAGAAGCAATAAACCTTTTAGTAGATATGAGAGAAAAAGAGGGCTTAAAGTTAAAGCAGGACATTTTGATAAGATGTGATAATATTAAAGATTTAGTTGTAAAAGTTGCAACTAAAGCACCTCTGGTTGTTGAAGAATATAAAGAAAAACTGTACAAAAGGTTGAATGATCTTCTAAATGAAGTAACCATTGATGAAAATCGTCTAGCAATGGAAGTGGCTGTTTTTGCTGATAAGGCAAATATAGATGAAGAAATTGTAAGACTAAATAGCCATATTGTACAAATGAAGGACACTTTAGAAATGAATGAAGCAATTGGAAGAAAGCTTGATTTTATTGTTCAAGAGATGAATAGAGAGACAAATACCATTGGTTCAAAAGCCAATGATCTTGAGCTAACAAATTGGGTTTTAAATATTAAAAATGAAATAGAAAAAATAAGAGAACAGATTCAGAATTTAGAATAATCAGGAGGAAAAGTATGAGTATAAAGTTGATAAACATAGGTTTTGGCAATATTGTATCAGCTAATAGATTAGTTGCTATTGTAAGCCCAGAATCTGCACCTATTAAGAGGATAATCCAAGAAGCACGTGATAGAGGTATGCTAATTGATGCAACCTATGGAAGAAGAACGAGAGCAGTTATTGTTACAGATAGTGATCATGTTATACTCTCAGCAGTTCAACCAGAGACTGTAGCCCACAGACTTACTTCTAAAGACGATGTAGATGTTGATGAGGTTGATGAATAATGAATAAAAAAGGACTATTAATAGTTATTTCCGGTCCTTCAGGTGCTGGAAAAGGAACTATTTGTAAGTCTCTGCTTGAAAGTCAAGAGTTCTGGGTATCAGTTTCAGCAACTACAAGGTCACCTAGAAATGGTGAAGTCGAGGGTAAAAATTATTATTTTATGACTAGAGATCAGTTCCTAGATAAGATTGCTCAAGATGATTTTCTTGAACATGCAGAAGTATATGGAAACTTATATGGAACTCCAAAATCAAAGGTTATAGAAATGCTTAATTCTGGGAAAAATGTTATTTTAGAAATTGACATACAAGGTGCACTAGTGGTTAAAGACAATTATCCTGATGGTGTATTTATATTTATACTTCCACCTTCAATGGAGGAACTTAGAAATAGAATTATTAACAGGGGAAGTGAAACCCCAGAATCGCTTATGACTAGATTCAAATCCGCTTATAAAGAAATAAACTACGTTTCGAAGTACAGCTACGCTGTGGTTAATGACACTGTTGAGGTCGCAGTAAATAAAATTAAAAGTATTGTTGTTGCAGAACAATGTCGAGTTGATAGAATGAAAGAAAACTTTACTTATTCAAAGGAGGGCTTAATACATGAACAGTTCTATGATTAATCCATCAATAGTAGATTTGCTAGAAAAAGTCGACAATAGATATTCTCTTGTTGTGATAACTTCAAAAAGGGCAAGACAATTAATAGAAGGAGAGAAACCTCTTACATTAGTTGATATTAATAAACCTTTAACTATAGCAATAAATGAAGTTAATTCTGGTGAAATTACTTTTGAAACTGTGAAAGAAGGAATTAAATAAAATGTGTTCTAAGAAAACAGTAGTTGTTGGTGTAACAGGTGGAATAGCAGTTTATAAGGCTTTAGATGTAATTAGTTCTTTAAAGAAGAAGGATTTAGACATACATGTTATAATGACTAAAAATGCAATGGAGTTTGTTACTCCTCTTAGCTTTCAATCATTAAGTCAAAACATGGTGATATCCGATATGTTTGCTGAACCTAAAGCTTTTGAAATTCAACATATTTCTTTGGCAAAAAAAGCAGATTTAATGTTGATTGTGCCTGCTACAGCAAATGTTATTGGCAAGGTAGCTAATGGAATTGCCGATGATATGCTTACAACTACTATTATGGCCACAAAAGCACCAGTTGTTTTTGCGCCGGCTATGAACACTAATATGTATAATAATGTAATTGTACAGGAAAATATAAAAAAATTAAAGAGTTTAGATTATAAATTTATTCCACCTGCAAGCGGCAGGCTTGCTTGTGGAGATATTGGCACAGGGAAACTTGCTGATACAAATACCATAGTAGAAACTGTTTTAACAATGCTTTATGATAAAAAGGACTTAGTAAACAAGAAAGTACTTGTAACAGCAGGACCAACAATATCACCAATTGATCCGGTCAGATTTATAACCAATAGATC
The DNA here is from genome assembly GCF_026012015.1 of Clostridium omnivorum. Classification (NCBI taxonomy): domain Bacteria; kingdom Bacillati; phylum Bacillota; class Clostridia; order Eubacteriales; family Clostridiaceae; genus Clostridium; species Clostridium omnivorum. The sequence goes on along the minus strand of NZ_BRXR01000001.1, from coordinate 4,515,525 downwards.
TACTGGAAAGATGGGGTTTGCTATCGCAGAAGAGGCACGAGACAGAGGTGCTGATGTAACGTTGATTTCTGGACCTACTAGCTTAGTACCACCAGTGGGAGTTAAGTATATTAAAGTTGAGACTAATGAGGAAATGCTTAGAGAAACTCTAAATCATTTTGAACAGCAGGATATTGTCGTAAAATCAGCAGCAGTTGCTGATTATAAGCCTAAGCAGTATTCTACTACAAAAATAAAAAAATCTGAATCTGAACTTAGTATAGATTTTATTAAAGATACAGATATATTAAAAACTTTAGGAGAAACTAAAAAAAATCAGATTTTAGTTGGTTTTGCAGCTGAAAGCAATGATCTTATAAAAAATGCAGAGGCAAAAGTGAGAACTAAAAATTTAGATTATATAGTTGCTAATGATATTACTAGTAGAGATACTGGCTTTGCATCTAATGATAATAAAGTCACTATAATTACAAAAGAAGGTAAAATAATACCTATGGAAAAAATGACAAAAAGAGAAGTTGCAAGAGAATTATTTAATTTAATAAATACATAAAAGCATCTAATAAATGGGCAAAACTTGCGGCTTAAAGAGCAAGCTTGCCTTTTTTAATTTTTAAGCAGCTATTTGTAAATACTATAGGTGAATTAAAGGGTGATTAAGTGAATAAATTTGCGGGAATTATAATAGATAATGACTCAATTCAATTAGATAGAATTTTTACATATGGTATACCTGAGGAGCTAATAAGTAGCGTAAAACTTGGTCATAGAGTAAAAGTTCCTTTTGGCTTTAATAATAAAATAATTGATGGGTATGTACTAGAGTTTTATTCAGATATAGCAGAAATAAATAACTTAAAATATATAAAATCAGTTTGCGAAGACTATCCTCTGCTTCGAGATGCAGATTTAGAACTAGTGAGGATTATGCGTGAAAACTATCTTTGCACATACCTTGAAGGGATTAAAGCTATTATTCCTTCTGCAGTCACTAAAGGGCTTTCAAAAAAAGTAAGTGAGGTATTGTATACTGGGAAAGAGCTTTATGGAAAGTACCTTAAGGAAGGCTATATTTCTATTTTAAAGCTTGTTCAAGAGAATAATGGAAAATATAACAAAAATGAATTGGCTAAAAATTATAATATTTCACTTTCATCATTAAACACCATGCTAAAACATGGTTTTTTGACTCAGGAAAAGGTTATAATCGAAAGATTTAATGCTCGTGAATTTGAAGCATATGATGAAAAAGTATTGAATAAAGAACAGCAATCAGTTGTAGATAGTGTATTAAATTCAAAAGACAATGTATTTTTGTTACACGGTGTTACAGGTAGCGGCAAGACTGAGGTTTACATGAATTTAGTTAGGAATATGCTTAATATTGATAAAGAAAGTATAATTTTAGTTCCTGAAATATCTCTTACTCCACAGATGATAGAACGATTTAAGGGTAGATTTGGTAGAGATATATGCATTTTTCATAGTAAACTATCTGATGGTGAAAGATATGATGAATGGATGAGGGTTAAGGAAGGAAGAGTAAAGGTAGCAATAGGGGCACGTTCAGCAGTTTTTCTTCCGTTTAATAATTTAGGCTTAATTGTAATTGATGAAGAACATGAGAATAGCTACAAGTCTGATAGTGATCCTAAATATAATGCTAGAGAAATTGCAGAAATTAGGTGTTCTAAGGAACATTGTAAGCTTATATTAGGTTCTGCTACTCCTTCTGTGGAAACATTTTATAAAGCTGTTTCTGGCAAAATAGATTACCTTTCAATAAGAAGTAGAGCCGATAATGCATTAATGCCTGAAGTTGATATTATTGATATGAGGGAGGAGCTAAATAGTGATAATAGATCCATCCTAAGCAGAAGGCTATATAATGAGATTCAAGAATGTCTAGCAAAAAAAGAACAGGTTATTCTGTTTTTGAATAGAAGAGGATTTTCTTCCTTTGTCTCTTGTAGGAAGTGTGGCTTTGTATTTAAGTGTCAAAGTTGTGACATTTCATTAACTTACCACCATGAAAATCATATGCTGCACTGTCATTACTGTGGTAAGCGTGAAAGGGCAAAAAGTATTTGTCCTAGCTGCGGAAGTAAATATGTGAAATTCTTTGGAGTTGGAACTGAAAAAGTTGAACAGGAAATTAATCGATTTTTTCCTCAGGCAAAGACCTTGAGAATGGATTTTGATACTACTAGAAAGAAAAATTCTTATGAAGATATATATAGATCATTTAAGGAAGGTAAGGCCGATATACTTATTGGAACACAAATGATTGCAAAGGGATTAGATTTCAAAAATGTAACTCTAGTTGGTGTAATAGCAGCTGATTTGACATTGAACTTACCTGATTTTAGAGCTGCAGAGAGAACATTCCAGCTTATTACTCAAGTATCAGGAAGAGCTGGAAGGGGAGATAAGCCTGGAAAGGTAATAGTTCAAACTTATAGTCCAGAAAACTACAGTATAAAATATTCGGCTACAAACGACTATTTAGGTTTTTATACTGAGGAAATTAAGTTGAGGGAGGATATGAATTATCCGCCGTTTTCTCAAATCATGAGTATAACCTTAAGTAGTAAAGATGAGAATTTATTAATAAAAAATATACAAAATATAGGTATATTATTAAAAAATAAAGTTAGTGAATATGATAAAATAGATATGCTAGGACCAGTCCCTTGTAGTATATCTAAAATTAAGGATATGTACAGGTGGCAAATAATATTTAAAGGTGATTTGACAAAAGAATTTTGTTTTTCTATAAGAAATATGGTATATGAATTACTGAAAGATAATTATAATCATATTAGGATAAGTATAGATGTAAATCCTAATACTTTAATGTAAGAATAATTTTAAAATTGGAGGTAAAGAAATGGCTTTAAGAAATATTAGAACATATGGTGATGAAGTTTTAAGAAAGAAAAGTAGAAAAGTTGAGGAAATAAATGATAGAATCCATACTTTAATAAAAGATATGTTAGATACTATGTATAATGCAGACGGTGTTGGACTTGCAGCTCCACAGGTTGGAATTCTAAAAAGAGTTATTGTTATAGATGTTGGAGATGGACCTGTAGCATTAATTAATCCAGAAATAATCTCAGGTGAGGGAGAGCAAATTGATGAAGAAGGATGCCTTAGTATACCTGGAAAAGGGGGAAGTGTATTAAGACCTTATAAGGTTAAAGTTAAGGCTTTAAATGAAAAAGGGGAAGAGGTTATGGTTGAAGGCGAAGAACTGTTTGCACGTGCCCTATGCCATGAAATTGATCATCTTGAGGGTGTATTATTTGTAGATAAAATAATTGAAAGCGAGGAGTAATTATAGTGAATATTGTCTTTATGGGGACTCCAGACTTTGCAGTTCCGGCTTTAAAAAAACTTATAGAAAATCATGATGTAAAAGCAGTTTTTACTCAGCCTGATAGACCAAAAGGTAGGGGTAAAAAGTTAGCTTTCTCAGCTGTAAAAGAAGTAGCAGTAGAACACAATATTCCTGTTTTTCAACCAATAAAGATTAGAACAGATATTGAAGCAATTAACGAACTGAAAAAAATCAATCCTGATTTTATTATAGTAGTTGCATTTGGACAAATACTTCCTAAAGAAGTGCTACAAATTCCAAAGTACGGATGTATTAATTTACATGCATCGCTGCTTCCAAAGTATAGGGGTGCAGCACCTATACAATGGGCGGTAATAAATGGTGAGAAAAAAAGCGGAAATACTACTATGCTTATGGATGTAGGACTTGATACTGGGGATATGCTGCTTAAAAGTGAAACGATAATTGATGATTCTATGACTGGCGGGGAATTACATGATATTTTAATGGAGGATGGAGCTAATCTACTAATTAAGACTATTGAAGGTATGGTTCATGGTGAGATAAAACCCGAAGCTCAAGATGATTCACTTAGTTGTTATGCATCAATGCTAAACAAGGAAATTGCAAAAATTAAGTGGAATGAAAGTGCAAATAATATAAATAACCTTATTAGAGGATTGAATCCATGGCCTGTTGCATATACAACTTATGATGATTTAACAATGAAGATTTATAAAGCTGAACCAGTTATGCGAAGCCACAATAAAATTTCTGGTGAAATTATTGAAGTATCCAAAAATGGAATTCTTGTTGCTTGTGGAGAAGGAATGTTAATGGTTAAGTTGATACAGTTTCCTGGAGGAAAGGCTTTAGAGGTAGAAGAGTATATAAAAGGAAATACACTTGAAGTAGGAACAATCCTAAGTTAGATTTATAGATTATATTAACTATTTTGATAAATTATATTTATGAAAGGAAGTTATACGATGATATGGGATAGTAGCTTTATAATTTTAGTTCCTGCGATGTTAATATCAATTTGGGCTCAAATGAAGATTAATTCTGCATATGAAAAAAATTCAAAGATAGCAAGTAGAAACGGGTATAATGGAGCACAAGTTGCTAGAATGCTTTTAGATTCTAATGGACTTTATGACATACCAGTAGAAATAATTCCAGGAAAATTGTCAGATCACTATGATCCATCTAGAAGAGTAATGAGACTTTCTGAAGGCGTTTTTTATGGAACATCTGTTGCTTCCATTGGTGTTGCAGCTCATGAAACTGGTCATGCAATTCAACACAAAGAAAGTTACGGCCCTTTAATTCTAAGAAATACTATTGTTCCTGTAGTTACTTTTAGTTCAAATGCCTCATGGATTATATTTATACTAGGTTTTTTCTTAGGAATGCCTGGTCTTATTAAAATAGGAATAATTTTGTTTTCGGCAGTTGTAGTTTTTCAGTTAATAACTTTGCCTGTTGAATTTAATGCTTCTAGCCGTGCACTTGCAATACTTGAGGATAGAGGTATACTAATTGGTGATGAAATTGGTAATGCAAAAGAAGTACTAAATGCAGCTGCAATGACTTATGTAGCAGCGGCGCTAACAGCCATATCGCAGTTACTTAGATTGATAGTTCTAAGTAGACGTAATGATTAAAATAGAGGTAAAATAAATGGATAATGCTAGAAAAGTTGCAGTAGATATTCTTAACAATGTATTGGGTAAAAATGCCTTTTCAAATATTGAGCTTGGTAAACAGCTTAATAAATCTAAACTCAATGAAAAGGATAAAGGGCTAGTAACAGAAATAGTATACGGAACCATTAAGTATAAGTATACTATAGATATAATATTGGCTTCATTCTTAAAAAATGGTATAGATAGCTTAGATAGCTTTATACTTAACTTATTAAGGATGACAGTGTATCAGATAAAGTATTTAGATAAAATACCTGATTTTGCTGCAGTAGATGAAGCTGTAAATATATCAAAAAATTACAGATCTATAGGTTCCTCAAAATTAGTAAATGGAGTCCTTAGAAATTATATTAGAAGTTTAGCTAAACAGCCTGCTGAAATTTCTAATAATATAAGTAAACTAAGCTATGATTATTCCTTTGAACCTTGGATGGTTAATTTATTAATAGATCAATATGGAGAAAAGGATGCTATAAGTATTCTAGAAGGCCTTAATAAAATACCAAATGTGACTATCAGGGTAAATAATTTAAAGATAAAATTTGATGAAGCATTTCAAAAGTTATGTGATTTGGGTTATAATGTTGAAGAAGGTAATGTTTGTGCAGAGGCTATTAGAATAGAAAAAGGGAAAAATATTGAGAACAATCCATTGTTCAGGGATGGATTTATAACTGTTCAGGATGAAAGTGCAATGCTTGTGGCACCTTCTTTAGATTTAATGGAAGATATGCTTGTGCTTGATATGTGTAGCGCACCTGGAGGTAAGACTACTCATATATCGGAATTAATGGACAATACAGGTACTGTAAAGGCCTTTGATATCTATAATCATAAATTAAAGCTAGTTGAAGATAATGCAAAAAGATTGGGTGTTACGAATATATCCTGCGAGATTCTTGATGCAACAACTTATAGCGATTCATTGAGAAATTCTGCAGATAGAATATTAATTGACGTACCATGTTCTGGAATTGGAATTATAAGAAAGAAACCAGAAATTAAGTGGTCAAAATCATTAAAGGATTTATCTACATTAATTGATATTCAAAGAAAAATCATATCAAATGCAGTGAAGTACTTAAAACCTGGAGGAATAATGATATATTCCACATGTACTCTTAATAAGCATGAGAATGAAGAAAATATTGAGTGGCTTACTAAGCAATTTCCAGCTATTTCAGTAGAACCACTTTACTATGGAAAACTTGATAATCTTATTTATCATGAAAAAGGATATGTAACAATTTTACCTAATGAGTACATGGACGGTTTCTTTATTGCAAAACTTAAGAGACAATGTTAGTTGGAGGACATATGCAAAATATTTTAGATTTTAATTTAGAGGATCTAAAGCAATGGATCAGTGAAGAAGGTGAGAGCACCTTTAGAGCAAAACAAATTTTAGATTGGATTTATAAAGGTACTTTAGAATTTGATCAAATGAATAATATTCCTAAATCTCTTATAGAAAAACTTAAAGATAAATTTTATTTTAGCATTCCTGAGGTAGTGGATAAATTCAAATCAGATATAGATGGTACAGAGAAATTTCTATTAGCTTATAATGACGGAAATCTTATAGAATGTGTAGTAATGCGTTATAAACATGGTAATTCTATTTGCGTTTCTACACAAGTTGGATGTAGAATGGGATGCAAATTCTGTGCATCTACAGTCGGAGGTATGGTTAGAAATTTATCCTCAGGGGAAATTATTGCTCAGGTTCTAGTAGCTCAAAAGATTACTGGTGAGAGAATATCAAATATTGTTCTTATGGGCAGCGGAGAACCATTAGATAATTATGAAAATGTTATTAAATTTATAAGACTAGTTAATGCAAGCTATGGATTAAACATTGGACAGAGGCATATTACATTGTCAACCTGCGGGTTAGTTCCCGAAATAATGAAATTGGCTGATGAAGATTTGCAAATAACACTTGCAATATCACTGCATGCTCCTAATGATGTACTTCGTAAAACTATGATGCCAGTTGCAAATAAATATTCTATAGATGAAATATTGGAAGCTTGTAAGTATTATATAAATAAGACTAATAGAAGAATTACCTTTGAATATTCTTTGGTTAGCAATGTTAATGATAATGAAGAGCAGGCAAAAGAATTGTGCGAGATTTTAAAAGGGATGTTATGTCATGTAAATTTGATTCCAGTAAATGAAGTAAGAGAAAATAATTTTAAAAAATCAACTTCTGAAAAAATTAAAAAGTTTGGCAATATTTTAAATAGCTGCGGTATAGAAACCACAGTTAGAAGAGAGATGGGGGCTGATATTAATGCAGCTTGCGGGCAGCTTAGAAGAAGTTATTTAGAGGCAAGAAAAGATAATAAAGGGGTGTAAAGGTATGCTGGGGGTTTTATCTGATATAGGGAATAACAGAGACCTAAATGAAGATTATGCTGGTTTTTTAGAAGATGATTGCATCAGATTTTACGTAATTGCTGACGGTATGGGGGGACATAATGCTGGTGAAGTAGCAAGTAAATTTGCAGTAGAAAAGACTATTGAATATATAAAAAGTCATAGAGATGCGTGCCCTCAAAAAGAATTAATAAAAAATGCAATCGAAGCAGCAAATATTGAAATATACAATTTTGCTCAGCAAAGTGTTGATCTTAAAGGAATGGGAACTACAATAACAGCTTGTTTAGTAAAGGATAATATTCTAATTGTTGCAAATGTAGGTGATAGCAGATGTTATGCAATTTATGAAGATAGGATTGAAAGAGTAACAAAAGATCATTCATTAGTTCAGCAATTATTGGATAATGGAAGCATTACAGAAGAAGAAGCTTATCATCATCCAAATAAAAATATTATTACAAGAGCAATTGGTACTAGTAAAAACGTGGAAATAGATATTTTTGAACTTGGTCTTGAAAAAATAAAAAAAATATTAATATGTAGTGATGGTCTTTCTAATGATGTGTATGAAAATGAAATGTTTGAAATAGCAACAAATAATGACAACCAGATAGCCTGCAGTAAGTTAGTAGAACTTAGCAAGCAAAAGGGGTCAAGAGATAATATTTCTGTTATAATATTTGAGGGAGAGTGTAAAGATGATAGGTACTTTACTAGGTAATAGGTATGAACTCCTTGAGAAAATTGGTGAAGGAGGCATGGCAGAGGTATATAAAGCTAAATGCCATTTATTAAATAGGTATGTCTCAGTAAAGATTCTTAAGGAAGAATATACTAAAGATAAAGATTTTGTTGATAAATTTAAAAGGGAAGCTACTGCAGCTGCCAGTTTTTCTGATAATAACATTGTAAATATCTATGATGTAGGATCACAAGGAAACATAAATTACATCGTAATGGAATATGTAAAAGGTAAAACTTTAAAGGAAATAATAATTGAAAATGGAAAATTAGACTATCAACGTGCATTAGATATGGCTATACAAATAGCTAAAGCACTAGAATGTGCACATAAAAATAACATTGTACATAGAGATATAAAACCTCAAAATATATTAGTCACTGAAGATGGAACAGTAAAGGTTACAGACTTTGGAATTGCAAAAGCTTCAAGTTCAGTAACTATTACAAACTCCAGCAAGGTTATGGGATCTGCCCATTACTTTTCTCCTGAACAAGCTAAAGGAAGCTTTGTAGATGGAAGAACTGATATATATTCACTTGGTATCGTTATGTATGAAATGGTAACTGGAAGAGTCCCTTATGATGCTGAAAGTCCAGTTTCTGTGGCACTAAAGCATATTCAAGAACCAGTAGTGCCTCCAAAACAATTAAATGGAAACATTCCTGACAGTATGAATGCGTTAATCCTAAAGGCTATTGAAAAAGAACCAATAAGAAGATATCAGACTGTTAAGGATATGCTTATGGATTTGCATAGAATTAAAAATAATTCTAATTGCATAATAACAAGCGAAAATCATGAAGATGAGCATACTAGAATAATGCAGCCAGTATTGAGTGAAGATGATGAAGATGATGAATATGATGATTATGATAGAGATGGTAAAAAGAAAGTATCAAATAAGACAAAGAAGATATTAATTGGAGTCTTAATAGCTATACTTGTAGCCGCAGTAGGAATTATTTCTGGTGTATTACTATCTAAAACAAAAACAAATAATAACAGTTTAACAAGCAAAGATGTAACTGTTCCAACTATTAAGGGCAAGACAGAGGCAGAAGCAAAGAAGGCTCTTGAAGATTTAGGATTAAAATATGTTTTAGGCGGCAGAGATAAGAGCGACCAGCCAGAAGGTACTGTTATTGCTGTATCTCCAGATGAGGGAACTAGCGTAAAAGCAAATTCGGAAGTTAGAGTTATATTAAGTAATGGACCAAAGAAGTCTAAAGTGCCTCTTCTTAAGGATTATGATATTAATACAGCAAAAGACATTATTACAAATAGTGGATATAAGGTTGGTAACATTGGTTCTGATTTTAATGATACTGTTCCAAAAGATAACGTAATTAGCCAAGACCCACAGGCAGATGCAGAAGTTGCAGAAGGAACACCTATTAATTTAATTGTAAGTAAAGGGCCAGAAGTTAAGTATGCAAAAGTACCTAATATTATGAACAGATCCTTAGATGAAGCAACAGCGTTATTAAATGCTGCTAGTCTTAAAATGGGAAATCAAACTAAAGTAGAAACAAGTGATCCAAATTTAAATAATAAAGTTAAATCCCAAAGTATCGATCCTGGTGCTCCTAATGTTAAAGAGCAGACTCCTGTAGATATTACTTACTATGTTTATGTAGCACCAGTAAAAATCAATATTCCAGATTTTGTAGGAAGTAAAACTAAACTTCAAGATGCAATAAATCAATTAAAGGCCTTAGGATTTACTGATGCTGATATTACAGCTTCAGGGAAACCTGATGACATAGTAATAGCACAGAATCCAGGTGCAGGTTCAGTTGATAAAGGAACAAAGATTACTTTAAAAGCTCAGGCACCAGAACAAACTCCACCACCAACAACTACTACTCACTAAATTTATGAAGGGGTTTAATTCAGGAGGACCTATGGAAGGAATAATCGTAAAAGGTATAGCAGGATTTTACTATGTAAAAGTTGATAATGAAATAATTGAATGTAAAGCTAGGGGTAAGTTCAGGCATACTGAACTTACCCCTATGGTGGGTGATAGGGTGAAAATAGCCATGCAAGGGAAAAAGGGAGTAATTGAAGGCGTAAATCAACGCAGCAGCGAGCTGCTTAGGCCCCCAGTTGCTAATGTAACTCAAGCATATGTTATTTTTACTCTGAAAGACCCAGATTTAAATTTGGATTTGTTAAATAGATTTATTATATTATGCGAATTTAATAATATTAGACCAATAATTTGCTTTAATAAGGTAGATTTGGCAGATATAAATGAGCTAAATACTACCGCTGAAATGTTTGAAAAAGCTAGCTACCAGGTTCATTATTTAAATGCAAGAGAGGGAATAGGCTTAAGCCACCTAGAGAATATGCTGGAGGACAATGTTACAGTATTATGTGGACCTTCAGGTGTAGGTAAATCCACTATTTTAAACAGACTTACAGGAAAAGAGCTAATGAAAACAGGAGAGATTAGTGAGAAACTAGGTAGGGGCAAGCATACAACAAGACATTGCGAACTCATTGAGGTGTATAAAGGTTATATTGTAGATACGCCAGGCTTTTCTTCATTAAGCATGGATTTTATTACAAAGGAAAAACTTCAGCTTTGTTTTCCTGAATTTGATGACCATATGGATAACTGTAAATTTACGGGCTGCATGCATTATAAAGAACCTAGCTGTGCAGTGAAAGAAGCTGTTGAAGATAAAATCATAGCAAAAGAAAGATATGATTTTTATGTAAAAACTTTAGAAGAAATTTTGAATGGGAGGAACAAGAGATGATACAATTAGCACCTTCAATACTTTCTGCAGACTTTTCAAAATTAGGTGAAGATGTAAAAGCATTGGAAATGTACGGAGCAGATATAGTACACATAGATGTAATGGATGGTATGTTTGTACCTAATATATCCTTTGGTATACCAGTTATTAAGAGTATTAGAAATCTAACGAAGCTAACTTTTGATGTACATCTTATGATTGAGGAGCCTTCTAGATATATAGAGGACTTTGTAAAGGCAGGAGCAGATATTATAACTGTTCACTTTGAAGCTGATAAACATTTAGATAGAACAATAAATTATATTAAAAGCTTTGGTGTTAAAGCAGCAGTTGCACTAAACCCAGCAACGCCAGTGGAAAATATCAAGCATTTAATTCCACAGCTTGATATGGTTCTTATTATGAGTGTAAATCCCGGATTTGGTGGCCAAAAATTTATTGGTTATGCGCTAGATAAAATTAGAGAGGTAAAAGCTTTAGCAGAAAAATATAATAATAATCTTCTAATTGAAGTCGATGGTGGAGTAGATGCGTCAAACATAAAAGAACTAAAATCTGCAGGAGCAAATGTTTTGGTCGCAGGTTCTGCAGTATTTAAAGGCGGCGAAATAAAGGAAAACATTGAAATAATAAAAAGGGAATTCTAATATGAAAGCTGTAGTTTTATCTGGTGGTACACCACCTCCAATAGATTTACTAAGAAGAGAATTATCCGATAGTGATTATTTAATATGTGCTGACAGTGGTGCTGATTTTTTATACAAAGAGAATGTTTTACCTGATTTTTTAATGGGGGACTTTGATTCAGTAAGTAAAGAGGCTTTTGAGTTTTTTAAAATATCTAGTACAAAAATTGAAAAGTTTCCAAAGGATAAGGATTTTACTGACACTAAGTTAGCCTTCATGAAGGCATTAGAGCTTGGAATATCTCATATTTCCTTTTTAGGATGTACTGGTACGAGATTAGATCATTCTATTGGAAATATAGGTGTTCTGCTTGACTGCATTGAAAATGGCATAACTGGTTATATTATTGATAATAATAACAAGATTTTTTTATCAAGAGAAACTGTTAAGATTCATGGAGCTAAGGGTGATACCTTTTCATTATTTGCATTTGATGAAACTGTTGATAATCTAAGCATATCTGGATCTAAGTTTAATCTTAATAATTATAAGCTAACTATCGGAGATGGATTAACCATTTCTAATGAATTTAAAGAAGAAGAAGTAATCATTACTTTTACAAGCGGTACGCTTTTAGTTATTGAAAGCAAAGATTAATATAATGAAAGAATTTTAAAACCTGTATTTTTTAATGCAGGTTTTTTTATTTTAATTGTAACAATTATCATAACTAATCATATACTAATATTGAACAAATGTGTTGAGGGGATAATAATGTCTAAAAAAAGATATAACAAAAAAGTGAACATAGGGTGGATTGTCGGGGCTGTTGGCGTAGGAATTGTTTTAACATTTATTGTTCCCATTTGGGGATGGATTATAGCGGTAGGAGCGGGACTCATATTTGCTGGTTGGTATATAATTGAACACTCTCATCATTAAAGGAGGATTATATGAGAATTATTGCTATTAAACTACCTAAGTTTTTATCTTCAATTATTAAATTCTTTAGAAGAAAATAAAATATGTCAAAAAAGTAATAAAAAATGCAATTGTTAAACAACTGCATTTTTTATTATTATATAGCGCGTTGTACTTTCCCTGAACGTAAACATCTTGTACAAACATGTATAGTTCTAGGTGTTCCGCTAACTATAGCTTTTACGCTTCTAAGGTTTGGAGCCCACTTTCTCTTAGTCTTACGATTGGAGTGGCTGGCTTGTTGTCCTGACATAACACCTTTATTGCATATTTCACATCTTCTTGACATCCAAAACACCTCCTTGGCAATTGTGAAGATTAGTCCTTCTCAATTCAAACACGTTTATTTTATCATATATAACCTATTATTTGCAATAGAAATATAAAATTATTAGTAAAACTTTCATGATAAATATTAAATTTCTTGAATAAATCAGATATTTAATATAAAATAGACTATATGGTTGTTTTATATTTAGGAGGGATATTATGATAGGTAATATTGCCAACGAATATGGTTATATTAATTATTCAGAAGAAGTAGTAGCTAATATAGTTGGAGTATCTACAATGGAATGCTATGGTGTTGTTGGAATGGCGTCAAAAAATGCTACCGATGGACTATGGGTTCTATTAAAGGGCGAAAGTTTGAGTAAAGGAGTTAAAATTCACAACAAAGACGAAAGTCTGCTTATAGAATTATATATAATTGTTGAATATGGAACTAAAATTTCTGTAATTGCAAATAATATAATTCAAAAGATAAAATACAACGTAGAAAACTATTCAGGATTAAAAGTAGCAAGCGTTACAGTAAATGTTCAAGGTGTTAGAGTCTAGAGGGGGTACTATGTAAATGGAACACTTAAAAATCAACGGGCAGCATTTCTATAATATGGTAGTAAATGCTTCTAATAAATTAGAGGAGCAAAAGGAATATGTAAATTCTTTAAATGTATTTCCTGTTCCCGATGGAGATACTGGTACTAACATGTCAATGACATTTAGAGCTGCAGTTACCGAAATAGAAGGAATACAATCTAATTCCATTGGAGAAGTTTCTAAAAAGCTAGCTAAAGGTGCTCTTATGGGTGCAAGGGGAAATTCAGGAGTTATATTATCCCAAATTTTTAGAGGAATTTCTAAAGGATTAGAAAATAAAAATGAGGTTAATGCAGAAGAATTTGCAAATGCTATGCTTGAAGGTTCAAAATCAGCTTATAAAGCTGTAATGAGACCTACTGAAGGCACAATTCTTACTATCATAAGAGCTGCTGGTGAAAGCGCTGTGAAGAGCCAAAATACAGACGTTACCTTACTTATGACAGATATTTGTGAACATAGTGAAATTATGCTAAATAAAACTCCAGAGATTTTACCAGTTTTAAAGAAAGCCAAAGTGGTTGATGCTGGAGGTATGGGTCTTTTAATTATTCTTAAGGGAATGATGGAAGCTTTAAAAGATAATATTAAAGCTGAAATAGTTAATTTTACAGATGAAAAGTCAAAAGTAAGTTATACTCCTGCAGGAAGTATAAGTGAAGAAGATATTAAATTCGGATATTGTACTGAATTTTTTGTTAAAGCACATAATGTAAATGTAGAAGAATTTAGAAATGATTTAGAGCCACATGGAGATTCTATGATAGTCGTGGGACTCGAAGATGTAGTTAAGGTTCATATACATACAAATGATCCAGGCCTAATTCTATCAAAAGCTTTAAAGCGTGGTGAACTTTCTAAAATTAAGATTGAAAATATGAGAGAACAGCATAGAAATTTGCTTTTTGATGAATCTTTGACAGAGAAAGCAGTTTCATCAGAAGATAAAAGCTTAGAAGAAATGGAAGAAAAAAAATATGGTTTTATTGCTGTAGCTATGGGTGAAGGAGTAAAGCAAATTTTTGAAGACTTGGGTGTCGATTACGTTATTGAGGGTGGTCAAACTATGAACCCAAGTACTCAGGATATTTTAAAGTGTATAAATGACTTGAACGCAGAAAATATTTTCGTTCTTCCAAATAATAAAAATATAATTATGGCTGCTTCTCAGGCAGCAGAGCTAACAGATAAAAATGTTATTGTTTTGCCTACAAAGACTATTCCACAAGGTATAACTTCAGTTACAATGTTTAACCCTGAGGGCACTTTGGAAGATAATGTTGATAGCATGAAAGATGCAATAGGAACTGTTAAAACAGGACAAATTACATATGCTGTTAGAGATACAGAAATGGATGGTAAAACCATAGAAGAAGGAGACATCCTTGGACTTATTGAAGGAAAAATCAATGAAGTTGGAAAGGATGCTTATGAAGTATGTGAAAAGCTTATAGAAAATATGTGTGATGAAGATAGTGAACTTATAACAATTTTCTTTGGAGCAGATGCTGAAGAACAAAAGGTAAATGAGCTCATTGAAGTGATAGAAGAAAAGTATCCAGATATGGATGTACAATGTTATAATGGTAAACAACCACTATATTATTTTATAATATCAGTTGAATAAAAAAAGCCTAAATGGCTTTTTTTATTTAATTTTAGTATGAGGTGAAATTTAATGAATTTATACTGCTCAATAGGGAGTATAAAGGGTGTTGGTCCTAAAACAGAAAAAGAGCTTAATAATTGTGGCATATTTACATTAATGGATTTACTACTATATTTTCCTAGAGATTATGAAAAAGTTGAATTAAATAATAATAGCCTTAACTCTTCAGTTAGCGATAAGGTAATGATTAAGTGTAGCGCTTCAGCTATTAAGAGTGATTTTAGAACTAGAACTGGTAAAACTATTACAACTGTAATTTTTAATCGAGGTAAAGAAAAAATAGTTGGAAAGTGGTTTAATCAGCCTTATATGAAGAATAAATTTGTTGTTGGTAGGGATTATATTCTTACAGGTAAATTAGATAGTAAGAGTAAAGAAATAGTAATTGTAAATGCAGCAGTTGAAACAAATTGTGATAGATATATTAGTGATAGTAATGAGGTTGCTTTTAGTAAAAATGAATCAAGTAGCTTGGGGATTGATGATACAAATTACATGGTTACTCCAAAATACTCTTTAAAAGGGGCGCTTCATAACTCCTTTTTTATCAAGGCAATTAGTAGTATACTATCTCAGGTAAAAATTATTGAAAATCTCCCAGATTATATTATTGATAGATATAAATTTTGTAATTTAGACTATGCAGTAAGAAATATTCATAAGCCTAGCAGCTTTGAAGCACTTTTGGAAGCTAAAAGAAGACTTAAGTTTCAGGAGTTATTTACATTTTCGTTAAAAATATTAATGCTTAAGGATTATCTAAATAGAAATTGTGAAGGTATTGCCTTCAAAATAGCACCAGAACTTAATGACCTTAAAGAAAAACTTCCATTCACTTTAACCAATGCCCAAAGTTTAGTTGTTAGACAGATACTTCTAGATGGGAAGAAAAAAACTCCAATGAACAGGTTAGTTCAAGGTGATGTAGGAAGTGGAAAGACAATAGTAGCAATAATTGCAATGTTTAATGTAGTTAAAAATGGCTATCAGTGTGCTCTAATGGCTCCAACGGAAATATTAGCTACTCAACATTATAATGAAGTTCAAAAGATTTTAAAGGGATTTAATGTGAATGTTAAATTATTATGTGGAAGTCTAAGCTTAAAAGAAAAACAAAATATAAAAAATGAACTTTCGGAAGGCTTAGTGGATATAATTATAGGTACACATGCCTTAATAGAAGATAATGTGGAATTTAAAAATTTAGGTATGATAGTTACAGATGAGCAGCACAGATTTGGAGTTATGCAGAGGAGCAAGCTTTTCAATAAAGGAAAAAATGTAGATGTTTTGGTTATGACTGCAACTCCTATACCTAGGACACTTGCACTTTACTTATATGGAGACCTAGATGTATCTATTATAAATGAACTGCCACCAGGCAGGCAGCGTATTGATACTACATATATTTCTAAAGAGAATAAATCTGAAGCTTATGAATTTGCTTTAAAAGAGATTTATAAAGGAAGACAAATTTATATTGTATGTCCACTTGTAGAGGATAATGAAGATTTGGATTTGAGTTCTGTAGAAAAACTTTATGAGGAACTTAAAGTAAATTATTTTAGTCATATACAAACTGAAATATTACATGGTAAAATGCCAAGTAAACTTAAAGATGAGATTATGAATAGATTTAAAAGTGGAGAAACTAAAGTAATAATATCCACTACTGTAATTGAAGTTGGAATAAACGTTCCAAACGCTACTATGATGATTGTTGAAAATGCTGAGAGGTTTGGACTATCACAACTTCACCAGCTAAGAGGCAGAGTTGGTAGGGGCGAGCATAAATCATATTGCATTCTTATTGCGGATATAAAAAATAAAGTAACAAAAAAAAGAATGGAAATAATGAAAAAAAGTTCTGATGGATTTTATATAGCTGAAGAGGATATGAAAATCAGAGGCAGTGGAGATCTATTTGGAATAAGGCAGCACGGAGTAGACAAGTTATTACTTTCAGACATTGTAGAAGATATTGAGCTTCTTAAAGTAGCAAATACTGAAGCTAAAAATATTATACTAAGTAAAAATTCAGATGATATTAAAGTTAAAAATGAAATTTTACTTAAGATTGAAAATAGTTCAAAACTTATTTGTTTTAATTAAAATTGTACCATCACATTACAAGTTTATTAAGTAAAAAAAAGGTTAATATAATAGTATACAATAGAATTGTTTTATAGCTTTAAATCGTTAGGAGGTGCCGAAAAGTTATGATTAACTACTGCGGTTTTTATAAAACAGCTAGTAAAAATAGATTAGATTTTAATCAGAAACAGGGCATGTCTTTAGAGAGTTTAGCTAATAAAAATGATAGAGATTGTATAAAGTGTAGTAAGTCTTACGGATATGAAGCAATAAGTAATGTTTCATATATGAGCAGGCTAAAGGAAATTTCGGAAAGCCAGCTTATAGGCAATAAATAAAAGGAGCAACATGCTCCTTTTTTTCAATAATTAACCATTTTTATTTTAATCTTTACTTATAATTCTTGAAAAGTATCGAATTTTGTATTAAGCTAGTTATAAGTAAATATATTATCTAATTATATAAAAGGGAGGCAACAATATGAGAATAATTGCAGGTCTTGCTAAAGGAAGAAAAATTTTGTCACCTGAAGGCATGCAAACAAGACCTACATTAGACAGAATAAAAGAATCTATATTTAGCATTATACAAAATGATGTACCTGGAGCAGTGGCTTTGGATTTATTCGCTGGAACAGGAAGCCTTGGCCTTGAAGCTGCTAGCAGAGGAGCAGAATTCTGCTATTTAATCGATAAAAGCCCTCTGACTTATCCTTTATTGCAAAAAAATATTGAAAATTTAAAGTTTCAGGATATTTGTAAGTCAATTAATGGAGATGCCTACGAGGTTTTAAAAGATTTTGCTAGAAAAAATATTATATTTGATCTTGTTTTTATAGATCCACCATATTTAAAGGACTTAATCCCACCTGCTGTACAAATTATAGATGAAAAGGGTCTTTTAAAAAGAGATGGCCTTATAGTAACAAAGATTGACACTAGTGAAGTAATTTATGAAGGTAATGAAAATATCATACTTGTTGATAAGAGAAAATATGGCAATACAACAGTTTGCTTTTACAGATACAAGGAAGAATAGTACATATAACAATGGTGTATTTACTTTTGAAGACTAATAAACAAGGTATAATAAAATCATTATAAAAATGGGGGGATAGACTAGTGGATGTAATAAAGCTTTTAGAATACCTTCAGGAAATTGTAGAAACATCACCTAAGATTCCAGTTACGGGAAAGGTAGCTATTAATAAAAAGGAAGTAATGAATGTAATTGATCAAATAGTTAATTGCTTACCAGATGAATTTAAGAAAGCTCAGTGGATTGTGGATGAAAAGGAAAGAATTTTAGGTGAGGCATTAAGTGAATGTGATACAATAAAAAAAGAGAGCTTAGATATATTGAAGAGACAGGTGGAAACTCATGATATAACTAAGGATGCAAAATTAAGAGCCGAAGAAATAATTGCTTCAGCTCAAAGGGATGCAAAGACTATGAGATTAGGTGCACGGGATTATGCAGATGAAATTCTCTGTCAACTTGAAAGCGAGATGAATACAAAGGGTAAGGACATGCTTGAGAACATAAAAAAACAAGTTGAAGATTTTTTGATATCCATGGATGAACAAATTGATTCATCTTCTCATACTATAAGAGAAAATATTAAGGAATTAAGAGGTACTAAATAACTTTTTAATTTTGGCTGCTGCAAATGGCAGAATAAAAATAATAATAGCCATTATATAGAATAAATTTGTTTGGGATTTATATGTATTGCTAAATGTAGCTATTGGTACATTTATTACCGATAGCTTATAAATCACAATGCTTATCATTGATGAAAGTATTCCTTGAACAAATTTTAATTTAATATATCGTGATGTAGATACATTATATTTATAAATAAAAGAATATACTTGAGAGATAATTGAGAATCCACTAAATGAAAGCATAAAGCTTATTATCACAAATTTATAATACATATCTATTGAAGTTGATGATATTAAATTGCATCCATTTGTCATCTCTATAAGACCTAAAACAAGGCCTTCAATTATATTTTTTGAAAATCCTAATATATTTGAGATTTTATCTATAGCAATATCAAAAAAGATATTGCTTTTTATTATTCTAATTATAACAGAAAAAATAATTACAAAGCTGCCTACTGATAAGCAGGTTTTAATAGAGTTATCAAGACTATCTTTTAGAATATTTCCTATATTTTTATTATCTGCATTAGCAGTTGAAGGAAAAGACATAACTCTATTATTAAATGATTTTTGATGGCTTGGCATAAATAAGCCCATAGCAATACATGAAAGTGTATTGGACAACAGCAGCATATATCCTAGATATGGGCTGTCCAACATAGAAGTTCCAACGGCCCCTATAACAAATAAAGGGCTAGCATTAGTTGCAATATTTAATAGCCTCTGAAGAGTAACAAGATCTATCTTCCCATCCTCGTATAAATCACAAGCATATTTAGCCCCTAATGGATAACCGCATAGTACACTAACAATAAGTACAAAAGTACACTGCTTCGGAAGTCTTAGTGGCTTACAAAGTGCACTACCCATTAGTTTTGCATAAATTTTCACTCCATCATAGCTCATCATTATATTTGTAAGAATTAAAAAAGGAAATAATGATGGGAAAACTTTATTAAAAAATAATCTAGCACCAGACAGAGCTGAATCAATACATAGTTTTGGTGTCAATATAATCTGCAAAATTAAAAGTGAACAAACAATTGTTACAACTAGATTTTTATTTGCACTTTTAAATAAGATAAATAAAAGCACCAATATGATAACAATAAAAGCATAAAATAAAAACGGCAATGTTTTTAAACTCCTCATATATTACTTTTGTATATATATATTTTAGTTAAGTTTTAATATTACTAAATTATTATTGGGCTTATTAGAAAGTCATCATTGTGTTTTACAGAACTATTTATAACACTATACTTCTGCGTTGATAAAATGTCCAAGGATAAATGCTCATTTTGCTGCCTTGGAATCTTATTATATATAGGAATACTTGCATTGCTTTTAATATGCCTTAGTACTTTTGCTCCAGTTTTATTAAAACCTAAAATTCTTCCATATGGGGCTTCAGAAGTCCTTAGTGCACCTGTTTGATAATTTTCAAAACCTATATAGTACTGGCATAAAATTCTACTTATTCTTGTGAAAGTATATCTTTTGCTTTTAACCAGCTCAATTACATTATGGATACTGCTAGAATTATCTAAAGCTTTTCTAATTTTATTATCTAGTCCTTCAGACACATCTGGAATATTATTTATATCATAACCTCTTTCAAAATATTTATATTTTATATAAGGATACATATAATCCTCATAGGTAAAATTATAACCTGATTTTACAAGATCTCTAATAAGATTAAAAGTGTTTTCAGGTAAGTGAGGTTTTAGTTCTGAGAAATTACTCCCACCTTTTAGATACATTCTTATAGCTGTGGCACTTGAAAAAGTATCGCTAAGTTCACCACTATTATAATCGCTTCCCTCTCTTTTAATAGTATAGGGTTTAATGCTGCTGTTAAGTTTAACTATGCTTTTACAGTACTCTATGCCTAAAATGTTATTTGAAGTACTCAATATAACATCAATATTTTCAGGTGAATTAAAGTTTTCTATTGAAGCAATATATTCTTTTAAAGCAATACGCCTTGCACTATGAAAAGGAAGTCCTAGTTTCAAATTTCTTTTTAGACTTTCTTTATAAACTTCTGGTTCAGTATATAGTATCTCGGCTATTTTTAATAAAATATCAGAGCTTCCAATTTCGCTTCCAAAGCATAGATTGTTTACAATTCCAAGATTATTCAGTAAACTTACTGCTCCAAAGCTGAAAAATTCTGCTGAGGAAAGGCTATACACTACAGGTAATTCAATAACTAAATCCACACCATTCAAAAGTGCCATTTTAGTTCTATTCCACTTATCAATGATTGCTGGAATACCTCTTTGTACATAGTTTCCACTCATTATACATATAATAGCATCACAGTTTGTTGCTTCTCTAGTCTTTTTTATATGATATAGATGGCCTTTATGAAGAGGATTATATTCAGTAATAATTCCTGTTATATTCAATTTAATCACTATCCTTTTTATTAATATAATTTATTTTATACAAATAAGAAAAACTAATTCAATTGATAAAATTATAAGGCCAGAATTTAACATATGTCAAAGAATTTAAGATAAATTGTTGAAAATTACAACATAAAGAGGTATATTATATATGATGTGTGTGTACTGTTAAACTTGGAAGGGAGATTTAAATATGGAACTAATGAAGCAGATTTACGAAATGGCTAAAAATGATATGAAAAATATCGTTCTTCCAGAGGGCGAAGAGGAGAGAAATCTTAAAGCTGCTGGAGAAATAAAGAAAAATTCATTAGCCAACATAATACTTGTAGGTAACAGTGAGAAAATTAGAGAAAAAGCAAAAGGTCTAGATGTAGATATTTCAGGAATTAGAATCGAGGATCCAAATTCCTCTGTAAATCTTTCAAAGTATGTAAATGAATTTTACGAACTAAGAAAGAATAAAGGAATGACTATTGAAAAGGCTGACAAAATCGTTAGAGACCCAATGTATTTTGCAACAATGATGCTAAAGATGGGCGATGCTGACGGAATGGTTTCAGGCGCTATACATACTACAGGAGATTTACTTAGACCTGGACTTCAAATAGTTAAAACTGCCCCTGGGATTTCTTTAGTATCAAGCTTTTTTATAATGCATGTACCTAATTGCGATTATGGCGATGGAGGAATGTTGGTATTCTCCGATTGTGCTGTTAATCCTAATCCAACAGCAGAAGAATTAGCTTCTATAGCAATTTCCACTGCTGAAACTGCAAAAAATATATGCCATATGGAGCCAAAGGTAGCAATGTTATCGTTTTCAACAATGGGAAGCGCTGATCATGAACTAGTACAAAAGGTAAGAAAAGCTACTGAGCTTGCAAAACAAATGAGACCAGACTTAAATATTGATGGAGAACTTCAATTAGATGCTGCCATAGTTCAAAAGGTTGCTGATCAAAAGGCTCCTGGAAGCAGTGTTGCAGGTAAAGCGAATGTTCTTATATTCCCTGATTTGCAATCTGGAAATATTGGTTACAAGCTTGTTCAAAGATTTGCTAGAGCAGAAGCTATTGGACCAGTTTGCCAAGGTTTTGCAAAACCAATAAATGATTTATCAAGAGGATGCAGTGCTGAAGATATTGTAAATGTTGTTGCAATTACTGCAGTACAAGCGCAAGCTCAAAAATAGGCAAAATTGGAGGAGAGTACATATGAAAATACTTGTTATTAACTGTGGTAGTTCATCATTAAAGTATCAGTTGATTGATATGGAAAATGAAAAAAACTTAGCTAGTGGGTTAGTTGAAAGAATAGGAATAGAAGGTTCGGTTTTAACTCAAAAAGTTGAAGGAAGAGAAAAATATATTGTAAAGACACCAATGCAAGATCATAAGGATGCTATAAAAATAGTATTAAACGTTCTTGTAGATAAAGAAAATGGAGTTATAGCTGATATGTCAGAAATATCAGCAGTTGGACACAGAGTAGTACACGGGGGAGAAAAATATTCTAAATCTGTTCTTATAGATGATGAGGTTATGGCTGCTCTTGAAGAGGTTGCAAAACTTGCACCACTTCATAATCCGCCAAACATAATAGGTATTAATGCTTGTAGAGAGCTTATGCCAAATACACCAATGTCTGTAGTATTTGATACTGCATTCCATCAAACTTTACCTGAAGAAGCATATCTTTATGCATTGCCATATGAACTATATACTAACTATGGAATAAGAAAATATGGTTTCCATGGTACTTCACATAAATATGTTTCTGGTGTAGCTGCTGAAATGATGCATAAAGACATAAAGGATTTAAAGATAATTACTTGTCACCTTGGAAACGGAGCAAGTATTACCGCTGTTGATGGAGGAAAATCTGTAGATACAAGCATGGGCTTTACTCCACTTGCAGGTATTGTTATGGGAACTAGATGCGGAGATATTGACCCTGCAATAATTCCTTTTGTTATGAAGGAAATGAATTTATCAATTGAAGAAGTTAATAATTTAATGAATAAAAAGTCAGGTGTTTTAGGAGTATCTGGTGTAAGCAGTGACTTTAGAGATATCGAAGATGCAGCTTGGAAAGAAGGAAATAAGAGAGCTCAACTTGCACTTGATATATTCAACTATAGGGTTAGACAAACAGTTGGTTCCTATGTAGCAGCAATGGATGGAGTAGACTGTATAGTATTTACAGCTGGTCTTGGAGAAAATTCTCCAGAAACAAGAGAAGCTGTTTGCAGTAAGCTTTCATATCTTGGAATAAAGCTAGACCTAGAAAAGAATAAGTCAAGAGGAAAAGCTCTTGAAATTAGTACTCCTGAATCAAAAGTTAAAGTATTTGTTGTTCCAACAAATGAAGAATTAATGATAGCTAGGGATACTATGAATCTTATTAAATAAATTTTGGCATTTTTGTGTTGAAAAACAAATAAAACTTGACATTTATTTCAGGTGTCTATATAATAAATTGTGGCTAATGCATAGAGGTGATACTATGATAATAGATGTTGCAGACATATTAAAAAAGAAAAATGCAAAAAAAGAAATGCATTTGCTTTATAATGAAAATAAGTTTTCAGTCGCTGGGGAGGATATAAACTTTTCAAAGCCTGTAAAACTTGATTTAAATTTAGCTATGGTTGGCGATATTTTAATGCTAGAAGGCAATTTGGAAACTGAACTTATTTTAAGCTGTTCAAGGTGTCTAGAGGGCTTTAACTATGCATTGAATGTTCCTATAAGTGAGAAATTCACGTATAATCCTGACAATAAAGATGAAGAAATCTTCTTTATTGATAGTGATACCATAGATATCACAGAAATCATACAAAATAACATCATTACTTCCTTACCAATGAAAAAACTTTGTAAGGAAGATTGCAAGGGGTTATGTCAACATTGTGGAACAAATAGGAATTTTTCTTCCTGTAATTGTGAAGATGATGATATAGATCCTAGGCTTGCAAAACTTAAAGATTTGTTTTCAGCTGAATAAGGAGGTGTTTACAGTGGGAAATCCTGCTAGAAGATTTTCAAAGTCAAGAAGAGATTCAAGAAGAGCTCAGACTTTCAAACTAAGCTTACCTGGAATCGTTGAGTGTCCTCAGTGCCATGAAATGAAGCTTGCACATAGAGTATGCAAGAACTGTGGATATTATAAAGGAAAAGAAGTTGTTGCATCTGAACAATAATAAAAAGAAAGTCTTAGGACTTTCTTTTATTTTTATTGTATTTATTTTTTGTTTGTAATATACTTTTACATAAAAGTATAATGTTAGTATAATATTTAACGAAAGGAAGTGAAATACCTAATAGTAGTTTATTGGGTATAATTATGATTATTGCAGTAGATGGAATGGGTGGGGATAATTCTCCTAAAGCGGTAGTTGAAGGCTGCGTTTTAGCTGTAAAAGAATATGATGTAGATATTATAATAACTGGTCCTGAGGATACATTACAGCAAGAGCTAAATAAATATGATTATAAAAAGGAAAAAATACGTATTTTAGATGCTAAAGAAGTTATATCACCAAATGAGCACCCAGTTATGGCTATAAGAAAAAAGAAGGAATCATCTTTAGCAAAAGCATTAGCCCTTGTAAAGAATAAAGAAGCTGATGCAGTGCTGTCAGCTGGAAGCACAGGCGCTTTCATGGCAGGGTCTCTATTTATTGTTGGAAGAATAAAAGGAATAGACAGACCAGCATTAGCACCTATAATGCCTGGAAAAAATGGGCCGTTTATGGTAATAGATTGTGGTGCAAATGCAGAGTGTAAACCAGAAAATTTGGTTCAGTTTGGACTCATGGGTAAAATCTATTTTGAAAATATACTAAAAGTGAACAATCCTACTATAGGACTTGTAAATATAGGTGCCGAAGAAGAAAAGGGAAATGAACTTACTAAGGCAGCGCATAAACTGCTTAAAGAAGCAGATTTTAACTTTGTAGGGAATATAGAACCTAGAGAAATTCCTAGTGGTGATGTAAATGTAGTTGTATGTGATGGATTTACAGGAAATACAGTTTTAAAAATGTATGAAGGTGTTGCAGCTAACATCTTTGATGTTTTGAAAGAAGAAATTATGTCATCCTTTACAACAAAAATAGGAGGCGCTCTTTTAAAACCTGCATTTAAAAATATTAAGAAGAAATTCGATTATAAAGAATATGGTGGTGCGGCTTTTATAGGCGTAAAAGGTATTTGTATAAAGGCACACGGAAGTTCAGATGCTAAAGCGTTTAAAAATGCTATTAGGCAGGCAATAAATTTTTATGATAACCAGATTATATCTAAGATTCAACAAGTTTTAGAAAAAAATGAGCAAACTAGTATTGCAGAATTTGAAGAAGTATAATATTATTCTTATTGACGATATTAAGGTTATGTAATATTATCTTAGTATAACTTAGTTTTAGGAGGTGAAGGCATATGGTATTTGAAAAAGTTAAAAGCATCATAGCAGACCAATTAGGTCTTGATGAAGAAGAAATAACAATGGAGTCCTCATTTATTGATGATTTAGGTGCTGATTCTCTTGATATAGTTGAACTTATAATGGCTTTAGAAGGAGAATTTGATATGGAAATCCCAGACGAAGAGGCAGAAAAAATTAACACCGTGGGAAATGTAGTTGATTACATAAAGTCTCATATAGAAGAGTAAATGTAAGTCCCGTTATATTACGGGGCTTATATTTTTAAATTATAATATCTTAGTTTATTCTTGAATTTACTTAGCGTGATTAGCAAACTGAAGAATAAACTTTGGACTGAGGTGCATGCGTATAATGAAAAATTTAGAGAATAATTTAAAAGTGCTTCAAAAAAAAATATTAATTCAATTTACTAGCTTAGAGTTACTGCAGGAAGCTTTAACTCACAGCTCATATGCAAATCAAAAGAAAGATATAAAGTATAATGAAAGACTTGAGTTTTTAGGAGACTCTGTTTTGCAATTGTGTATTTCAGAATATCTTTATAAGAACTATAGTGATAAATCAGAAGGGCAATTAACTAAAACTAGAGCATTAATCGTTTGTGAAAATTCTCTTTATGAAATAGCAAAACAGTGGGAATTAGGCGGCTTTATAAGGATGAGTAAAGGAGAAGAACTTACAGGCGGAAGGACTAGGGTATCCATTTTAGCTGATTGTGTAGAAGCAGTTATTGCAGCAGTTTATTTAGATGCTGGATTTGAAGTAGCTAGAGATTTTATCATAAGAAATTTCAATAATACAATTCATGAAGCTATAAATAATGAAATTATATTAGATTATAAAACAAAACTTCAAGAACTACTGCAAAAGAATGGTGATGTATCAATTATATATAACCTTATAAAGTTTGAAGGGCCACCACATAGAAGAGAGTTTTTTACAGAAGTTTTAGTGAACAATGAAGTTATTGGTAAAGGTTCAGGATTCAGTAAAAAGGAATCTGAACAAAATTCTGCTAAGGCTGCTTTAAATTTTTTGGAGGGAAGAGATGAATAAAGCACATTATATAATTCCTATTTTTGTTCCTCACGAAGGTTGCCCACACGATTGTGTATTTTGTAATCAGAACAGCATAACTGGCAGTGATGCCATAGTTGATGCTCTATATGTATCAAATACTGTAGAGGAGTACTTAAAAACAATACCTAAAGATAATTCTATTATCGAAATATCATTCTTTGGTGGAACTTTTACTGCTATTAATATAAATAAGCAAAAAGAACTTTTAGCAGTAGCCGCAGAGTATAAACAGCAAAATAAGATAGATTTTATTAGGCTTTCAACTAGGCCTGACTATATAGATGAATTTATTTTGGATAATCTAAAAGCATATTCAGTAGATATTATAGAGTTAGGTGTCCAATCTTTAGATAGTGAGGTTTTATTAAAATCTGCTAGAGGGCACTCTGAAGAGGATGTTGTACTAGCTTCTAAGCTTATAAAAGAATATGGTTTTACTTTGGGTCATCAAATCATGGTTGGACTTCCTGGTGATAATTTTGAGAAAGATATTACAACTGTAAGAAAGAGTATAATTATGAAACCTGATATGTGCAGAATTTATCCATCTCTTGTTGTTAAGGATACCCCTATGGAAAAAATGTACGAAATGAAAATATATAATCCGTATAGTTTGGATGAAGCTGTTGAAATAAGTAAAATTCTATATGGCATGTATGAGGCTAATGATATTCGTGTAATTAGAATAGGACTTCAGCCTACAGAAGAAATAAGAGAAGGTGTTGATGTTATAGCCGGTCCTTTTCATCCAGCCTTTCGAGAGTTAGTAGAAGGAAGTATATTTAGAGATATTATCTTGGATAAAGCTTATAAATATCAAAATAGAGATATAACTATAGCAGTAAATGGTAAAGATATATCAAAACTATATGCCTCAAAAAAGAAATTTTTTAATGACATTATAGAACAATTAAAGACAATAAATATTAAAGTTATTCAAGACGGCAGCTTAGAAAGAGGCGAAATCCTTATGAATTTTGGAGATACATGGGAAAAAGTGTCGATTTATGAATATTTGATAAAAAAGTATAAAGAAGGATATTTAAACAATTTATAGAATATTATCCCTATGAAAATTGTTACACCAGATTTTTAGGGAGGAATAGAATATGGAAGTATTAAAGGTATCAGCACAATCACAGCCGAAATCAGTAGCAGGTGCTTTAGCAGCAGTTTTAAGAGAAAATAGTGCTGCAGAGGTTCAAGCAGTAGGAGCAGGAGCTGTTAACCAAGCAGTAAAAGCAATTGCAATTACCAGAGGATTTGTTGCACCTAATGGAATAGATTTAGTAGTTGTTCCAGCTTTTTCTGAGATAACTATAGAGGGAGAAGAGAGAACAGCTATAAAGTTTATAGTAGAGCCAAGATAGCTTAAATAAACCGTGTATAACACGGTTTTTTATTTTGTAATTGATATTTCTTTTATTATGTTTTAAACTAATATAGTAACTTTATTGTTAGTATAAGAGGTGTTAAAGATGAAAAAAAAGCAAAGAGAAAAATTCACTAAAATATTTATATATTTTGTTATAATTACTATGTTAATTGGATTACTACCTATGGTATTGAACTTCTAATAGGAGAGTGTATTTATGTTTCTAAAATCAATGGAAATTAGGGGATTTAAATCATTTGCAGATAAAACGGAATTAGTATTCAAAAAAGGTGTTACTGCTGTAGTAGGTCCCAATGGAAGTGGAAAAAGTAATATTTCTGATGCAGTTAGATGGGTATTAGGTGAACAAAGTGTTAAGTCCCTTAGAGGTGGCAAGATGGAAGATGTTATCTTTGCAGGTACTCAATTTAGAAAGCCTGTTGGTCTTGCTCAGGTTTCACTTACACTAGATAACTTGGATGGAGAACTTAATATTGATTATTCTGATGTAACTATTTCGCGTAGATTATATCGTTCTGGGGAAAGTGAATACTATATAAATAATACTCAATGCAGATTAAAGGATATTCAAGAACTCTTTATGGATACTGGAATAGGCAAAGAAGGGTATTCCATTATAGGACAGGGTAAAATTGATGCGATTTTAAGCGGAAAACCTGAAGAAAGGAGAAGTCTTCTTGAAGAAGCAGCAGGAATAGTTAAATTTAAAAATAGAAAAGAAGAAGCAGAAAAGAAGCTTAATAATACTGAACAAAACTTAGTTAGAATAAATGATATTCTTTCTACCTATGAGGAAAGATTAGAGCCGCTTAGAATAGAAAATGAAAAAGCAAAAATATTTTTAGATTTATCCTCAGAGCTAAAAGAGAAAGAGGTAAATTTAATTATCCATTCTATAGATAAAATTGATAATAAGATAAATAGTGTTGTTGCAGAATGCAATGGATTAGAAGAAGAAATAAATGAACTTCTTCAAAGAAAACAAGAAGCAAAAGTTAGTGCAGATTCTTGGAATGAAGCTCTTGAAAGACATGAGCTTGAATTGCAAGAGCAGAAGCAGCAGTACTATGTACTAAAAGAAAAGTATCAAAATATCACTTCAGAAAACAAGTTGCTCGAAGAAAGATTGCATAACTTGAATATTAACATTGAAAGAGCTAAATTTCAGATCGATGAAATATCTGCTAAGATTTCAGGTATTCAAGAGAATAGAATTTTAGAAGAGCAGGGTTTGAAACATCATCAGGACGAACAATTGGAACTTAATGTGAATATTACTAACTTTGAGAAAAAGATAGTAGAATTAAATTCAAATCTTTCTGGTGAAGAGACCATTGCTAAAAATTTAAAAGATGAGAATGTGAAAATAGCTAATATTATTGCTAATAATAAAAATCAGATTTTAATGTATAACAATGAAAAAGAGAATATAGAAAAAAGGTTAGCACAACTTAAGATTACTTGTGAGAACTATCGCAATTCTTTAAGTATAAATGCCAACACTAAAGCCATGCTAGAAGAAGAGGCTATTAAGCTTAGAGATAAAATTGAAAACTTAGAAAATGAAATTAAAAATTATAAGCTTGAAATAGGGAAATTTAATGGACAATTAACTAGAGAAGATAAAAAGCTAAAAGAGTTTACCGCCATGTACAATAAATATGAAGCAAATTACCAAATGCTGCTGAATTTGGACAAGCAATATGAAGGTTATAACAGAGCAGTTAAGACTTTGTTACAACACATAGAGGGTGGTAAAGTTACTACAGCTAAAAATAAGTGTTACGTACTAGGGGAAGTTATAAACGTTAAAAAAGAATATGAAACAGCAATAGAGATAGCATTAGGTGGCGCTATTTCAGATATTATAACAGACGATGAAAGTATAGCTAAAACCCTTATTAGCTATTTAAAAACAAATAATATAGGAAGGGCCACTTTTCTACCACTTACAATTGTGAATGGTAAAAGTATTAATAATATTTCAAATCTAGCTCATACTGATGGATATATTGGAGTAGCTAGTGAATTAATAGGCTACGATAAGAAGTTCAAAAATGCTGTTGAATATGTGTTAGGAAGAACTATAATATCTAGGGATATGGATAGTGCTCTAAAGCTAGCAAAGGTTTGTAGTTATTCTTATAAAATTGTTACTCTTTCAGGAGAAGTGGTAAATCCGGGAGGTTCTCTAACTGGAGGAAGCGTAAACCAAAGATCTTCCAATGTAATTGGTAGAAAGAGAGAGATTGAGGAGTCCAAGGAAAATATTGAAAAGCTGAAAATTGAAATAGATAGAATAGCTGTAAGTATTGAAACTACAAGGAAGAAAGTAAAAGAGCTTGATGAAAAATGCCTAAATCTAAGAGATAACATTTATTTTGAAAATATTGAGATTACTAAGAATCAAGGTAAGATTAATGCTATTGTTGCAGATAATAATAAAATTACCGAAAGTCTTACAGATTCAAATAAAGAGCTGCAGAGTCTTAATGAAGCTCTTAAAAATAGTGAGATAGATATAGCTGAAGTACAAAATAAATTAGCCGAACTAATTAAAAAGAGTGAAGATATTGAAGCTAATCTATTAAAATATGAATTACAATTTCAAGAAAAGACGAAACAAGTAATGAATATCAGAGAGGATCTTACAGCATTAAAGATAAAAAAGGCTCAAGTTGATGAGATAGTAATAAGTAAGATTAAGGACTTAGAAAGAATTGCAAAAGATGCAGAAGAATTGCAAAATAATAGTGAAAAAGCACAATTAGAAATTGATGAAGCTGAGAGAAATATATCTGATTGCAATAACAATATTGAACATAATATTGAAGCCTTAAAGGGCATAGAGGCTTCAATAAATGAATTAGAAGAAGTATTTAAAGAAAAGGAAATTGAAAAAATAAGAATAAAAGAAAATATAAAAATAAGCAGTGGTCAAGTAGAATCTATATCCTTAGAGCTTATTAAGAAGGATGAAGAAAAGCATAAACAAGACATAGTCTTAACAAAACATAATATTGAAAAGGAAGCATTATATAAAAGATTAAACGAAGAACTTAATCTTACTTATGCAGAGGCATTAAGCTACAGAGTTGAGATAGAAAATCTAGATAAATTTAGAAGGGATATTGAAGATATTAAGAAGAGAATAACATCCCTAGGAGTTGTAAATGTAGGAGCCATAGAAGAATATAAAGAAACTAAGGAAAAGTTCACTTTTATGAATGCTCAAAAGGAAGATTTAATTAATGCAAAAAATGAACTTTTAAACGTAATTGAAGATATGACCGAGAATATGAGAGTAGTATTTAATGAAAATTTTAGTAAACTTAGAGTATACTTTAAGGAAACCTTTAAGGAGCTTTTTAAAGGCGGAAATGCAGATTTGATTTTGGCTGAAGGAGATGAACTTACAGCGAACATTGAAATTAATGTAGAACCACCTGGAAAAAAACTTCAAAATATTAATCTTATGTCCGGGGGAGAAAAAGTACTATCTGCTATAGCATTGTTATTTGCTATACTTAAAATGAAACCTACGCCATTCTGCATACTTGATGAAATTGAAGCTGCACTTGATGATGCAAACGTATTTAGATATGCAGAGTTCCTAAAAAAGTTCTCAAGTAATATACAATTTATAGTAATCACACATAGAAAAGGTACTATGGAATCTAGTGATGTGCTTTACGGTGTAACAATGGAAGAAAAAGGGGTTTCAAAGATTGTTTCTGTAGATCTTGCGGGATAATAGTAAGAGCTTTATACTTGGATAAGTTTTTTATTTTAATTTATACTATACTTAATACTTAGATAAGTAATATATGCATGTATATTCAAATAAGCAAAAACGATTTTTCCTAAAAAATAGTTAGGAGGGCAATAATGTTTGGTGGATTTTTTGAAAAACTTAAAAGTGGATTAACAAAGACAAAGGATGGATTTACTGATAAAATCAGCGAAATGCTTAATCTTTATGTTACTATTGATGAAGATCTTTTTGATGAACTAGAAGAAATATTGATTACATCTGATATAGGTGTTGAAACTACACTAGAGATAATTGATAGAGTAAGAGATAAAATTAAAGAGAATAAGGTTAAGGAACCTTCAAAGGTTAACGACTGTCTAAAAGAAGTATTAATTGAGATGCTTGGTAATGAAGTAAATTCAATTGTTCCCGAGAAAACTCCTGAAATAATGTTGGTAATTGGAGTAAATGGTGTTGGAAAGACTACAAGTATAGGGAAAATAGCGGCTAAATTAAAAGATAACAAACAAAAGGTTATTCTTGCAGCTGCAGATACCTTTAGGGCTGCTGCTATTGATCAATTAGAAGTATGGAGTAAAAGAGCTGGAGTTGATATAATCCGCCACCAAGAAGGTTCTGACCCAGCAGCTGTAGTTTTTGATGCAATTCAAGCGGCTAAAGCAAGAAAGGCAGATGTACTTATATGCGATACAGCAGGCAGACTTCATAATAAAAAAAATCTCATGGATGAGCTTGGAAAAATAAATAGAATTATTGATAGAGAATTCAACGAAGCTAAAAGACAAACATTTTTGGTTTTAGATGCTACCACAGGACAAAATGCAGTTCAGCAAGCAAAGCAGTTTATGGAGGTATGCCCGGTGGATGGAATAATACTAACCAAGTTAGACGGCACAGCAAAAGGCGGAGTTGTCATTTCAATTAAACAACAATTAAATATACCAGTAAAACTTATAGGAGTAGGAGAAGGAATAGATGATTTACAAGAGTTTGATGCAAGAGCTTTTGTAGAAGCGCTTTTTTAAATATAAAAAAATATGTGCTGTTAAGTAAAAATACTTGACAGCATATTTTTTATTTGGTATCATCATAAATGTTGATAAGGTGATTAGAATGATAGAAAGATTTGAGATAACAATTTTATTAGATTTTTATGGTGATTTATTGACTGAAAAGCAAAGAGAAATCATGGAAATGTATTTTAATGATGATTTGTCACTAGCCGAAATATCAGAAAACAATAATACAAGTCGGCAAGCTATTCATGATATTATTAAAAGATGTCAAAAGTCACTGCTTGATTATGAAGGTAAACTAGGTCTTATGAAAGCAAACAACGATATGAAAGCTAAGAAGAAAGAATTATTTAATAAAATTGAAAGTTTGAATGATATGATTGATGATTCCGAACTGAGAAATAAAATTGAAGAAATAAAAAGTGATATAAATGATTTATTCTAATGAGTAAATGTCTTTTAGGCTTTTACAGTTGATATGCCAGTTTTATGGCGATAGATTATTAATTTTCCGAATGGTAAGGAGGATTATCATGGCTTTTGAAGGGTTGGCTTCTAAATTACAAGATACAATTAAAAAGTTAAAAGGTAAAGGAAAACTCAGTGAAAAAGATATAAAAGAGGCAATGAGAGAAGTTAAGCTAGCTCTATTAGAGGCTGACGTTAACTATAAGGTTGTTAAGCAATTTATAAACAGTGTTAGTGAAAAGTGCTTAGGAAATGAAGTGTTAGAGAGTCTAACACCCGGACAACAAGTAATAAAAATAGTTAATGATGAACTTACAGCACTTATGGGAAACAGTGAAAGCAATATTGAGTTTTCCAGCAGTGGAACTACTGTTATAATGCTTGTTGGACTGCAGGGAGCTGGAAAAACCACAATGGCTGGAAAACTTGCTCTTCAGCTTAGAAAAAGAAATAAAAAACCATTACTGGTAGCTTGCGATATATATAGACCAGCCGCAATTAAACAACTTCAGGTGGTTGGTAAGCAAATAGATATTCCTGTATTTACAATGGGAGATAAAGTGAATCCAGTAGATATAGCAAAAGCCTCCATTGAATATGCAAAAAACAATGGTGAGAATGTTATTATTATTGATACAGCAGGAAGACTTCATATTGATGAAGAATTGATGAATGAACTTAGTGAGGTAAAGGCTTCTACTAAGCCTGATGAAATTCTTCTTGTAGTTGATTCTATGACTGGACAGGATGCTGTGAATGTTGCAGAAAGCTTTAATAGTAAGCTAGATATTACTGGAGTTGTACTTACAAAGCTTGATGGTGATACAAGAGGTGGAGCTGCTCTTTCTATAAAGTCTATGACCGGCAAACCAATAAAATTTGTTGGTATGGGCGAGAAAATGAGTGATGTAGAGGTGTTTCACCCTGATAGAATGGCATCAAGAATTCTCGGAATGGGGGATGTGCTTTCATTAATTGAAAAAGCTCAAGCTGCTATTGATGAGAAAGAAGCAAAAGAACTAGGTAACAGAATGATGAATCAGGAAATGAATTTTGAAGATTTTCTTTCCATGATGAATCAAATGAAAAAACTGGGACCTTTAAATAAATTGATTGAAATGATGCCTGGGGCTAATAGTAAAGAATTACAATCCGTTGATTGGAACCAGGGAGAAAAGGAATTAAAGAAAACTGAAGCTATAATCAATTCCATGACAAAACATGAGAGACAACATCCTAATGTTTTAAGCTCTTCTCCTTCAAGAAAGAAGAGAATAGCACAAGGTTCAGGCTCTACTGTTCAAGAAGTTAACAAACTTCTAAAACAATTTGAAATGATGAAGAAAATGACAAAGCAAATGAAAGGTATGCAAAAGGGTATGAAAAAAGGTATCTTTGGGAAAATGCCATTCATGAGTTAAATATAGAAGTCATTATACCTAAAAGGAGGTGAAATACATGGCAGTAAAAATCAGACTAAGAAGAATGGGTGCTAAAAAAGCTCCATTTTATAGAATAGTAATAGCAGATTCAAGATCTCCAAGAGATGGAAGATTCATTGAAGAAATAGGTTACTATAATCCAACAACTGAGCCAGCTACAATCAAAATTGATGAAGAAAAAGCAGCTCAATGGGTTAAGAATGGTGCACAACCATCCGATATCGTTAAAAAGCTATTTGTTAGATCAGGTCTAAACGAAAAGCTTACAAAGTAATAACTGGGGGTGTATTCTATGAAAGAATTAGTAGAAATTATCGCTAGGTCATTAGTTGACAACCCAGAAATGGTTCAAGTCAATGAAATCACAGGTGAGCAATCAATAATTCTTGAACTAAAAGTTGCACCAGAGGATATGGGAAAAGTAATTGGAAAACAGGGAAGAATAGCTAAGGCTATAAGAACTGTTGTCAAGGCAGCTGCTATTAAAGAAAATAAAAGAGTAGTTGTTGAAATCATATAAGGGTTAGGATTTTCCTAATCCTTATTTTATATATTTAAGTATAATGTTTCATATATAAAGAAAAATTATTAATAAGAATATTACATAAATGCACTTTATTAAGAAGGTGAAGTAAATGAAGGATTTTTTATCTATAGGCCAAATTATTAACACGCATGGAGTTAAAGGAGAATTAAAGATATACCCTTTAACTGATGATATTAAAAGATTTAGAAAGCTAAAGACAGTGTTCATTGACAATATTGAAAAGAATGTGGTTTGGTGCAAGCTTCAAGCAGATAAAGTTATTTTAAAAATTGAAGGCATTAACAGCATGGATGAAGCTGCTAAATATAAAAACAAGTACATTGAAGTTAAAAGAGAAGATGCAGTAAAGTTAAATGAAGGTGAGTATTATATTGCTGACTTAATTGGCTGCAATGTGGTTGATGAATTAGGCACAGATCTAGGTAAAGTTTTTGATGTTATTCAAACTCACAGTAATGATGTTTACTGGGTAAAGGGCAAAGAAGAATTACTTGTCCCTGCTCTCAAAACCATTGTGGTTAATATTGATATTGAAAATCAGCAAATAGTTATAAAACCAGAGGACTCATGGCAATGAAAATCGACATATTAACATTGTTTCCTGAAATGTTTGGTATTTTTAACCACAGTATCATTGGGAGAGCTTGTGAAAAGGGTATAGTTGAAATAAATACAGTAAATATAAGAGACTATACTGAAAATAAACATAAAAAAGTAGATGACTATCCTTATGGTGGAGGAGCAGGCATGGTTATGGCTCCACAACCTATAGTGGATAGTATAAAAAGCGTAAAAGCTCATAATAAAGGTAAGGTAATTTTTCTTGGACCTAGGGGGCTTACCTTTAATCAAGAAATGGCAAAAGAATTGTCCAATGAAGAAGAATTAATTTTTTTATGTGGTCATTATGAGGGGATAGATGAGAGAGCTTATAAGCATATAGATTTAGAAATTTCTTTAGGTGACTTTGTACTTACAGGTGGGGAAATGGCATGCATACCTGTGATAGATAGTATATGCAGACTTATCCCTGGAGTATTATCTAAAAGCGAAAGTTTCATGGAGGAGTCTTTTTATCACGGCTTATTAGAATATCCTCAATATACTAGACCAGAAATATATGGTGGTGAAAGGGTTCCAGATGTATTACTTTCAGGACATCATGAAAATATAAGGAAGTGGAGAAGGCTCCAATCTTTAAAAATAACAAAGAACAAAAGACCTGACTTATACTCTAAACTTAAGTTGTCGAAGGAAGATAGAAAATTATTATCTGAGTAAATATTTGTTGCAATAAGAGTTTATATATGGTAAAATACAATCTGTGCTAGTACGGGCGGTCCTCTGCACCAAAATATGGGCACGAACGTCAAAAAAACGTAAGGAGGGAATGCACAATGTTAGATATAATAAAGGCTATAGAAGCTGAACAAATTAGAACTGACCTACCAAACTTTAATGTAGGAGACACTGTTAAAGTACACGTTAAAGTTAAAGAAGGAAACAGAGAAAGAATCCAAATGTTCGAGGGAACAGTTATAAAGAGACAAAATGGTGGTTTAAGAGAAACATTTACTGTAAGAAGAGTTGCTTACGGAGTAGGTGTTGAAAGAACTTTCCCAGTAAATGCTCCTATAATTGATAAACTTGAAGTTACAAGAAGAGGTAAGGTTAGAAGAGCTAAGTTATTCTACCTAAGAAACAGAGTAGGTAAGGCAGCAAAAGTTAAAGAAGTGTTATAAGAATGGGGCTTTTATAAGTCCCTTTTTTTATATTTAGGCAGGTGTTTAATATATTTAAATATATAAAAGAGGTAGGAGTTTGTATTACGGCAGCACTATTGATTACACTTGTTTTAATTAAATTCTTTTTTCAAATTTCTGAAGTTGAAGGTGTCTCTATGATGCCTACTTTGAATAATAAAGATAGAATTGTTGTTGATAAAATTTCTGTTAATTTTGCAGAGCCTAAACGAGGAGATGTTGTAATAATAAAATATCCTGCTGATACGAGAGTAAAGTATGTGAAACGCATAGCAGCCATAGCTGGTGACAGAGTAAAGATAGAGGATAATAAGTTCTATCTAAATGGAAGGTCACAAGAAGAAACTTATATTAAGGATAAGTATATTAAGGGTTATTTAAGTGAAGTTGTTGTACCTGATAATACTATTTTCGTTTTAGGTGATAATAGAAATGAGAGTATTGATAGTAGATTCAATGATGTTGGCTTTGTAAACAAAAAGCTAATAGTTGGAAAAGCTATATTAAAGATATATCCATTAGATAAATTTGAAAGGATAAGATAACATGGCTATAAATTGGTTTCCAGGACATATGGCTAAAACTAGGCGCGAGATGAAAGAAAGTATGAAGCTTGTGGATGCAGTTATCGAGCTTAGAGATGCTAGAATAGTAAAGGCAAGTGCAAATCCTGATATTGATGATATCTGCGGGAATAAGCCTAGGATAGTACTTTTAAATAAATGCGATTTAAGCGAAGAAAAGATTACTAATCAATGGATTAAAGAGCTAACAAGGGAAAATGTTAGGGCTATAGCAGTGAATAGTTTAACAGGAGAAGGACTTAAGTCAATTAAGCTTATGCTAGATGATATATTAAAGGAAAAGCATGATAGACTAAAAGCTAAGGGACTAGCAAAGATAGTTGATAGAGTTATGGTGGCTGGCATTCCTAATGTAGGTAAATCATCATTTATTAATAAAATGGCTAGGAATAACATAGCTAAAACAGCTGACAGACCAGGTGTTACTAAGAGTAAGCAGTGGATAAAAACCAGCATAGGTATAGAACTTATGGATACTCCAGGAATATTATGGCCTAAATTTGAAGATGACGAAGTTGCTCTGCATTTAGCATTTACAGGCGCAATTAAGGATGAAATAATGGACATTGAAGAGCTGGCGCTAAAGTTAATTGAAAAATTGCAGATACTGTATCCTGATAGACTTATGGGAAGATACAAGCTTGATTCATTAGAGGAAGAACCTCTAGCTAATATGGATAAAATAGCTAGAAAAAGAGGTGCTGTGGTTTCAGGAGGAAATATAGATTACAACAGAGTAGCAGTGCTTTTGCTAGATGAATTTAGAGGTGGTAAACTAGGTTCTATATCACTTGATAGGCCGTAAAAAGGAGCTTTATTTATGGATATAAAGAATATTGATAGAATGAGCTTTAGTGAAATTAATGATTATATTAGCTCAATAAAAACCGAAATATTTAGTGATAATTTGGATTTTGAACAATTAGCAGATGTTTGTTCTTTGCTTCAGGAAGATAATAGAAAAAATGTTCAATCTCTTGGAGAAAAGACTTTAAGATTTATAGATAAGCAAAAGAACGAGATACTTCGAGTTACAAATATGTATGAATTCGATAAAAGCTTTGGAAATTATAAATTCATTGCAGGAGTTGACGAAGTAGGTAGAGGTCCCCTTGCGGGTCCTATTGTATCAGCTGCAGTAATTTTAGATTATAGCGCGATTAATAGCAGGGATATAATATTAGGTATAAATGACTCTAAAAAGCTCTCAAGTAATGTGAGGAAGGAATTAGCTTGTATTATTAAGGATAAAGCCTTAGCTTATTCAATTTCTGCTATAGACCATAATATGATAGACTCTAATGGTATAGCCTGGTGCAATAATGAAGTGTTTAAAATTGCTATTAGGAATCTCAAGGTTGCTCCGGAATTGGTGCTATCAGATGGATACCCTATAAAAAATTTTAATATAAAAAATGTTCATGTTATAAAGGGTGATACAAAGAGTGCTAGTATTGCCTGTGCTTCCATTATTGCAAAGGTGTATAGAGATGAACTTATGAAAGAGTACGGTAATATGTTCGAAAACTATAACTTTGCGGGAAATGCTGGCTATGGCACAGAGGAACATATAAGGGCTATAAAGGAATTTGGTCCATGTAAAATACATAGAATGAGTTTTTTAAAGAATATTATTTAAAGAGCAGATAGTAAGGAAATGTTTTTATTTACTTACTATCTGCTCTTTTAACTTAAAATGCATTTTTAATAAGTTTGGCTGAATATAGATTGTCATTATAATCTAGATAAATTTCTATTACATCAAATCTAAAATAATTTTTATGGAGCTTATTTTTTAAAATATAATATTCGGCAGTTTTTTTTAGCTTACTCATTTTATTATAATTTACTGATTCGCAAGGTAAACCATAAACTGAGTTGTATCTTGTTTTAACCTCAATAAATACTATATAAATTCCATCTCTAGCGATTATGTCGATTTCTCCGAACCTGCTTCTAAAATTCCTATCCATTAATTTATAGTCTAAGTTCTTCATATACTCAATTGCATATAGCTCGCCTATAGAACCTATTGCTTTATTATATTCATGCATATAAATCACCTTAATAAAATATAAAATTTACTTTAAAGAGTATTGTAACCTATAAACAATTTATAATCAATATAAATAGTGAATATTTGATCGATTTTTATATATATAAATATAATTATAGTAAATAAAAAAATTAACTTTTTATAAATTATAAAATATGTTTAGATGTCAATAATGTATAGACAGAGGTGATATTATGGCTATTAAAATTAATACTGCATGTTTTACAGGTATTGAAGGCACTATTGTAACAGTAGAGATTGATATATCCTATGGACTTCCTGCGTTTAATATTGTAGGACTTGCAGATACTGCAGTGAAAGAATCTAAAGAAAGAGTACGTGCAGCTATTATAAATTCTGGATTTGATTTTCCAATCAGTAGAATTACAATTAATCTAGCTCCTGCTGACTTAAAAAAAGATGGCTCACAATTTGATCTTCCTATAGCAATTGGTATATTACTAGCTTCTAATCAAATAAATACAAAAGAGATATCTGACTATCTAATATTAGGGGAACTTTCCTTGTCTGGTGAATTAAAAGCTATTAGAGGGGCCTTATCTATTGCTATAGAAGGTTTAAACAGTGGTATAAATAAATTAATTTTACCAAATGAAAATTACAAGGAATGTGCTGTATTACAAGGAATTGAAATGTATACTTTCGCAAAGCTTAAACAGGTAGTTTCTTATCTTGAAAATAGAGATATGCTTCCTGATGGCCAGTTAGTCTACAATGATAAGGAAATTAATTTTGATGTTGATTTTGAAGA
This sequence comes from Clostridium omnivorum, assembly GCF_026012015.1. Lineage (NCBI taxonomy): Bacteria > Bacillati > Bacillota > Clostridia > Eubacteriales > Clostridiaceae > Clostridium > Clostridium omnivorum. The sequence goes on along the minus strand of NZ_BRXR01000001.1, from coordinate 4,474,878 downwards.
TGTCATAGGTATAGAAAGCGCAAGAAGAGCAATAGAGGTTGCCGCAGCAGGTGGGCATAATATAATTATGTTTGGTCCTCCAGGCTCTGGAAAAACAATGTTAGCTCAGCGGATTCCTACAATACTGCCAAAATTAAATTATGATGAAGCACTTGAGGTTACTAGAATTTATAGCGTTTCAGGAAATTTAAATAAAGATCAAGGACTTATATTGACAAGGCCTTTTAGGAGTCCGCATCATTCGAGTTCACATGCTGCCCTAATTGGAGGAGGAAGAAAGCTAATGCCTGGTGAAATATCTTTAGCTCATAATGGTGTTTTGTTTTTAGATGAAATACTTGAATTTAAAAAAGATGTATTAGAGGTCCTAAGGCAGCCTTTGGAGGAAAGACAAATAAAATTATCTAGAGCGAATGGAAATGTTAACTATCCCGCTAACTTTATGCTTGTAGCAGCTCTTAATCCTTGTCCGTGTGGGTATTATGGTAGCGGATCTAAAGAATGTGTATGTTCTGATAATGATAGAAGAAGGTATATAGGTAGACTCTCGGGACCACTTTTAGATAGAATTGATATTTTTATGTTTGTTAATACTTTAAGTTATAAGGAAGTATCTTCTCAAAAGACTGGTGAAAAGTCAGAGGTTATAAGAGCAAGAGTGGAGAGAGCAAGAGAACTTCAAAAAGAAAGATTTAAAACGGATAAAATACGCAGTAACGCAGAAATGAATCAAAGGCAAATAAAGAAATATTGTAAATTAGATAGCAAGAGCAGTAATCTAATTGAAATCGTATATAATAAAATGCAACTTAGCAACAGGGCTTACAGTAGAATTTTAAAGGTGGCTAGAACAATTTCAGATTTAAATGGAAGAGAATCCATTGAACAAAGTGATATCATTGAAGCTCTTCAATATAGAAGGTTTTTAGATGATAAAATTGTTTAGTGTTTTGGGAGATTATTACTATGACAGATTATGATATATGGTTTATCTTGTTAAAGTTATCTAATAAAATAAAATTAAATTTAATAAAAAATTATAAAAATACAGAAGAAATTTATAAATTATCTTTTACTACTAATAATTTACATGCTAATATAAAAGAAGTCTTATATAATTCTTTTAACAAAGAATCAATAAATGATTTTAGAATTAAGCTACAAAAACTTGATATAAAAACAGTTACATTTAATGAAAAATTATACCCTGAAAAATTAAGACTTTTAGAAGATGCTCCGTTTATTTTGTATTATAAAGGAAATATAGCAAAACTTAATGATTGTAAAAATATCTCTATAATTGGTTCAAGAAAATGTACTAGATATGGCATTGATGTAACTTCTACTATAGTAAAAGAATTGTGCAAACATAACATTAATGTGATTAGCGGACTCGCAAGAGGAATTGATACTGCCGCACATAAAGCTTCAATTACTAATTCAGGATACACCTGTGCAGTCTTAGGTAGTGGGATTGATGTAATCTATCCTAGGGAAAATAAATGTATATATAATGAAATTCATAACAGTGGATGCATAATTTCAGAATTTGATCCCGGGACACCACCTTTAGCTTACAATTTTCCTATAAGAAATAGGATTATTAGTATTCTTAGTGATTTAGTTATTATAGTAGAAGCAGATATTAAAAGCGGCTCTTTGATAACTGCAAGTCTTGCACTTGAACAGGGAAAAGATGTTATGGCTGTACCAGGTTCCTTGTTCTCAAATCAGAGCAAAGGCACAAATAAACTCATCAAGGATGGTGCATATCCGTTAACTGAAGTAGAGGATATATTTAATTTAGTTGGTATAGATTTTAATCAATGTGAAAGTATAACTTATAGAAGTGAATTAAATGAAAATCATAAGATATTTAGCGTATTATCTGATGCACCAATGCATATTGATGATATTATTAGAAGAACTAATATTGACATTAAACAATTATATGAGTTATTATTTGAGTTGCAGCTTAAAGAGGAAATATTGTGTCTATCAGGAAATTATTATGTGAGAATAAATAATAAAATTTAATTAGATACCTTATAAATAAAAATTATTTGTAAGTAAAAACATATCATTTTAGTATTAAAGGGGGTGTACACTCTGATTTGCAATTTAAAATAAATCAGAGGTTGCTATGGGTCAAAAATTGGTTATAGTCGAATCACCAGCCAAGGCAAAAACTATAGGAAAATATCTTGGAAAGAATTATATTGTAGAAGCATCCATGGGCCACGTTAGGGATTTGCCTAAAAGTCAGTTAGGTGTTGATGTTGAAAATAATTACATACCTAAATATATTACTATACGAGGCAAAGGAGAATTGCTAGATAAACTTAGAAAGCAAGCTAAAAAAAGTGATAAAATATATCTTGCAACAGACCCTGATAGGGAAGGAGAAGCAATTTCTTGGCATCTAGCAAAAGTATTAAATATAGACCAACAAGAAAAATGCAGAATTGAATTTAACGAAATAACAAAGAATGCAGTAAAGAATGCAATTAAAAATCCAAGAGAAATTAATACAAATCTTGTTGATGCTCAGCAAGCAAGAAGAGTACTTGATAGGCTAGTTGGATATGAAATCAGCCCAATTTTATGGAGAAAAATAAAATGGGGACTAAGTGCAGGGAGAGTTCAATCAGTAGCACTTAAGATGATTTGTGATAGGGAAAAAGAAATATTAGATTTTATTCCTAAGGAGTATTGGACTGTTGAATGCAGCTTAGTTAAAGAAAATGACAAAAAGAGTTTTGTTGTTAAATTGTTTTCAAAAAACGATAAAAAGATTGAAATTAGTTCTAAAGAAGAAGTAGATCTAATAGTAGATTCCTTGAATAAGGGTGAATTTGCAGTTAAGCAGGTTAAAAGGTCAACAAAAAGCAAAAATCCGTTACCGCCATTTACTACAAGTACATTACAGCAGGATGCATATAAAAAACTAAACTTTGCCACTAGACGTACTATGTCAATAGCTCAGCAATTATATGAAGGTATAGATATTAAAGGACATGGAACAATAGGTTTAATAACATATATGAGAACTGACTCTGTAAGAATATCAGAAGAAGCTCAACAAGCAGCAAAGGAGTATATACAAAATAAATTTGGATCTAATTATTTACCTGAGTCTCCAAGAGTTTTTAAGACTAAGAAAAATATTCAAGATGCTCATGAAGCTATTAGGCCAACTTATATAGAGCTAAGTCCTGAAATGGTAAAAGATAGTTTAAAAGATGAACAATTTAAATTATATAGTTTAATTTGGAATAGATTTATGGCTAGTCAAATGGCGTCTTGTTTGTTAAACACTTTATCAATTGATATTTTGAATGGTGAATACTTACTTAGAACTAGCGGTTCAATTATCAAGTTTGATGGATTTATGAAGGTTTATCAATATAAGTTAGATGAGGATGAGGAAGATTTAAATCTTCCATCAGTTGAGGTAGGAGAAAAGTTAAAAAAGAAATCTATAGATGGAAAGCAGCATTTTACACAGCCAGCAGCTAGATTTTCTGAAGCTACTTTGGTTAAGACCCTGGAGGAAAACGGAATAGGAAGACCAAGTACTTATGCACCTATAATTTCAACTATTTTAGATAGAAAGTATGTAGAAAGAGATAAAAAGACTCTTAAACCTACTGAATTAGGGAATATTGTTAATAATATTGTTAGCGAGTATTTCAAACAAATTGTTGATGCTGAGTTTACAGCTGAGATGGAAGATAAACTAGACGGTATTGAGGATGGAAAGGAAAGTTGGAATCATGTAGTTGAGAACTTTTTTATACCATTAAAGAAGTCTATTGAAATTGCAGAAAAGGAAATAGCTAAGATAACTATAGAAGATAAAGTTACTGATGTTAAATGTGATCAATGTGGACGATTTATGGTTATTAAGCACGGTAGGTTTGGAGATTTTCTAGCATGCCCTGGATATCCAGAATGTAAAAATACAAAGCCTATAGTTGAAGAAATAGATGTTCCTTGCCCAAAGTGCCATGGCAAAGTTCTTGCTAAAAAAAGCAAGAAAGGAAAGAAATTTTATGGGTGTAGTAATTATCCTAATTGTGATTTTGTTAGTTGGTTTGAACCAGTAGCAGATAAGTGCCCAGAATGTGGAAGTGTTATGGTAAAAAAATACACTAAGTCCAAAGGTTCATTTATTGAGTGTACAAATGCAAATTGTAAGCATAAAATTTATTCAACTTCAAATGATATAAAAAATGACTAAGTAATTTTTAGTTCATTCATATGATTTCTTTATTATGGTGAAATTTTAAAGGTATAAAATATAAAATTGTGTCGAATTTAACAAAATTAAGGTTGAAATACTGCTAAGGTTATGATATTATAGTCTAGTAAAATGATAACAATTCTAAATATTTAAAAAAGTCACAATAAAGAATTAATGAAACGTTTACAATTCATTATGTATAGATAATGCAATAAGAAGTATGTAGATGAAGTATTTAAATTAATTATCATTATGAAATTTTACAAAACCATAATAAGGAGGAATAAAAATGGCATCTTTATTGAGCAAAACAAGAATGCTTAACAAGATTTTACAGAAGTCTGGTACAGAGCCTGTAGTTTTTGATGACATATGTAAATTACTGAGTGAGGTCTTATATTGTAATGTTTATATAATAAGCAGAAAAGGAAAAATCTTAGGATATGACCTTGCAGCAGATTTTGAATGTGATGTTGTTAAAAGTAAAATTATTAGTGAAATGAGATTTCCCGAAAGCTATAATAGTAAGTTATTAAACACTCACGAAACTTTAGCAAATGCAGCTACTCAAGGATTCTGCGTTTTTGATAATGAATGTGAATGTAATGTGGAAGGTAAACTTACTACTATAGTACCTATTAATGGTAATAGAGAAAGATTAGGTACATTATTATTGGCTAGATTTAATAAGGAATTTACAGAGGAAGATCTTGTACTGGCTGAGTACAGTGCTACAATAATAGGTCTTGAAATATTGAGATCGAAATCTGAAGAAATTGAAGAAGAGGCAAGAAAAAAGGCTGTAGTTCAACTAGCAATAGGAACCCTTTCATATTCTGAACTAGAAGCTGTAGAGCACATTTTTAACGAACTTGAGGGCAATGAGGGTCTTCTTGTAGCTTCAAAAATTGCTGATAAAGTTGGAATTACAAGATCAGTAATAGTAAATGCGCTTAGAAAATTTGAAAGTGCTGGAGTAATTGAATCAAGATCACTTGGAATGAAAGGAACTCATATAAAGATTTTAAATGACAAGTTACTTGATGAACTTAAAAAAATAAAATAAGTTTGAATAATAGGATGTATTTATGTACATCCTATTTTTGTAATTTATTTTTTTATTTTTTTTAAAACTTTTTTAATATTATTGTTGAATATTGCTAATTGTTATGCTATACTACTTAAGTGAAAAATACACACATTACCCAATTTACAAATCGGTGCCTTATTTGGTGATTTGTAAGTATGAAGGTAGTGGAGGTAAAAACCAAGGAGGTAGAATTATGTCAGTTATATCAATGAAACAATTATTAGAGGCTGGTGTTCATTTTGGACATCAAACAAGAAGATGGAACCCTAAAATGGCTCCTTATATCTTTACAGAAAGAAATGGAATATACATCATCGACCTACAAAAAACAGTTAAAAAAGTGGAAGATGCTTATGATTTCATTAAGAGTGTATCTGTAGAAGGAAAAGATGTGTTATTTGTAGGAACAAAAAAGCAAGCTCAAGAAGCTATCCAAGAAGAAGCTGTAAGAAGCGGAATGCATTTTGTTAATACAAGATGGTTAGGTGGAATGCTAACTAACTTTAGAACAATAAAAGCTAGAATAAGAAGATTAGAAGAATTAGATAGAATGGAACAAGACGGAACATTTGAAGTTCTTCCAAAGAAAGAAGTTATAAAGCTTAAGAATGAAAGAGAAAAGCTTGAAAAAAATCTTGGTGGTATAAGAAATATGGATGCAGGAAATATAGGAGCATTATTTGTTGTAGATCCAAGAAAAGAAAAAAATGCTATATCTGAAGCTAAGATTCTTGGAATTCCAGTTGTTGCAATAGTTGATACAAACTGTGATCCAGATGAAGTTGACTATGTAATTCCTGGTAATGATGATGCTATAAGAGCAGTAAAATTAATAACTGCTAAAATAGCTGATGGTATAATCGAAGGAAGACAAGGCGAACAATTAGCTGAATAATTAATTAAATTTGATATATTAAAGGTAGGTGAAGATTTAGATCTTCATTTACCTTTTAAATTAAGTAGAAGTGGGAGGAATTGAAAATGATTAGCGCACAAATGGTTAAAGAGCTAAGAGAAAGAACTGGAGCTGGAATGATGGAATGCAAAAAGGCTCTAAGTGAAACAAACGGTGATATCGATAAAGCTATTGAAATTCTTAGAGAAAGAGGATTAGCTGCAGCTGCTAAAAAGGCAGGAAGAGTAGCAGCAGAAGGCGTTATTGAAACATATATTTCTGATGATATGAAGAATGGAGCTATTGTTGAAGTAAATTGTGAAACAGATTTCGTTTCAGCTAACGACGAATTCACTGGATTTGCAAAGAATTTAGCAAAGCAAGCAGCATTAACAAATGCTAAAAATGTAGAAGAATTTATAGCTGAAAAGTACATAGCAGATGAGAACATTACAATAAAGGATGCTCTTACTAATTTAATTGCAAAACTTGGTGAAAACATGAACGTTAGAAGATTTGAAAAGTTTGTAGTTGAAAGTGGAGTAATTCAAAGTTACATACACGGAGCTGGAAGAATAGGAGTTCTTGTAGAAGTATCTTGTGAGAAGACTAGTGATAGACTAAGTGGCTTAGCAAAGGATGTAGCAATGCAAGTTGCTGCTGCAAACCCACTATTCTTAAACAGAGACCAAGTAAATCAAGAAACTCTTGAAAAAGAAAGAGAAATATATAAAGTTCAAGCAATGAATGAAGGAAAGCCTGAAAACATTGCTAATAAGATGGTTGAAGGTAGAATCCAAAAATACTACAAAGAAAACTGCCTAATTGAACAAGTATGGATCAGAAACGCTGACTATACTATTACTAAGTACGTTCAAGAAGTATCAAAAGAAGTTGGTGCACCTATAACAATAACAAGATTTGCTAGATTTGAAAAAGGTGAAGGTATAGAAAAGAAAGAAGAAAACTTTGCTGAAGAAGTTCAAAAGCAAATGCAGCAGGGAAAATAATTCAAAAGAGAACACTGCGTGTTCTCTTTTTTTAAAATATACCCTATAAAAAATACAAAATATTGCTAAATTAGTTTAAATTTTAGTATTCTGGAGGTATAATATAATATGGAAACACCTAAATATAAAAGAATAATGCTTAAACTCTCAGGAGAGGCACTGTCAGGTGAAAATGGTTTTGGAATTGACTTTAATGTTGCAACAAGAATTGCTCAAGAAATAAAAGACTTAGTTGATATGGGAATTGAAATTGGTGCAGTTGTAGGCGGAGGAAATATTTGGCGTGGAAGAAGCGGAGAAGGCATGGATAGAACTACTGCTGATTACATGGGAATGCTTGCAACTTGTATTAATGCCTTAGCTTTGCAGGATTCTCTAGAAAACTTAGGGGTAAATACTAGAGTTCAGACTGCAATAGAGATGAGAGAAATAGCCGAGCCTTTTATAAGAAGAAGAGCTATGAGACATCTTGAAAAAGGAAGAGTTGTTATATTTGCTGCTGGAACTGGAAACCCTTATTTTTCAACAGATACAACTGCAGCACTTAGAGCTGCCGAAATTGAAGCTGATGTTATACTTCTAGCGAAAAAGGTAGATGGGGTATATGACAAGGATCCACATAAATATAATGATGCTAAAAAATATGACAAGTTAAACTATATACAAGTGTTAGAGCAGGGATTGCAAGTAATGGATTCCACTGCTACATCATTGTGTATGGATAATAATATTCCAATTTTAGTTTTTGGATTAGATGAGCCGGGTAACATTAAAAAAGCTATAATGGGAGAAAAAATTGGTACTCTAGTATCAAAAGAATAGAGGAGGTATATCCATGGTAAAAGACATTATGAATACTGCTGAAGAAAAAATGAATAAATCAGTAGCTGTGCTAAAAAGAGATTTGGCTACAATGAAGGCTGGTAGAGCAAATCCAACTATGCTTGATAGAATTGAAGTAGAGTATTATGGAAGTATGGTTCCAATAAACCAAGTTGCAAATATATCAGCACCAGAACCAAGAGTAATATTAGTTCAACCATGGGAAAAGAGTTCATTAAAAACTATAGAAAAAGCTATTTTAAAATCAGATTTAGGAATTAATCCTTCAAATGATGGTTCCGTTATAAGATTGATAGTTCCAGAATTAACAGAAGAAACTAGAAAGAATTTAGTTAAAAATGTTAAGAAAGTTGGAGAAGAAACAAAAGTTGCTGTTAGATCAATTAGAAGAGAATGCAACGACAAAATAAAAGCTCTAAAGAAAAACAATGAAATTTCAGAGGATGAATTAAAGAAAGCTGAAGATGACATTCAAAAAAGAACAGATAATTTCATTAAAGAAATTGAGAAAATTGTTGAATCAAAAGAAAAAGAGATAATGTCAGTATAACTAAGCTTATCGAAATAAACCTGCGTTATCGCAGGTTTTGTTAATAATATGCATTTGCAATTGATGTTGTATTACATTTAGAAATGAGGAGAAAGTCTGTGTTTAAAATTTTTAAATCGAAAAGAAAACAAAAAGTTTTAGATATAACTCAAAATTTAGATATGGATAATATACCTAAACATATTGCCATAATTATGGACGGAAATGGAAGATGGGCAAAACAGAGAAATTTACCTAGAACTTTTGGACATAGAGCTGGTGTTGAAGCAATAAGGGCTATTGTAAAGGAATGTAGTAAATTAGGAGTAAAATACTTAACATTATATGCATTTTCAACTGAAAACTGGAAAAGGCCTAATGATGAAGTTGGTGCTTTGATGAAGCTTTTGGTGGAATATTTAAGAGGTGAAATAGAAGAGCTTCATGAAAACAAGGTAGTTGTTAATTCTATAGGTGATACTTCTAAACTTCCTACAATATGTCAACAAGAACTAGCAAGGGCCTATAATAAAACTAAGGATAATAAAGGATTGGTATTGAATTTGGCATTAAACTATGGAGGAAGATACGAACTACTTCAAGCGTTTAAGGCTATGCATAAAGATTTATTGCAAGGAACACTCAGTCTAGACGGTTTAAATGAAGAGCTGGTTAATAATTATCTTTATACTAGTGGAATGCCTGACCCTGATTTAATTATTAGGCCTAGTGGTGAAAAAAGATTGAGTAATTTTATGTTGTGGCAGTGCGCATACGCAGAATTTTGGACATCAGATATAAATTGGCCTGACTTTAAAGAAGAACATTTACATAAAGCAATTTCAGACTTTCAGAATAGGGATAGAAGGTTTGGAGGAATAAAATAGGGGTGTTGTTATGAATAATAGATATGTTGGTGCATTGTTTTTATCACCACTAATAGTTTTTTTATTTCTAGGTGGAATATATTTAAAACTATTTGTAATACTTTTGTCTTTGCTTGGTTTATATGAATACTATAAAGTTGTAAAGCTAAGAGGAATAAATCCATTTAGTTCTATAGGATATATAGCCTGTATACTATATTATATGCTAATAGGTAGCAATATTAATTATCAAGTACTTGTGTTTTTAATCGTAGCTATGACATTTATAGTATTATGTGTTCCTGTACTTGATCCAAGGTATAATTTTATAGATGCTGCTGTAACATTGCTAGGATTTATTTATGTTCCTGTATTCTTTAGCTTTATCGTATTAGTAAATGCAAAAAAATCCGGCAACTATCTTATTTGGCTTGTATTTATAGCATCTTGGTTATGCGATACTACTGCATATTATGTAGGGAGATATTTAGGCAAAAATAAATTATGCCCTAAAGTTAGCCCTAAAAAAACTATAGAAGGGTCTATAGGGGGGCTTATAGGGAGTACTTTAGCATGTGGAATATATGGCATTATAGTTAATAAATATGGTATTAATATTCCCATATACAATTACTTTGTAGTAGGAGCACTTTGTGGTGTGTTTTGCCAATTTGGAGATTTAGTTGCTTCCTCAATAAAAAGATTTGTTGATGTTAAAGATTATAGTAACCTAATACCTGGGCATGGAGGAATTCTAGATAGGTTTGATAGTATACTTTTTGCTGCAGTAATAGTCTTCTATTATTTATCTTTTATTGCAGGAATATAAAATCAGGCAACAAAAAAGCATTTTAGGTAGTTTTTATTAGAAATGTAAACATAAATATTTGAAAGCAGTTATTTCTACGCAATTAAGTTTAACTTAATAGTAGTTTAACTGCTTCCTTTGTTTTATTTTAAAAATATGATATATTTAATTGGTATAGAAAATTAAATAATGTTAATCTATGTCATAGCAGATGTAACTTTGCACATAAATATATACATATAGGAGGAACAAGTTTTGAAAAATATAAGCATATTAGGCGTAACTGGTTCTATAGGTACTCAAGCACTCGAGGTTATAAAAAGTGATAGTGAAAATTTAAATTTATATGCTATTTCAGCTAATACAAGTTATGAAAAAATTATTGAAATAATCAATGTTTTTCATCCAAAATATGTTGCAGTAACTGAAGAATCTACTTATATAAAGGTAAAAGAATATTGCAATAGTAAAGCTAATACTGCCGAAGTTTTATATGGTATGGAAGGCTTAAATACTATAGCAACCTTGCCAGAGGTTGATATGGTGCTAACATCTGTGGTAGGGATGATAGGATTAGTGCCAACTTTAAATGCAATTAAGGCAAAAAAAGATATTGCCTTAGCTAATAAGGAGACATTAGTTGTAGGTGGGCAGTTAGTTATTGAAGAAGCTAGGAAAAATAATGCTAATATAATTCCTGTTGATTCAGAACATGGAGCTATTTTTCAATGTCTACAGGGAAATAAAAAGAGTAGTGTTGATAAAATAATTATAACAGCTTCAGGAGGCCCTTTTAGGGGTAAGGTTAAAGAACAGTTAGTAAACGCTACTTATAGAGAAGCATTGAGGCACCCGAAATGGAATATGGGTAGAAAAATATCTATTGATTCTGCAACATTAATGAATAAAGGCTTAGAGGTAATTGAAGCTCATTGGTTGTTTAATATGGATTATTCTGATATTGAAGTTGTAGTGCATCCACAAAGCATTATCCATTCAATGGTTCAATACGTAGATGGAAGTGTTTTGGCTCAACTTGGAGTTCCTGATATGAAATTACCTATTCAGTATGCGGTTAATTACCCTACAAGAAAAGCTTCTGTAATTGAGAAACTAGATTTTAGTAAAATAGGTTCACTAACCTTTGAAAAGCCAGATTTAGAAACCTTTAGATGCTTAAAATTAGCTTATGATGCAGGACGCACAGGTGGAACTATGCCTACCATATTAAATGCTGCAAATGAGGTAGCTGTTGACTTGTTTTTAAATGAAAAGATTAAATTTTTGGGAATTGCTGATTTGATAGAAGAATGTATGATGAAGTTTGAGTATAAAAAAATAAGTTACGTTGAAGATATATTAGAAGCAGATAAAAGCGTAAGAGAATATATAAAAAATAAGTTTAAGGTATAAAAGGGAGGAATATTGATGATTCTTATTTATATATTGGGTGCAATATTGGGGTTCAGTATATTAATTATAGGCCATGAGTTAGGGCACTTTACATTAGCCAAATTGAATGGAGTGAAAGTTGAAGAGTTTTCACTTGGAATGGGGCCAAAATTATTTGGAATCAAAGGTAAAGAAACAGAATATTTAATTAAGGCTTTTCCTATAGGCGGCTATGTGAAAATGTTAGGTGAGGAAGAAAAGGTTGCAGATGCAAGATCATTCTCAAGTAAAAGGCCCATACAAAAATTGAGTATAATAGCAGCAGGACCTTTGATGAATTTCGTTTTAGCTATAGTTTTATTTGCAATTGTGGCTGGATTAAGAGGCTTTGCTATTCCTGTAGTAGACAAAGTTGATGAAGGAAGACCAGCAATGACTGCGGGAATTCAAAAAGGAGATAAAATTGCTTATATAGACAATAAAAAGGTTTCAACATGGGAAGATTTTTATAATGAAGTTTATGTTGCAAAAGGCAATGAAATAAATATGATTGTTCTTAGAAATGGGGAACAAATAAAAATAAATGTTACTCCGGTATTAGATCCAAAGGAAAACAGATATATTATAGGAATTTACCCTTCACTGCTAGAAAAACCTAATATAGCTCAATCTATGGGCTATGGTTTTCAGCAAACAAAATCTATTCTTCAGCAAACTGCCGGATTTTTTAAGAGTATTTTTCAGAGGAAAGTTTCTTCTTCAGATTTTGGTGGCCCAGTAACTATTATTAGGGTATCTGCAAAAGCTGCAGAAGCTGGAATTGTACCTTTAATGTATCTATTAGCTTATTTAAGTGTGCAGTTAGCTATATTTAATATTATTCCTTTCCCTGCTTTAGATGGAGGGTGGATATTTATGCTACTAATAGAAATTATCACTGGAAAGAAGTTAGACGATAATAAAGTTGGTTTTATAAACTACATTGGTTTTGTTGTGTTGATGATTATAATGGTATTAGTTATCATAAAAGATATAGTAAGTCCTATTAATTTAAATTAAAGAGGTAATATATAATGATAGATAGAATAAAAACAAGGAAACTAAAGGTTGGAAATGTATTTGTTGGGGGAGATTCAAGAATTTCGGTTCAATCAATGACAAATACTGATACAAGAAATATTGAAAAAACTGTTGAACAAATTAAGAAGCTTGAATTAGCTGGCTGTGATATAATACGTTGTGCTGTTCCTGACGTTGAGGCTTGTGATGCTTTAAAGAGTATCACTAGTCAGATATCAATACCATTAGTTGCAGATATTCATTTTGACTATAATCTAGCACTTGGATCAATAAAAAATGGTGTTTCTGCATTAAGAATAAATCCAGGAAACATAGGAAGCATTGAAAGGGTTAAATTAGTTGCAGAAGCTGCAAGAGATAAGGGGATTCCTATAAGAATAGGCGTGAATTCTGGTTCTTTGGAGAAAGAAATTCTGACTAAGTACGGTAAAGTATGCCCTGAAGCTCTTGTAGAAAGTGCCTTAAAGCATGTTGAAATTCTGGAAAGTATAAATTACAGAGATATAGCTATATCTATAAAATCTTCAAATGTTATGCAAATGATAGAGAGCTATAGATTAATTTCTAAAAAAGTTGACTATCCTTTACATATAGGAGTTACTGAATCTGGAACAAGTTGGCGTGGAACAATAAAATCAAGCGTAGGAATTGGAACTCTTTTATGTGAAGGTATTGGAGATACTATAAGGGTTTCACTTACAGATGATCCTATTGAAGAAGTAAAAGTTGGAAGAGAAATATTAAAATCTATTGGATTTTTAAATGAAGGAATCGAGTTTATATCCTGTCCAACTTGTGGAAGAACTCAAATTGATATGATAAATATAGCTAAGCAGGTAGAAGAAAGACTTTCTGACAGTCCTAAAAAAATTAAAGTTGCAGTTATGGGTTGTGCAGTTAATGGTCCTGGCGAAGCTAGAGAGGCAGATATTGGAATAGCAGGTGGAAAAGGAGAAGGGCTATTATTTAGAAAAGGTAAGATTATAAGAAAGGTTGCTGAAAAAGATCTAGTTGAAGAACTAATGAAGGAAATTGAACTTCTAGAGAATGAATAGGATAATATCAAATAAAGTTTATAGTAAAAATAGTTAAATTGATTAGTTATTAATTAAAAATTATTTATGTATAATTAAAAATTTACTAAAAAACTAATTTTTTCTTGCTTAATCCTATTTACTATGTTACTATAGATATAGTAACTTTTTTGAAGATATTTTGAACATTTAAGAGTGGGCTAAAACCCGCTCTTTCTGTTTGTCAAAAATAAATTGTATATTTTATACAGTTTGAACTAACATATATAGTAATCAATATATTAGTATATTACAGTAATTAATATGCTGAATATAGTTTTGTATTTTACTATAAAATTATGTAAATCATATAGATAAGGAGGGATAACTTATGAAAAATGATACTATAGTTGCAAAGCTGTTTGAGTTAATTAGACCGAGTGTAGAAGAAAAAAATTATGAGCTATATCATTTAGAATTTGTAAAAGAAAATGGTGAAAATTATTTAAGAATATATATCGATACTCCAAATGGAATATCCTTAGAAGACTGTGAGAAAGTAAGTAGAGCTGTAAGTGATCTTTTAGATAATAAAGATCCGATTCCAGATGCTTATTATCTTGAAGTTTCATCACCAGGTATTGAAAGGGTTTTATATACCGATAAGCATTTAGAAAAATATATTGGAACCGTAGTTTTATTTAAGCTTAAAAAGCTTTTTAATGGCAGTAAAAAATATGAGGGTAAACTTATAGCTTTTACTGATGATTCTATCTCAGTTGAAACTGATGGAAAAGAAATTGCAATTCCTAGAGAATATATTGATTTTGTAAGATTAAAAGGGGAGTTTTAAGGAGGTCGTAAAATGAATCAGGAATTTATTGAGGCTCTAAAGGAAATTGTAAAGGAGAAAGGTATTAGCGAGGACTTAATATTTACTACCATTGAAGATGCATTGGTAGCAGCATATAAGAAGAACTATACTAATAGTCTTAATAGTCAAAATGTTAATGTTACAATGAATAGAGAAACAGGAGAAATTCATGTATATTCAAGAAAAGAAATTGTAGAAAATGTACAGGATGAAGTTAATGAAATATCTTTAGAGGATGCTAAAGATATTGATCCAAGATATCAACTAGGAGATATTGTGGATATCGAAGTAACTCCAAGGAAATTTGGAAGAGTTGCTGCCCAAGCAGCGAAGCAAGTTGTAATTCAAAGGATAAAAGAAGCTGAAAGAAGTATTATATATAATGAATTTATTACAAAGGAATACGACATAATTACAGGTACAGTCATAAGAAAGGATAAGGGGAATGTGTTTGTTGATCTTGGAAAGCTAGAAGCTGTTCTAGGTCCAAATGAACAAATGCATAATGAAGAGTATACCTTTAATTCTAAGCTAAAACTTTACATAGTTGAGGTAAAGAATACTACAAAAGGTGCTCAAATTGTTGTATCAAGAACTCATCCAGGACTTGTTAAGAGACTTTTTGAACTTGAAGTACCTGAAATATATGATGGAGTAGTTGAAATAAAGAGTATTGCTCGTGAGGCTGGTTCCAGAACAAAAATTGCAGTTTATTCAAATGATGAAGCTGTAGACCCAATGGGCGCATGTGTTGGTCCAAAGGGAATAAGAGTTCAAAATATCGTAAATGAATTAAAAAATGAAAAAATAGATATAATCAAATGGAGCAAGTTACCTGAAGAATATATTGCAAATTCCTTGAGCCCAGCTAAAGTATTAGATGTTACTCTAGATGAAGAACAAAAGTCTGCTAAAATAGTAGTTGATGATAGTCAGCTTTCTTTAGCTATTGGGAAGGAAGGTCAAAATGTAAGATTAGCTGCCAAACTTACTGGCTGGAAGATTGATATAAAAGCTAAATCTCAGGTTGAAAATCAGGTTGCTTCTGAAGAGTAGGTGATAAAGGTGAAAACTAAAAAAATTCCTGAGCGCATGTGTACTGGCTGCATGGAAATGAAGGCTAAAAAAGAACTTATTAGAATAGTTCGTAGCAAAGAAGGAGAAATTTCTGTAGATTTAGTTGGAAAAAAGCCAGGAAGAGGTGCTTATATATGCAAGAATATAGAATGCTTAGAAAAAGCAGTTAAGACAAAGCGCCTAGAAAAAAACTTGGAAGTAAAAATAAACGAAGAAATATATAACAAATTAAGGGAAGAGATAGCAAATGAATAATAAGTTTCTTCAGTTTATTGGACTGTGTAAGAAAGCAGGAAAATTAATAGAAGGCTACAACAAGTGCGAAGAATATATTACAAAAGATAAGGTAAAACTTATCATAATATCTGAAGATTGTTCCAATAATACAAGAGATAAGTTTATTGGATATTGTAATAAGAAAAATATACCTTTTATCAATGGGCCAACAAAAGAGGAATTGGGAAATACTGTTGGTCGAGTTGAAATTAACATTTTAGGAGTAATAGATAAAAATATGAGCGAGAGATTATTAATATTATGGAATGAAAATAGCAACAAATAGTGTCGGGGGTGAATGTATGTCAAAAATCAGAGTGTATGAGTTAGCTAAAGAGCTAGAAATTTCAAGTAAAGATTTAATAAGTATGCTTGAGGAAGAATTCAGCATACAAGTTAAGAACCATATGAGTGTGGTAGAAGAAGAGGATGCTGAATTAATAAAAGAGCTATTAGCAGAAGGTGGTAGCGATGTTAAAAAAGCTGATTCTTTATCTGGAGAAGCAGTAATTGAAAAGTATGAAGACCTTGTGGTTGATAATGCTAAAGTCAAAAAGAATAAAAGGCTAAAGAATAAAGAAAACGGCCAATCAGAAAACTCTTCTACTGAGACCGAAGAAGCTAATGATATTATTGAGATTGGTGAAACAATAACTGTTAAAGAATTAGCAGAAAAGATGAAAAAGCCTACAACTGAAGTTATAAAGCAACTTATATTTATGGGAGTAATGGCTGCTATTAATCAAGAATTAGATTTTAATACAGCTGAAAAATTAGCAGAAAAGTTTGAAATAGTTGTAGCAAAGAAAGAAGAATCAATTGTTCAACTTGAGTCTGATGAAGAGTTAGAAGGAGAAGATGAAGGAGTAAAAAGACCTCCAGTAGTAACAGTTATGGGTCACGTTGACCATGGTAAAACATCACTTCTTGATGCAATAAGAAAAGCAAAAGTAACTGAAAGTGAAGCGGGCGGAATAACACAACATATAGGAGCTTATACGGTTACAATTAATGGAGAAAAAATTACATTTTTAGATACACCAGGCCACGAAGCATTTACTGCTATGAGAGCAAGAGGAGCACAAATAACTGATATTGTTATTCTTGTTGTTGCTGCTGATGATGGTGTAATGCCACAAACTATAGAAGCTATAAATCACTGTAAAGCTGCTAATGTGCCATTAATAGTTGCCATAAACAAGATGGATAGAGAAGGCGCTAACCCTGACAGAGTTAAACAAGAACTTACTGAATACGGATTATTAGCAGAAGACTGGGGTGGAGATACAGTTACTGTACCAGTTTCAGCTCGTTCAAAAGAAGGTATAGATAATCTTCTAGAGATGATTCTTTTAACTGCTGAAATGCAGGAACTTAAAGCTACTCCTGATAGGAAAGCAAAGGGTACAGTAATTGAAGCACAACTAGATAAAGGAAGAGGAGCAGTTGCAAGCTTACTAGTTCAAAACGGAACTCTTCATGTTGGAGATTCAATTATAGTTGGATCAACCTACGGAAGAATTAGAGCTATGTTTGACGATAAAGGTAAGAAAATAAAATCAGCAGGTCCATCAATCCCAGTTGAAGTACTTGGCCTATCAGAAGTTCCAGCAGCAGGGGATAGATTTAATGTTGTAAAAGATGAAAAAACTGCAAGGGAAATGGCTGATAAGAGAAAAGAAAAGATAAGAGCAGAATATCTGCAATCTACTCATAAGGTTTCTCTTGAAGATTTATATAATCAAATTCAAGAAGGAAAAGTAAAGGAGCTTAGCATTATAGTTAAAGCTGATGTGCAGGGATCTGTAGAAGCTGTAAGACAATCTCTAGAAAAACTTTCAACTGAGAGTATAAAAGCAAGAGTTATTCATGGAGGTGTTGGTGCAATAACTGAAACTGACGTTATATTGGCATCTGCATCAAATGCTATAATTATTGGCTTTAATGTAAGACCTGACGTAAATGCTGGAGTTCTTGCTGAAAAAGAGAATGTTGATATTAAAACATATAGAATTATATACAATGCAATAGATGATATTAAAGCAGCAATGGTTGGTATGCTTGATCCTGAGTATAAAGAAGTAGTTCTTGGAAAAGCTGAAGTAAGACAGGTATATAAAATATCCAATGTTGGTACTATTGCAGGATGTTATGTTCTTGATGGAAAGATAACTAGGAATAGTAGTGTAAGAGTAATCAGAGATGGAATTGTTATTTTTGAATCTACTTTAGCTTCACTTAAGAGATTTAAAGATGATGTAAAAGAAGCTCTTACTGGATTTGAATGTGGACTTAGCGTAGAAAAATTCAACGACATAAAAGAAGGAGACATTATAGAAGCTTACACTATGAAAGAAGTAAAGCAGGGAGCTCTTTAATACAAAGGAGATGAATGTATGGCCAATTATAGAAGTGGTAGAATAAATGAAGAAATGAAGAGAGAACTAAGTGATATTATTCAAAATGAGATTAGAGATCCGAGATTAAATGCTATGATTAGTATTACAAAAGTAGATGTAACAAAGGATTTGAGATATGCCAAGGTGTTTGTAAGCATCTTTGGCTCAAGTCCTGAGGATAAAACTACTGCTTTTAACATATTGAAAAGCTCATCTGGCTTTCTAAGAAGGGAAGTTGGAAGGAGAATCAACTTAAGACATATACCAGAGATAACAGTATATTTGGATGATACTATAGAGCACGGTATGCATATTGATGCCTTATTACATCAAATTAAGGAGAATAGTAATGATGATAAATAATGATGTAATTGAAGCTATATTAAATTCCAAAAACATTGGGATTTCATTTCATACATCACCTGATGGAGATGCATTAGGAAGTGCTCTTGCACTAATGTTAGCATTAAAGAAAATAGGTAAGAATACATATATTGTTTCAAGAGATGAAGTGCCTGAAATTTATCGTTTTTTACCTTATTATGAGTGTGCTTCTAAGATGATAGAAAAGGTTCAGGATGATACTGATACTGTATTAATTTTGGATTGTGGAAATGTAGCTAGGATTTCCGGAGAAGTTAATTTCGATAATAATAGCTATAAAGTAATTAATGTTGATCATCACTTATCAAATGATATGTATGGAGCATTGAATTATGTTGATTGCAAAGCTGCAGCGGTAGGAGAAATTGTATTTGATGTTATTAATCAGCTCAATATAACTATTGATAAAGACATAGCAGTATGTCTTTATACAGCTTTATTAACTGATACTGGTGGATTTAAACATTCAAATACTACTATAAAAACTCATAGTATTGCTGGTGAGTTAATCAATTTAGAAATTGACTTTAGTGAAATTCATAGAAAACTTTTTGAAAATAAGAAACTAGAGAGAGTTAAGCTTTATAGTAAGATTATTGATTCAATGGAACTTTATAATAATAACAAATTGTGCGTAATGGGAATTACTAAAGATTTACTTAACAGTGTTGGTATATCTGAAGCCTCAGATACTTCAGATATAATTTCAATTGGAATGGAAATAGACACTGTTGAAGTTGCTATTTTGGTAAAAGAAACTGATGCAGGTACTAAAATTAGCTTAAGGTCAAAAGATAAAGTGGATGTTAGAAAAATAGCAGAAACCTTTGGAGGGGGAGGGCACACAAAAGCTGCAGGACTCTCTATTGACAAAAGCTATAGTGAAGCAAAAAGTATGATTATTAATTCGGTGAAGGGTGAACTGCATTAATGGATGGAGTAATCAATATATACAAACCAACAGGAATGTCTTCTTTTGATGTTGTTGCTAAAGTTAGAAAGCTGTCTAAATGTAAAAAAGTTGGTCATACTGGAACTCTAGATCCTGAGGCATCTGGAGTTCTGCCTATTTGTATAGGTAAAGCAACAAAGATTGTTGACTACATTATGAGTGAAACAAAAATATATGTTGCTGAGATGAAGTTAGGTATTGTGACAGATAGCTATGACAGAGAGGGTAAAATATTAGAAAATAACTTAGTTAATGTTACTGAAGATCAAATAAAAGAAGCTGTGAATTCATTTATTGGGAAAATAGAACAAATTCCTCCAATGCATTCTGCTCTCAAAGTAAATGGACAAAGACTTTATGAATTGGCAAGAAAAGGTATAGAAATTGAAAGAAAGTCAAGACTAATTAACATCTTTGATATAAAAATTTTGAGTATTGATTTTCCTTTTGTTATAATGGAAGTGACTTGTTCAAAAGGTACTTATATAAGAAGCCTTTGTTATGATATTGGAAGAAAGTTAAATTGTGGTGCAGCTATGTGGAACTTAGAAAGAAAAGCTTCAGGAAGCTTCAACATAGAAGACTCTATTGAGTTAGATAAATTAGATTGTAATAACTTAGAGCAATATTTAGTCCCTGTAGAAGAAGCACTTAACCAGTATGAAAAATTGTATATCGAAGATGATAAGTTTGTTAAATTATTACTTAATGGTGTAAATATAAAAGATGATGTCTTCTTATGCAAAATTAAAAGTGACAATTTATTTAGAATATATATAAATGATGATAAATTTATTGGTTTAGGGAAAAAAAATATATCAGGATTCAAAATTGAAAAATTACTAATTTAGGGGTATTTTTATGATAGTATTAGAAGATAAATTTAATACAAAAATCGAATACAAGACCTATGTAGCATTAGGAAGCTTTGACGGATTACATTCGGGGCATATAGGACTTATAAGTAAAACTATTGAACTAGCAAAATCTAATAATGCCAAAAGTATGATATATACTTTTAAGGAGCATCCACTGATGGTTTTAAATAGAGATATTGCCCCTAAGCTGATAATGAATAACAACACTAAACTGGAAATACTTGAGGAACTTAGTGTTGATGTTGTCAATTTAGTGCCCTTTGATGATGAGTATATGAGGATGCCGGCAGAAGTTTTTATTGAAAAATTAGTTGAATATTATAATGTAGTAGGTATAATAGTAGGTTTTAATTTTAAATTTGGTTATAAAAACAGCGGAAATGTAGAACTGTTAAAATCACTAAGTGAAAAACTCGGATTTACACTTCATGTTATAGATCCAATTACTAAGGATGGCGAAGTAGTAAGTAGCTCTTGTATCAGAGAGCAAATTAAAAATGGTGAAGTAGAAAATGCTAATAAATTACTTATAAAACCATATATGCTTGATGGAACAGTTGTAAAAGGAAAGCAATTAGGAAGAATACTAGGTTTTCCAACTGCTAATCTTAAATATAATTTGGATTTTGTTATTCCTGGTAATGGTGTGTACTATACTATAATTGCTTATGAATCTAAATTTTATAAGGGTATTACAAATGTTGGATACAACCCTTCTGTAGGAGATACAAATAATTCTCTTACTATCGAGACTTATATTTTAGATTTTGATAAAGATATATATGGTGAATATATAAAAGTATATTTTATTAAGAAGTTTAGAGATGAGATTAAATTTAGCTCATTAGATCAGCTTGTTTCACAATTAAAGAGTGATAAAGAGTACGCAGAAAAGCAAATTTTAGAAATTTTTTAATTAATTATGAAAAAAGAATTTACTTTTAAAGTATATTCTGATATAATATCACTCGAGAACCTTATGCTACGAATAATGAATTGCCAGCGTTATTCTTGGCTTAAAGGCGATAATTTTGGAGGTGCAATATAATGGAAAAGGCTACAAAGCAACAAATAATTGATCAATACAAGAGACATGAAGGAGATACTGGTTCTCCAGAAGTGCAAATAGCACTTTTAACAGATAGAATAAATCATCTTACAGATCACTTAAAGATGCACAAGAAGGATCACCATTCAAGAAGAGGTCTTCTTATGATGGTTGGTAAGAGAAGAGGTCTTTTAAATTACCTAATGGCTGAAGATATTCAAAGATATCGTGATATAATTGAAAAATTAGGATTAAGAAGATAGTCTAGAGCGGGGTTACACCGCTCTATTATTTTAAAAATTATGAAATTTTTGAATTTATAAAAATATTTAGTAAATAAAATTTGTTAAGAAGATAATAATATTAAAGAGAATTGAAAGGAGGTAAAAATATGAGCCATATTTTTGAAACTACTGTAGCTAATAGAACACTAAAAGTGGATTATGGCAAGGTAGGAATGCTATCTGATTGCGCAGCTTTTGTTAGCTATGGCGATACTGTGGTTCTTGTAAATGTAAATTCTTCAGAAAAACCTAGAGAAGGAATAGACTTTTTTCCATTAAGTGTTGAATATGAAGAAAGATTATATTCAGTTGGAAAAATACCTGGAGGTTTTATTAAAAGAGAGGGTAAACCTTCAGAGAAGGCTATTCTTAGTGGAAGAGCTATTGATAGACCTCTAAGACCTCTTTTCCCTAAAGGATATAGAAACGATGTACAGGTTGTTTGTTCAGTTGTTTCTGTAGAGCCAGATAATTTACCTGATATACTAGCAATTAATGCTGCTTCAATCGCATTGTGCATATCTAGTATTCCATTTAGCACACCTGTTGCTGCAGTATCGGTTGGGCTTATAGATGGTAATTTTGTAATAAATCCTACATCTAAGGAAAGAGAGCAAAGTTCATTAAATTTAACTGTATGTGCTACAAAAGACAGAGTAATGATGATAGAAGCAGGTGCTCAGGAAGTACCTGAAGATGTAATGTATGATGCTATAATGTTTGGCTTTGCGGAATGTAAAAACATTGTTAAATTCCAAGAAGAAGTTGTAGCTAAGTGCGGAAAAGAAAAGCAAACTCCTGAATTATATAAGGTAGATGAAAACCTAGAGACAGAAGTAAGAGAATTTGCTACTGAAATGATTAAAGAAGCAATGTACATAACTGACAAAGATCAAAGAAATGAAGCAATGGATGCTGCTAAGAAAAAGATAGATGAAGCTTTTGAAGAAAAGTATGCTGACAATAAGGCTGATGTAGCTGATGTAGTATATAGAATTCAAAAGGAAATTGTTAGAAATATGATTCTAAATGAGAAGAGAAGACCTGATGGAAGACAGTTCAATCAAATTAGACCTATTAGCTGTGAAGTAGAACTATTACCAAGAACTCATGGTACTGGACTATTCACAAGAGGACTTACTCAAGTTCTTACTGTTGCAACAATAGGTGCATTAGGTGAAGTTCAAATTTTAGATGGTCTTGGAGAAGAAGAATTCAAGAGATACATGCACCATTACAACTTCCCTTCATATAGCGTTGGAGAAGTAAGACCACTAAGAGGACCTGGAAGAAGAGAAATAGGTCATGGTGCTTTAGCTGAAAAAGCATTAGAACCATTAATTCCTTCGGAAGAAGAATTCCCATATGCAATAAGACTAGTATCAGAAGTGTTAAGCTCTAATGGTTCAACATCTCAAGCTAGTGTATGTGCAAGCACATTAGCATTACTTGATGCTGGTGTTCCAATAAAAAGACCAGCTGCTGGTATAGCTATGGGTTTAGTTACTAGCGAAGATTTAACTAGAGAATCAATACTTACTGATATTCAAGGTATTGAAGATTTCTTTGGGGATATGGATTTTAAAGTTGCTGGTACAACTGAAGGAATTACTGCTATACAAGTAGATACTAAAATCAAAGGCTTATCTAATGACTGCATTAAAGAAACTATAGAAGCAGCAAAAATAGCTAGATTATTCTTATTAGATAAGATTAATAAATGCATACCAGAACCAAGAAAAGAAATGTCGCCATATGCTCCTAGAGCCTATACAATGTCTATTGATCCTGAAAAGATAAGAGATGTTATAGGTACTGGTGGAAAGACTATTAATAAGATTATAGCTGAAACTGGAGTTAAAATTGATATAAAAGAAGATGGTAAGATTTTTATTATGTCAAATGATGGCGTTGGTGCTCAAAGAGCTCTAAAGATGATAGATGACTTAACTAGAGAAGTTAAGGTAGGAGAAATTTATCTTGGAAGAGTAACGAAAATTGCTACTTTTGGAGCATTCGTTGAAATTTTACCAGGTAAAGAAGGTTTAGTTCATATATCTAAATTAGATTTAAATAGAGTAAATAAAGTTGAAGATGTAGTGTCTGTAGGTGACGAAATACTAGTAAAAGTAACAGAAATCGATAACCAAGGAAGAGTTAATCTTTCAAGAAAAGATGCTATTAAAGATTCAGAACCAGAAGAAAAAGATACTGATAAATAGAAGGGCATCAATGCCTTTTTATTTTTTTATACAAATTAATTATTGTGGTAGTTATAAGTTTATTATTCTAATGATCAGCAAAGGAGAAAGTGAATGTATAACTTATTCAAACTAAGTAATGGTTTAAGGGTAGTTGTTGAGGAAATAGATTATGTAAACTCTATTAGTGTTGGATTATGGATAGAAAATGGTTCTAGAAATGAAGATGAAATAAATAATGGTATTTCACACTTTATTGAACATATGCTTTTTAAGGGGACGAAGAACAGAACTTCTAAGCAAATTGCGGAAGCTATTGAAGATGTAGGTGGACAGATTAATGCTTTTACTGGAAAAGAAGCTACATGCTTTTATATAAAAGCATTGGATTCACATTTAGAGCTAAGTCTTGATGTATTGTCAGATATGGTTCTGAATAGCAAGTTTATGGAAGAGGATATTGAAAAGGAAAAAGGCGTAGTTATAGAAGAAATAAATATGAGTGAAGATTCACCAGAGGATGTGCTTTCAGATCTGCATTGTGAAGCAGCTTGGGGAAAGGATGCAATATCACTTCCAATTTTGGGTACTAGTGAAAGTGTGCGTTCTTTATCAAAAGTTCAAATTGAGGCATATGTTTCTTCTACATATATACCTGAAAACTCTGTATTATCTATAGCAGGTAAATTTGATATAAAATCAATAGAAAGACTTGTAGAGAAGTACTTTGGACAATGGAATAGTTTAGATAAGAATATTACTACTTATTCAAAGCCTGAAATACTAAAAAATCATTTGTTTAAATCTAAGAGTATAGAACAGCTTCATATAAGTCTTGGAATACAAGGTTTAGAGACTGGTGATGATGATATTTATCCGCTATTAGTTTTAAACAACCTGTTCGGAGGAGGGGCTTCATCTATACTATTTCAAAAACTTAGAGAAGAAAAAGGTATGTGCTATTCTGTATATTCTTATATATCTACTTTTAAAAATACTGGTTTGGTTAGCATATATACAGGATTAAATCCTAATTATGCTGCAGATGCAGTAAATATAATTAAAGAAGAAGTTGAATACTTTTGTAAAAATGGTATTACTGAAGAAATGTTAAGAAAATCAAAAGAACAGCTAAAAGGTAGCTATATATTAGGGCTAGAAAGTACTAGTAGTAGAATGTTTAGCAATGGCAAATCAACTTTATTCCTTAATAGAATAAATGTACCTTCAGACGTTCTTAAAAAAGTAGATAATATAAACATGAATAAAATTAATCAAGTAATGGAAAGCACATTTAGAAAAGGCATAAGAAATTCTGCTTATGTAGGAGAAAGTTTTCATATGGAATCATTACAAAATATTTTAGAGGGTGATACGATTGCTTTTAAGAATAAAAAAAGTACCAGAGTTTAAGGATTTACCCACACCTAAATTCATGACTGAAGGTTCAGTAGGAATGGATTTATATGCTGCAATAGAAGAAGAAATTATACTTAAGCCATTTGAAAGAAAATTAATTCCTACAGGAATATTGATTGAACTTCCTTGTGGGTATGAAGCTCAAATAAGACCTAGAAGTGGGCTTGCAAATAAATATGGGGTGACTCTAGTTAACACACCAGGTACAATCGATTGGGATTATAGAGGCGAAATAAAAGTTATTATGATAAACCTTGGAAACGAAGACTTTAAAATAAATAGAGCGGATAGAATTGCTCAAATGGTATTTAATAAGGTTGAAATCCCTATAATAGAAGAAGTAGAATATATAGAATCAACTGAGAGAGGCTCAGGAGGGTTTGGTTCTACAGGTAAATAGTAATAAATTCTTAACATCTTTCATACTATGAATATATGATTATGTAAATGTTTATTAATTAAGTATTTAAGTAATAAAAAGATGTTAAGGAGGTACTTTTAATGAGTGATAACATAAAATACTATAGTGAGATGGAAAGATATGAGATTATAAATATCAATGATGGTGAAAAGTATAACTATCTATCTGATAATGATATAGTTGTTGATGAAGATGGTAATCTGAAACTATTAATTTTGAACGATTCAAAGTCGAAATTTAGTTTTTTTGGTGGAAATGAATTTATAGAAGTTCCTTGGGAATTTATAAAAAAAATTGGCTCTAAGACTATCATTTTGGATGCTGATGATAGTTGTTTTAAAAAAACTAGGGTGTGATGGAGGAAGATAATGAAAATACTAGTTCAAAAATTTGGTGGAACATCTGTATCTACTCATGAGAGAAGAAAAATGGTTATTAAAAAAATAAAAACCGCATTAAGTGAAGGATTTAATCCAGTTGTTGTTGTTTCAGCTATGGGAAGAAAAGGTGAACCATATGCTACAGATACTTTATTATCTTTAATAGACACAATGTTTAAGGATAATAATAAACAAGCTTCTGATTTACTTATGAGTTGCGGTGAAACATTGAGCACAGTTATACTATGCAATGAATTATATAAGGATAATTTAGAAGCAGTTCCACTAACAGGAGGGCAGGCTGGTATAATTACTGATGACAACTATAATAATGCATCAGTATTAAATGTAGAAACTGAGAATCTTATTTCTATATTAAAGGAAGGAAAGATACCAGTAGTTGCAGGCTTTCAAGGGCAAAATGAAAAAGGCTTTATTACAACACTTGGTAGAGGTGGCAGTGATGTTACTGCTGCACTTTTAGGAGTTGCACTTAATGCTGAAGAAGTCCAGATTTATACAGATGTAGATGGCATTATGACCGCTGATCCAAGGCTTGTTTCAGAAGCTTCCTTAATAAAAGAAATAAGTTATAATGAAGTTTTTCAATTTGCAGATCAAGGTGCAAAGGTTATCCATCCAAGAGCAGTTGAAATAGCTATGAAAGGGAATATACCATTAGTAATTAAAAACACTATGAGCAACTGCGATGGAACTCTAATAAATAGTAGTGGCGATTTAGATACCAATAGCATAATTACTGGTATAACCCATATGAGTAATAGAGTACAGGTAAAGGTAAACTACGAGCAAAATAAAAATAATGAGAATTACAACTTGCTATTAGATGTATTAGCAGAAAACATGATAAGTATAGATCTTATAAATGTTTTTCCTAAAGAAAATATATTTACTATTGATGAAAAAGATTTAGCCAAGTTTGATTCTATAATGACTAATATAGGATTAACCTATTCTTGCATAAAAAATTGCAGTAAAATTGCAATTATTGGCAGCAGGATAAGAGGAGTTCCAGGAGTTATGGCAAAGGTATTAAAGGCATTAATAAGAGAGAATATTGAGGTTCTTCAAACGGCTGATTCTCACACTACTATTTGGTGCCTAGTGGAAGAAAAGCATACTAATCGTGCCATAAATGCTCTTCACAAAGAATTTAAATTAGGATAATGTATATTATTTTCTTCTGTGCATACAATAAAGCTATGCACAGGAGGAATGATTATGAGTGAAGATAATGTAAAAAAAGAAGTAGAAAATATAAAAGAGTTAGGAACGCCAGATATACCAAAGCCTGATGAAAGGATTCAAATATTACCTATAATTGGTCAAATAGAAGGGCATATGGCACTACCTCCACAAACAAAGACTACACGGTATGAGCATGTAATCCCCCAACTTGTGTCTATTGAGACGGATAAAAGAGTAGAGGGGGTACTGATTGTGTTAAATACTGTTGGTGGGGATGTGGAAGCAGGACTTGCAATATCAGAAATGATACGAAGTTTGAGCAAACCTACTGTTTCTTTAGTTATAGGAGGAGGACACTCAATAGGAGTTCCACTGGCAACTTCAGCGCAGTATTCATTTATTTCACCTTCGGCTACAATGATTATCCATCCAATAAGAATGAATGGTTTAATAATAGGGGTACCTCAAACTTTTGAGTATTTTAACAAAATGCAGGAAAGAATAATTGAATTTATAGTTAGAACTTCTAAAATTGAAAGAGATTCATTAAAAAAGTTAATGCTGCAAACAGATGAACTCTTAAATGACATGGGGACAATTCTAATAGGAAAACAGGCTGTTGATTATGGATTAATAGACGAAGTAGGCGGAATTAGTGATGCTTTAAAAAAGCTAGATGAATTAATTGAAAAGAAGAATGCAAATTCATTATAACCATAGGATTTTCCTATGGTTAATTTATGTTTTTATAACACTTTTAAATATATTAAAGGAAAATTTATATTTTTGTAGAATAATTATTTTGTTGGAGGTGAAGATATTGGCTAAAAAGAAAAACAAAACTACAATAAACAATGACATAGTTGGAATATTACTTATCACATTTGGCTTTTTAATGCTGATTAGTATATTTTCCTCCAGTTATTCTGGCTTAATAGGACAATTTGTCAAAAAACTTTTAATAGCTCTGTTTGGATTAGGTGCATACATATTTCCGTTTTTTATTATCTTCGTTGGTTTTTGTTATATTGTGAAAAAGGGAAAGCTTACATTTAATAAAAAGTTTTATGGTATTTTAATCTTTGTTCTAAATACTCTTTTGTTCATACAAATGATGAATATTAATGTGTTTTATATAGATAATCATGTATACCAAGGTATGGAGAGAATATATAATAGTAATACTTTTGTGCATGGAGGAATATTTTGTTATTTATTAAGTATTCCTATGTATAAACTTTTTGGTACAATTGGTAGCTATATTATTTTTATAGCAGTATATATTATTTCATTTATATTGATTGCTCAAATTGAACTTTCAGATATCTTGTTAAGTATGAATTCTAAATTTAAACTTAAAAAAAAGAAAAAGGAAGTTGAAATTGAAGAAAAAAATATTGAACCTGAAAATGAGTATGCATTAGATGGACAAGAAAAAAATAGTTATTTAAAAAACTTAAACAGTAAAATAAAAATAATTGATTTTATGAAATCTTCAAAGACCGAGGAAGCGGATTCAGTACCAACTAATAATCATAATATTAATGATAGTAAAAAAGAAGTAACTGAAGAGCTAGAAAAGGAAATAATCTTAAACAGTTCTAATTTAGATGGAGAAAAAGAGTATAGATATCCTACTGTAGATTTATTAGTGCAGAATAATCAGTCAAAGCTAAATAAAGAGGATAAAAAAGAGTTGATTAATAATGCAAATAAACTTGAAGAAACTCTTGTTAGTTTTGGAGTAGAAGCAAAAGTAGTTCAAGTAACAAAGGGCCCTTCTGTAACAAGATTTGAACTTCAACCAAGTGCGGGAGTAAAGGTTAGCAAAATTGTAAATTTAGCAGATGACATAGCTCTTAATCTCGCTGCTTCTGGGGTAAGAATAGAAGCGCCTATACCTGGGAAAGCAGTTGTAGGAATAGAGGTGCCTAATAGGGATTTAACTGCTGTTCATCTAAGAGAAGTTATAGAATCTCCTGAATTTTCAACATCAACAAAAAACCTAACCTTTTGCTTAGGTAAAGATATAGGTGGAAATTGTGTAGTTTCTGATTTAACAAAAATGCCGCATATGCTTATTGCTGGTGCCACAGGTTCTGGGAAAAGTGTTTGTATTAATACCCTTATAATAAGCATACTTTATAAATATTCACCTGAAGACGTCAAATTATTAATGATAGACCCTAAAGTTGTTGAGCTTAACGTATATAATGGTATACCACATTTATTAATACCAGTGGTAACAGATCCAAAGAAAGCCGCTGGTGCGTTAAATTGGGCTGTTAATGAAATGACTAGAAGGTATAAACTTTTTGCTGATAATGGAGTAAGAAATATTGAAGGATATAATGAACTAGTAGCTAAAGGAAAACTTCAAAGTAAGTTACCGCTTGTAGTAATAATTGTAGATGAGTTGGCAGATTTGATGATGGTATGTCCAAATGATGTTGAAGATTATATCGGAAGACTAGCACAGATGGCAAGAGCGGCTGGTATGCATCTTGTTATTGCAACACAAAGGCCTTCTGTAGATGTAATTACAGGCGTAATAAAAGCTAATATTCCTTCTAGAATTTCCTTTGCTGTTTCAAGCCAAATTGACTCAAGAACTATTTTAGATACAGCAGGTGCTGAAAAACTACTGGGTAAAGGTGATATGCTTTTCTATCCTGTAGGTGAATCAAAACCATTAAGAATTCAAGGTGCCTTTATTTCAGAGGATGAAGTAGAAAAAGTAGTATCATTTATTAAAAATCAAAAAAACGAAGTTGAATATAAAACCGAAATTCTAGATCATCTAGATAAAGAAGTGTCTAAAAATAGTGAATCTGAAGAGGATGAACTTCTAAATGAATCAATTAAAATTGTGGTAGAATCCGGACAAGCATCAACATCTTTACTACAGAGAAGACTTAGAATTGGTTACAATAGAGCTGCTCGTATTATTGAACAGTTAGAAGAAAAAGGATTTATTTCTGCAAAGGATGGCAGCAAACCTCGCCAAATATTGGTGGATAAAGAAAAGATACTAGATGGCAGCTATCTACAGAGGGATAACTAATTAAAATTTGTTAATATTTTTATAATAGACTTGTTAATTTTTAAAAACAGATTTAAAATGTTGTATGTACTTATTCTTAAATTAGGAGGAACTTAAGTGAATAAATTAAAATTTGGTATTGTTAGTTTAGGTTGCGATAAAAATAGATTAGATTCAGAAATGGTTATAGGTAAACTTAGTAAAAAATATGATTTAGTTATTGACCCTAGGGAAGCCGATATAATATTAGTAAATACTTGTGGGTTTATAGAGTCCTCTAAGCAAGAATCAATAAATACTATACTTGAAATGGCAGAATATAAAGAAAAGTATAATTGCAAAGTATTAATAGTTTCGGGATGTTTAAGTCAAAGATATAAGGATGAACTTATGGAGTTAATGCCTGAAATTGATATAATGCTAGGAGTAAATAATTATGACAAGCTAGAAGATAGCATAAGTGAGTTCATGGAAACTAGTGATAAATTAAGCTATTGTGATTATAGTGATAACATGATAAATGAAGGTGAAAGAGTTCTGACAACTGGAAACCATACTGCATATTTAAGAATTGCAGAAGGTTGCAATAACTTTTGTGCTTACTGTGTAATCCCTAAAATTAGAGGAAAATATAGGAGTAGAAAAATTGATGATATAGTATTAGAAGCTGAACAACTGGCAAAGAATGGTGTGAAAGAAATAATACTAGTTGCTCAGGATACAACTAAATATGGTATAGACCTATATAAAGAAAAGAAATTGCCTGAGCTTATAAGAGCAATTTCGGCTATAGATGGAGTAAAGTGGATAAGATTGCTTTATTGCTATCCTGAAGAAATTACAGATGAGTTAGTTTATGAAATGGCCAATAATGAAAAAGTATGCAAGTATCTAGACATGCCTATACAGCATATAAGCAATAATATACTAAAAAGTATGAGAAGAAGGGGCCGTAAAGAAGAAATTCTAAATAATATAAATAAAATGAGAGCTGAAATAAATGGCCTTAGTTTAAGAACTACTCTTATTGTAGGTTTTCCTGGTGAAACCGAAGACGATTTTATGGAACTAAAAGAATTTATAAAAGATATTAAATTTGACAAATTAGGAGTATTCAGCTATTCTCAAGAAGAGGAAACTTTAGCTGCAGAAATGCCAAATCAAATTGATGAAGAAACAAAAGAATTGCGCAAAAGTGAATTGATGCTTATACAGCAGCAAATTTCCAAAGAAAAAAATGCTGCTAAAGTAGGTAATATATATGAAGTTATTGTTGAAGGCAATAGAGGTGGGGTTTATTTTGGGCGAAGCTACGAAATGGCTCCTGAAATAGATGGTGAAATTACCTTTAAATGTGATAAAATAATAAATAAAGGTGAATTAATTAACATTAAAATTGTTGAATCTCTAGAATATGATTTAATAGGAGTTGTTTTTAATGAATCTTGCTAACAAACTTACACTAATAAGAATCTTTTTAGTGCCGGTATTCCTTATTTTTATTGCTATTAAAGATATTCCATATGGAACTATCATAGCTACAGGTGTTTTTATTATTGCTTCAATAACAGATAAGCTTGATGGATATATTGCTAGAAGTAGAAATCAAATTACAAATTTTGGAAAATTTATGGACCCTTTAGCAGATAAACTTCTAGTTACAGCTGCTTTAATATCCCTTGTTGATTTTCATATAATATCAACTTGGGCAGCTGTTATAATAATTGCAAGGGAGTTTGCGGTTACAGGTTTAAGAACAATAGCAGCATCAGAGGGGATTGTCATAGCTGCTAGTTGGTGGGGAAAAATTAAAACCTTCATTCAAATTGTTGCTATAATATTTGCACTAGTAAATATTGATTTTGGAAATTATTATTTTACTATAGCAAAAGAAATAACAATGCCGATAGCAATAATTGTAACTATAATTTCTGGTGTTGACTATTTTGTTAAAAACAAAAATGTGATAAAGATAGATAAATGATTATATATTTTAAACATGGATATAATTAAAATTAAAAGTTCCTTGCCGTAGCAGGAACTTTTATTATATAGTTGACCTTTATACTCATATAGTATATAATTACATTAGAACAAATGTTCGTGAAAGGATGTGACCCTAAAAGGGAATAGTTATGGATATGGATAAAATGAAAGCTATTGAAGCCGCAATGGGCCAGATAGAAAAACAGTTCGGAAAAGGTTCAATCATGAAACTTGGTGAGCATAGTGTGCTCAATTTAGATGTTGTTTCAACAGGTTGTCTTGATCTTGATATTGCTCTAGGTTTAGGGGGAGTACCTAAGGGGAGAATTATTGAAATCTTTGGACCTGAATCTTCAGGTAAAACTACTGTTGCACTTCATATTATTGCTGAAGCTCAAAAAAACGGTGGTGCTGCAGCCTTTGTCGATGCAGAACATGCTCTAGATCCAACTTATGCTAAAGCTTTAGGCGTTGATATAGATAATTTGGTGGTATCTCAACCTG
Organism: Clostridium omnivorum; assembly: GCF_026012015.1. Taxonomy (NCBI): domain Bacteria; kingdom Bacillati; phylum Bacillota; class Clostridia; order Eubacteriales; family Clostridiaceae; genus Clostridium; species Clostridium omnivorum. The sequence goes on along the minus strand of NZ_BRXR01000001.1, from coordinate 4,441,771 downwards.
ATACAGGTGAGCAAGCTTTAGAAATTACAGAAGCACTTGTTAGATCAGGAGCTATAGACGTTATTGTAGTTGACTCTGTAGCAGCATTAGTACCTAGAGCAGAAATAGAAGGTGAAATGGGAGATGCACATGTAGGCTTACAAGCAAGACTTATGTCACAAGCGCTAAGAAAACTTGCAGGTTCAATTAATAAATCTAAATGTGTTACTGTATTCATCAATCAGTTAAGAGAAAAGGTTGGAGTAATGTTTGGTAGTCCTGAAACTACTCCTGGTGGTAGAGCACTTAAATTCTACGCATCTGTTAGAATGGATGTTAGAAAAATTGATTCAATCAAACAAGGTGATGATGTAATAGGTAATAGAACAAAAGTTAAGGTAATCAAAAATAAAGTGGCTCCACCATTTAAACAAGCAGAATTTGATATAATGTATGGTGCTGGAATATCAAGAGAAGGTAATGTACTTGATGTTGGTGTAAGGGAAGAAATTGTACAAAAGAGTGGCGCATGGTTCTCTTATAATGATATTAGATTAGGCCAAGGTAGAGAAAATGCTAAACAATATTTTAGAGAAAATGCTAATGTCATGTTAGAGGTTGAAAATAAGATTAGAGAAAAATACGAGCTACCTTTAGCTAAAGTGGATAATTTGTCCAGTGAAGAAGCTAATACAGTAAAAGAAAAAACAGTAAAAGAAAAAAGCGAAAAATAATTGCAAGAATTTCTTGCAATTTTTTTATAATTAATTAATAAATAATTATAATATTTCTCTTATAAAATTATAAGAGTAGCCAATTTAGTACATATTAATATTTTGTAACTTTTTTATTAACTTGACATTATATCAAAAGTAATATAAAATAAATACAAATACTGGTTTAGCATATTCGAATTATTACCAAATGAATAAAATATGACACCTTTTCTATGCTTTCACTATTGCTCAGTATAGATGCATAAATAAGCAAAGGAGGTGTTAATATGCCAACAAGTGCGGTATATACAGTTTTAATAATATTAGCATTATTAGCTGTATTAATTGCAGCAATTATTTATATTAGAAAGAATAGGTCACAAGCAAACATTGCTAAGGCTCAAGAAGAATCTCGTAGAATTCTTGATGAATCTGCAAAAGAAGCTGAGTCTTTAAAGAAAGAGGCTATTTTAGAAGCAAAAGAGGAAGTTCATAAACTCCGTAATGATTTTGAAAAAGAATCAAGGGATAGAAGAAATGAAATTCAGAGATTAGAGAGAAGAGTCATTCAAAGAGAAGAATTATTGGATAAGAAAAGTGAAATGCTTGAAAAGCGAGAAGAAAACCTTAACAAAAAGCAGCAAGAAATTGAAGTAACTGAAAGTGAAATCCAGGCTTTATATGCTAAGGAAAGAGAAGAACTTGAAAGACTATCAGGATTAACTTCTGAAGATGCAAAGCAGGTTCTACTCAATGAAATAAGCAAGGAAATCAAACATGAAGCTGCTATAATGATTAAGGATGTGGAAACTAAAGCAAAAGAAGAAGCAGATAAGAAGGCAAGGGAAATTATCACTTATGCAATTCAAAGATGTGCTGCTGATCACGTTGCAGAAACTACAGTTCATGTAGTTGCTCTTCCTAATGATGAAATGAAAGGAAGAATTATAGGTAGAGAAGGAAGAAATATTCGTACTTTAGAAACCTTAACTGGAATTGATCTTATTATAGATGATACGCCAGAAGCAGTAATTTTATCTGGTTTTGATCCTATTAGAAGAGAAGTGGCAAGAATAGCATTGGAAAAACTAATAGTTGATGGAAGAATTCACCCTGCCAGAATTGAAGAAATGGTTGAAAAAGCTAAAAAAGAAGTTGAAGCACACATAAAAGAAGAAGGCGAACAAGCAACTTTTGAAACTGGTATTCATGGACTTCATACTGAATTAATCAAGCTACTAGGAAGATTAAAGTACAGAACAAGTTATGGTCAGAATGTTTTAAAACATTCGATTGAAGTTGCTTACTTGGCAGGCTTAATGGCATCTGAGCTAGGTATAGATCCTACTTTAGCAAAGAGAGCTGGTTTACTACATGATATAGGTAAAGCAGTAGACCATGAAGTTGAAGGCCCTCATGCATTAATTGGTGCTGAAGCAGCAAAGAAATATCATGAGTCTTCAATTGTTGTAAACGCTATAGCGGCACATCATGGTGATGTTGAACCTCAATCACTTGAGGCAATTTTAGTTCAAGCAGCGGATGCAATTTCAGCTGCTAGACCTGGAGCAAGAAGAGAAACATTAGAAGCTTACATTAAGAGATTAGAAAAGTTGGAAGAAATAGCAAACTTATTTGAAGGCGTAGAAAAGTCATATGCCATTCAGGCTGGAAGAGAAATTAGAATTATGGTTAAACCAGAAGATATTGATGACGCAGGTTCCATAGAATTAGCTAGGAATATAGTAAAGAAAATTGAAAGCGAACTTGAATATCCTGGCCAAATAAAGGTTAATGTAATAAGAGAAACTCGCGCCATTGAATACGCTAAATAGAAAATATGCTGGCTACCGGTACAGTAAATGTGCTGGTAGCTTTTAATTTGTTCTCATTTTATAGAAATTATAGAAATTATAGAAATTTACAATATATCCTTTTAAATTTTGTAAATGATAGAAAATTTACTAAATTTAAAAGGATTTTTTTAATTTCTATAGAATTATATATATGCAATAATAACATTATGTTTAATCATTTTAGGAGGTTATTTAATTATGGAAGTATTAAAAGTTTCAGCAAAATCAAGTCCAAATTCTGTAGCAGGCGCTTTAGCAGGTGTTTTAAGAGAAAGAGGGGGCGCTGAAATACAAGCAATTGGTGCTGGTGCGTTGAATCAGGCTATTAAAGCTGTTGCTATTGCTAGAGGTTTTGTTGCACCAAGCGGCATTGATTTAGTTTGTATTCCTGCATTCACAGACATTCAAATTGAAGGTGAAGAAAGAACAGCTATCAAATTGATTGTTCAACCAAGATAAATATTACTATATAAACAAATATGAGAAGGACTTGAATTTAACTCAAGTCCTTTTAATTATTCCTGAAATATGTTAATATTTATTAATGTGCATTTTGATTTTATCAGGGGGTAAAAATGAAGAGTAAAATTAATATTAAAGCGATAATAAAATTATTAAGACCAAAGCAATGGATAAAAAATAGCTTTGTACTAGCGGCTATTATTTTCTCAGGAAACTTTACAAAGACTGGTGTTTTTGCAAAAAATATAGCTGTTATGCTTATGTTCTGCATTGCTTCATCATGTGTATATATTTTAAATGATATCATCGATGTAGAAAAAGATAGATGCCATCCTAAAAAGAAATTCAGGCCCATCGCTAGTGGTGATGTAAGTGTTACTTTAGCAGTAATTTTGGGTATTAGTTTAATGGTTATTGTGATAATTGGAACTTATAAAATAAACCCAATAGCGCTTGTAATAATTGTAGCATACTTGATTTTAAATATTTTATATTCATTTAAATTAAAACACATAATAATTATAGATGTTATGGTAATAACATTAGGCTTTGTTTTAAGAATAGAATGCGGAAGTGTTGTTACTGATGTATCTCTTTCACCTTGGCTAATTTTATGTACCATATTATTGTCATTATTTTTGGCATTGAACAAAAGAAAGAGCGAAATAATTGAATTGGATTCCAAAAGTGCTTCTCACAGGAAAATACTAGAGGAATATTCAGTAGATTTAATAGATAGAATGCTTAATTTGGTAACACCATCTATTTTAATATCATATTGTCTATATACATTTAGTTCTGTTCAAAGCAGGAGTATGATGCTAACAATACCTTTTATTATCTATGGTATATTTAGGTACGAATATCTAATGACTAAAAATAATGCAGGAGGTAAACCTGAAGACATTTTCTTTAAAGACAAACCATTTTTAATTAATATTGTTCTTTGGGGACTATCGATTTTGAGTATTATATACTTAACTAAATAATTTTAGGTGGTGTAACATGTTTACTGAGTATTTTAAAACAAAAAAATATTATTTAAGTTTAATTGCTTTAGTATTTATAATAAGCTTAATTTGGATTGTTACTGTAAATACACAACCATTTTCAGATTTCAGTTATTATAATGACCTAGCAATTAGTATTGCAAATGGAGGACAGTGGGGAGATACCTATACTACTGTTGGATACCCAATAATACTTGGATTTATTTACAAGATTTTTGGTGCTAATATTTTTATAGCAAAAATTTTTAATTTGATATTATCAATGGTAAATAATATACTCGTACTAATAATTTTGGATAAAGTAAAGCTGAAAGAAAGAGACAAAATGATAATATTTCTACTATTTGTTTTTTTTCCAGCTAACATTTATTTTAATAGCGTTTTAGGAACAGAAATACTGTTCACGAACATAATGCTTATTAGTACTTTAGTGTTTTTTTCACACTTAAAATATAAGTATTTCATTATAGGATTTTTAGTTGCTTTAAATACTATGATAAAGCCATTTTTTATTCTCTTCGTATTTTTGATTTTTATTGTTAACTGGATTGTAGATAAAAAACTTATAAATTCTATTAAAAATTCATTAATTGTGCTTGTAGTAGCTTTTGTCTTTATCTCTCCATGGGTTTACAGAAATACAAAGCTAGTGGGACAAATGACTTATGTGTCTAACAATGGAGGCATTGTATTATATATTAACAATAATTCACAAAATCACAATGGAAGATGGATGCCTGTTGCTGACGTAGAAAATAGCATAATCAATTTACCAGAGTTTAAAAATGCCAATATGACTGAAAAGAACAAAATGTTTAGTAAAGAAGCAAAGAAGTGGATAGTAAGCCACCCAAAGGAGTTTCTCAACTTAGGTTTTAAAAGGTTGTATAATACTTACTATTTAGGTGATGATGTGGGCTATAGCCTGTATGATACTAACTTTTCTGATGAAGTAAAGCATAAAATATTCAACTTTACTAATTTTACAAGAAATCTAGTATTTATACCAGCTACAATTTATATATTAATTTGTTCAGTTATACTAATAAAAGATTTATTATATAAAAACACATTGAATTTATTTAAGGTATATATGCTAGTTTTATATTATATGTTTACATGTGTGTATTTTATAACAGAAGGTCAAGGACGTTATGCTTTTCCGGTAATATTTATATTAATTTACTTTTTTGTAGAATTAATGTTAACTATATTTGATAGATTAAATATTAAAGTTGGATCTAAAAAGGTAAAATATAGCTAGTAAATATTATTATAAGCCCATATTTGATTAAATTTTATTTACAATAGACATTGAAAATGGTATATTTATATTGATGATGAATGTTATCCTTCATTTGTTAGAAAAAAGGTGTTAAATATGCAATATTCGGATTTACATATTCATTCCAGATATTCAGATGGTACTCTGTGGCCTGAAGAGATAGTTAGTATTGCTTCTAAGAAGGGTGTAAAGTGTATTTCAATTACTGATCATGATACCATAGAATCACAATATGCTCTGCAAGAATTAGAAAGCAATTCCATTCGAATTATACCAGGTGTAGAATTAAGTACTGAATATGAGGAAAAAGAAATACACATTCTAGGCTATTTTATTGAAATAGATAATAAAGAATTGAATCAAGCATTTGATCAAGTAAAACTCAGCAGGAGAGATAGAGCAGTACAAATAATAAATAAATTAAATGAGCTAGGACTTAATGTGAGTTTTGATGAAATATCTACCGAGACCACATCAATAGGTAGACCTCATATTGCAAAATTATTAGTTGAGAAGGGGTACGCTAAAAGTGTTAAGGAAGCCTTCCAGCATTATTTAATTAAAGGTAAGCCTGCATACGTTGATAGATATAAAATTCATTATAAACAAGCTCTAAAGCTTATATCAAATGCAAATGGTATACCAGTGCTTGCACATCCAGGGGAGATATATAAAGGTATTTCATTGGAAGAGTTAGTGAAAGAGTTTAAGGTCTATGGACTAAAAGGATTGGAAGTATTTCATCCATCTCATTCAAGTAGAGAAGCCAATGATTACTATAATTTAGCAAAAAAGTATTCATTAGCTATCACTGGTGGAAGCGACTGTCATGGAGTATATGTAAGAGAAGATTTGCTGATAGGCACTGTAGGAATTGATGAAAACTTGACTAATAAGTTTTTACGTACAAAAATAAAATAAATTTGGAGGCATGGATATGATTTTATCAAAGAAAGCTCAACAAATATCAGCTTCAATAACGTTAGCTATTACAGCAAAAGCTAAAAAAATGAAAGAAGAAGGAATTGATGTTATAGGATTTGGAGCTGGGGAACCAGATTTTAATACACCTGTTAACATTCAACAAGCAGCTATTAATGCAATTCAAAATGGGATGACTCGTTATACAGCTGCTTCAGGTATAGCTGAACTTAAAAGCGCCATTGTAGATAAACTAAAAAATGAAAATAACCTTACATATAAGCAATCACAAATAATTGTTTCTACTGGTGCAAAGCAATGTTTAGCTAATGCGTTACAAGCAATTTTAAATCCAGGGGATGAAGTAATAATTCCAATACCTTATTGGGTAAGTTATCCTGAACTGGTTAAATTAGCAGATGGTACACCAGTTTTTGTTGAGACTAAAGAAGAGAACTTCTTTAAATACACTCCTGAATTACTTGAGAACGCAGTAACTTTAAACACAAAGGCAATAATATTAAATAGTCCCAATAATCCAACTGGTACAGTTTATAGCAAAGATGAGCTAAAATTTATTGCTGAATTTGCTAAAAAGCATGATTTAATTATTATTTCTGATGAAATATACGAAAAGTTAATATATGATAATATAGAACATGTAAGTATTGCAAGTTTATCTCAAGATACATATGAAAGAACAATCGTAATTAATGGCTTGTCTAAATCATACGCTATGACAGGATGGAGAATGGGTTATGCAGCTAGCAGCGAAGAGATTACTAAGCTTATGTCTAATATTCAAAGCCATACTACATCAAATCCAACATCCATATCACAATATGCTGCAGTTGAAGCGCTAAGAGGGGATCAAAGTACTATAAAGGAAATGATATTAGAATTTAAGAATAGAAGAAATTATATGGTAGAACGAATTAATAACATAAATAATCTATCTTGTGTGAAACCAAGTGGAGCATTTTATGTTATGGTTAACATATCAAAATTACTTGGAAAAACAGTAGATGGAGAAGTAATTAGTAATTCATTAGATTTTTCAAGAGTACTTCTTGAAAAAGAAAAAGTTGCAGTAATACCAGGAAGTGCTTTTGGTGTAGATAATTTTATAAGGCTATCATATGCAACTTCTATGGAAAATATCCAAAAAGGTTTAGATAGAATAGAAGATTTTGTAAAGATGTTTTAATAAAAAGCGGTATATAGCCGCTTTTTATATTATACTTCTGTGAGTTTATTATTCTAAATGCTTATATTTTATGATATATTAGTAATAAAGAGATGCTTTATAATCATTTAAAGAGGTGATATTTTGAGCAACAGTGTAAATTTAAGACTACCGATTGATGGAAAAGTATTAGCACTTTCAGAAGTTAATGACTATTTATTCGGTAAAAAGATCATTGGAGATGGTGCTGCAATAGGACCTAATGATAACTTTGTATACTCACCATTAGATGGCGAGGTTGTTTTAGTATATGAGGCAAAACATGCTATAGCAATTAAAGGAGAGACAGGAATACAAGTTTTAATTCATATTGGAATTGATTCTGTTAAATTAGAAGGTAAAGGCTTTGCCACTTACGTAAAAGTAGGTGAGAGGGTAAAAGCAGGAGACAAGATAATTTTCTTTGATAGAGAGTATGTTGATTCTAAAGCTTCTATTATTTCACCAGTAGTAATAACAAATATGGAACTAGTTGAATCAATTGATATTAACTATAAAGCATCAAAAGCAGGGGATAATTTTATAAATGTACTTTTGAAATAGTTTTCATTTATAGTTTATTAGAAAACTATGAAATAAAATGTTGTATTATGCAAAAAAAATGATATAATAAAATAAGATTTAATTGTTAAAATAAATAATAGAGGTGATATCGTGGTTTCAAGAGAAGTATTAGTAAAAAATTCAACAGGTTTACATGCAAGACCTGCTACTTTATTAGTAAAAAAAGCATCTTCTTTTAAATCAGACATTAGCATAGAATTTAATGGCAAAAAGGCTAATGTTAAAAGTTTGATAGGAGTACTATCTTTAGGTGTAACTAAAAACTCAAATATAAAGGTAATGGCTTCAGGTGATGACGAAAACTTGGCACTAGAAGAAGTTGTAAAATTAATAGAATCTATACAAGAATAAATAAAAGGCTCGGTGGCCTTTTATTTATTTGCTATTTGTTTCTTCTTGTTTTAACAATAAAATAAATCATATTTATTCCTGCAGCTCCGATAATTATATAAACAATTCTACCAATCATCGGTATTGGTGATCCAAAAATCACAGATACTAAGTCTAAGTTGAATAATCCAACAAGCGCCCAATTTATAGCTCCTATAATAACAAGTATGAATGAAATTTTGTCCAGTATGTTTAGTTTGTACACAATGCTTCCCCCTTTTTTTGCTTATTTTTTATTAATAAATTCAATAAGTTATACTAGATTATATTAGTTTTAAATAAATTTAGAACAATTATATTTTAAAATATAAGGAGGACTAACATGAGAGATTATTACAACAACCCATTAAATACTAGATATGCATCAAAGGAAATGTCCTATTTGTTTTCAGAGGATATGAAATTCACAACGTGGAGAAAGCTTTGGGTTACTTTAGCAGAATGCGAGAAAGAGTTAGGACTTAATATTACAGAACTGCAAATTAATCAACTAAAGGAACACATAGAAGATATAAATTATGATGTTGCAGAAAAAAGAGAACGAGAAACTAGACATGATGTAATGAGCCATGTTTATGCATACGGTGTACAATGCCCTGATGCTAAAGGGATAATACATTTGGGAGCTACAAGCTGTTATGTAGGCGATAACACTGATCTAATCATAATGAGAGATGCTCTAAATATTATAAGAAAGAAGATTATAAATATAATATATGCATTATCAAAGTTCTCAATGAAATATAAGGATATGCCAACTTTAGGATTTACTCATTTACAGCCAGCACAACTAACTACAGTCGGAAAGAGAGCTACCCTTTGGATTCAAGATCTACTTATAGATTTAGAAAACTTAAATTTTGTTATTGATAGCATGAAGTTTAGAGGGGTTAAAGGTACAACTGGAACACAAGCTAGCTTTATGGAGTTGTTTAATGAAGATGAAGAGTTGGTAAAAAAGTTAGATAAAATGGTAACCAAAAAAATGGGTTTTAAAGAAAGCTTTGATGTTACAGGTCAAACATATCCGAGAAAAGTCGATTCTATAGTATTAAATACTTTATCTGAGGTTGCTCAAAGTGCTTATAAGTTTAGTAATGACATTAGAATACTGCAGAATATGAAAGAAATCGAAGAGCCATTCGAAAAGAATCAAATAGGGTCTTCTGCTATGGCCTATAAGAGAAATCCTATGAGAAGTGAAAGAATCAGTGCGCTAAGCAGACATGTAATAGTTAATTCTTTAAATCCAGCTATAACAGCAGGTACACAATGGTTTGAGAGAACTCTTGATGACTCTGCTAATAAAAGAATTGCTGTTGCTGAAGCTTTTTTAGCCTTAGACGGAGTATTAAACTTATATTTAAATATAAGTGAAAATCTTGTTGTTTACGATAAGGTAATTGCAGCTCATGTCCAAAATGAACTTCCTTTTATGGCTACAGAGAATATACTAATGGAAGCTGTAAAACGTGGTGGAGACAGACAGGAGTTACATGAAAAAATAAGATTACACTCAATGGAGGCAGGAAAGAGAGTTAAAGAACAAGGCTTAAACAACGATTTAATAGAAAGAATTATCAATGATAGCACATTCAATATGACAAAAGAAGAAATTTTAAATACTTTAGATCCTCAAAAATTCATAGGTAGAGCACCTGGTCAGGTTATAGATTTGATTGAGAATAAAATAAAGCCATTATTAGATGGAAATAAGGATTTACTTGGTCTAAATGTAGAAATTAAGTTATAATTATTTAAAAGAAGGCTGTTATAGGCCTTCTTTTTATGTGATTCAAACAAGGAGGCAGCTTACAGGTGAAATTAAATGTTGTGGTGAGATTTGATCAGGTCCATTTTACTAGATAGTAATAAAATTACCATAAAAGGGGATTCCTATTGATTGTATAAATGAGAATGTCTTTCATAATATTTACTAAGTTAAAGTTAAAATTTAAGATATGTTTTATTTAATAAATATCTGAATCTAATATTATTTATAAAAATATAAAAATTAAGAAGGATTTCTAACTATTTTCGTCGAATATTATATTCGCTAAATATCTATTTAGCGAAATTGGAACCAAATTTTGAATTTTATGGGAGGTATTTATGAATTACGAAATAGATGAAATTGTAGATCCTACTATACCCAAATATTTAAATGACTTTTTAAATTACTTAGGTACTATTAAAGGAAAATCTTCGAATACAATCTCTGGATATAGAATTGATTTAACAATGTTCTTTAGATTTTTGAAGCTTTACAAAGGCTTTGTGGACAGTAAAGCCCCCTTTGAAGAAATTGATATTTCTGATATAGATGAACCCTTTTTAATAAGTATAAAACTAGCTGACATATATGCTTTTCTCTCCTTTGCTGAAAATCAAAGAAGTAATGGCAGCTATGCTAGAGCTAGAAAAGTTGCAGCAGTAAGATCGTTTTTCAAGTATTTGTGTGGGAAAGCTAAAATTCTTGATGATAATCCAGCTATAGAACTAGAATCCCCTAAAATAAGTAAAAGGAATCCAGTATATCTTACTCTAGATGAAAGTAAGTCTCTTTTAAGTATTATTGAAGGCAAAAATAAAGAAAGAGATCTTTGCATAATAACTCTATTTCTTAACTGTGGATTAAGGCTCTCAGAATTGGTGGGTATTAATATATCTAAAATTAAGGATGATACTTTAACTGTAATTGGTAAAGGTAATAAAGAAAGAACTGTGTATTTAAATAAGAGCTGCATTAAAGTAATTGATAACTATCTCTCTGTGAGAAATTTACTTAAAGTAGAATATGAAGACAAAGATGCTCTTTTTATAAGTAGAAATAATAGAAGGATTAATAAGCGAACTGTTGAACTTTTGGTGAAAAAGTATGTAAATAAAGCTGGTTTAACCAATGAAAAATATTCCCCTCATAAATTAAGGCATACTGCAGCAACATTAATGTATAAGCATGGCAATGTGGACATAAGAAGCCTGCAAAAAATTCTTGGACATGAGAATCTTTCTACTACTCAAATATATACACATGTTGATGATGAAAAACTAAGAAAAGCAGTTAGCTTGAATCCGTTAAATGAATTAAATGAGTAAAAAAAGGTTAAGGTGCAGTATAGCTGTCACCTAACCTTTTTTATTAAATACCATTAATCCAGGAAATTCTTCTGCATACCCTTTTGGTATTTCATTTTCTTCAAGCATTTCCTTAAGTCCAGGAATATCATCTATAAGAATCCATTCATCCTGTATTTCGTTGTCTATAAATTCACTTGATGATTTGCCGACTACCCTTTCCATATTTTCATTTTGAGAATCAATTTTTTCTAAATAAACATCAAAATCTTCCTCTTGAGAATAATCCTCATCTATTATAGTATCAACATCTAAAGTTCTGTAATCTTTATTATCTGTATTCTCCAAGCACCTTCCACAATTGTCACAGATTTTGTTTTTATCTAAATCACATATATCACACTCTCCACAATCTGAGCACATGATTTCTTTATTAAAAATGCACTTCTTTTCCATAATATCTACCTTTCTTTAATAAAATCTATCTAACTAAAAAATTATACCAGAATTGATTGTATTAAGCAATTAATAAATCAGCAGAACATAAGTTTGATATTTCTACTTTAATATGTTATAATCCAATTAAGATTGTGAGGTGCGTATGGTGATTGAAGGTAAACGTGATAAGCAAACGGAAATATATGAATTTTTAAAAAGATATATATTAGACAAAGGATATCCTCCTACTGTAAGAGAAATATGTGAAGCTGTTGATTTAAGATCTACATCTACAGTTCATGGTCACCTTTCTAGATTGGCTAAAAAAGGTCTTATAAGAAGAGACCCTACAAAACCAAGGGCTATTGAATTAATTAAAGATAATTTAACTAAAAAGGAAATTGTTGATATTCCTATAGTTGGAAAGATTACTGCTGGCCTTCCAATTCTTGCAGTAGAGAATATTGAAGATACTTTCTCCCTTCCTTTAAATTATGTTAGAAATAAAAATGATCTTTTTATGCTTAATGTATCTGGAGAAAGCATGATCGAAGCAGGTATATTAGATGGGGATTTAGCAATAATAGAAAAAGCTAGTACAGCTGAAAATGGTGAAATAGTTGTAGCACTTATTGATAATGAAGCAACTCTAAAGAGATTTTTTAAAGAAAAGGATTATATAAGATTACAACCTGAAAACAGCAGCATGAAGCCTATTATAGTAAAGGATTGTCAAATCCTTGGCATACTAGTTGGAATTTATAGAAGTTATTAAAAGACTGAAGAATTAAAGCTTAATTGCTTAATTCTTCAGTCTTTATGCTTTATATATTCCCTCAATTTTTCTTATTTTATTATTTTTGCTAAACTTATTAGAGTACCAATTTTTGCATGGTCAAAAGTAAGTCCTCCTTGAAGATATGCTATATAAGGTTCTCTAATTGGAGCATCTGCAGATAGTTCTATTGAAGACCCTTGTACAAAGGCACCAGCTGCCATTATTACCTGATCGTTATATCCTGGCATATCCCATGGTTCGCATTCAACAAAAGAATCAATTGGTGAACCTGCTTGTATTCCCTTACAAAATTGAATTAAATTTTCCTTGTTATTAAATTTTATTGCTTGAATTATATCACTTCTCTTGTCAGTATATTTTGGTAATACTTCAAAACCAGCTAACTCCATAATTCTAGCGCAAAATATTGCACCTTTAACTGCTTCTATTGCAACATGTGGAGCCAAGAACAAACCTTGGAATAAAAGTCTCATAACTCCGAAGGTTGAGCCACATTCACCGCCTATACCTGGAATTGTTAGTCTATACGCCGCTTGCTCAACACAACTCTTTTTACCAGCTATATATCCTCCAGCTGGAGCTATTCCTCCACCAATATTTTTTATTAGTGATCCGGCTATTAGATCTGCTCCTACATCAGTTGGTTCAATAGTATCAATAAATTCCCCATAGCAATTATCTACAAAACATATAACATCAGGTCTTAATTCTTTTACATACGCTATAATTTCTCCTATTTCACTAACTAGAAGAGATTTCCTCCATCCATATCCAGTAGATCTTTGAATATGTACAAGTTTTATAGTTTTATCATTTTCTAATTGTTCTTTTACAGATGGTAAGTCTATTTTTAAGTTCTTATTTAAATCTATTTGTTTATATTTAACACCATATTCAGAAAGTGAGCCAATATTTTTATTACCACCTATCCCTATGATGTTATGTAATGTGTCATAAGGTGTACCACAAATTGACAGCATTGTATCTCCAGGTCTAAGATTACCAAATAATGCTGCTCCAATAGCGTGAGTTCCATTTACAAAATGAGGTCTTACCAATGCACTTTCACAGTTAAATACTCTTGCATACACTCTATCAAGAGCATCTCTTCCTATATCACCATATCCATAACCACTTGAATTTGTAAAATGAGAGTCACTTATCCTTTCGGCTTGGAATGCAGCTAAAACTTTTAGTTGGTTATATTCTCTAATTTCATCATATACTCTAAATTCTGCATTTGAATCTTCAATAGCTTGCTCATATAAATGTAAAGTTTCATCATTTATATGATAAATGCCTTTAAGTTGTTCTTTTGTAATATCAAACATATTTTATAGATGGCCTCCTTAATTAATTGCACGATTATTGACATAATTTGTCCTTAAATATATTATCATATAAAAAAAGAATAGGCAAACTTAAGCCTATTCTTTATGTACGATTACTCTACGTCATCTTCATTCTGGGTGTTATTAAATAATATTGGTTTTCCTGGTGTTATTGTGGAAACAGCATGCTTGTAAATCATCATCTGCTTTCCATCACTATCCAATACTACTGTAAAACTATCAAAACCCTTTACAAAACCTCTTATTTGAAATCCACTTGTTAAATATATTGTAACTGGAATTTTGTTTTTTCTCGCACTATTCAAAAATATATCTTGTAGATTATTAGCTGTCTTATTCATTTTAATACCTCCGTTTATAGATTATCATATGAGTTTTATAATTCTATGTCATTCTCAAAAATCCTCTATTTTTTTAAACTTTTCCTTTTATCAATGTCATTTATAATATAATTTACAATTTGCATATCATCCATAAAATTATCTTTGTCAATCCAGGTAACCCTTGGGTCTTTACGGAACCATGTAAGTTGTCTTTTGGCATAGTTTCTGCTACCCTGTTTTATCATTTCGATTGCTTCTTCTAAAGATACCTTTCCATCTAGGTAATAAAGTAATTCTTTATATCCTATCCCCTTCATGGATTGCATTTCTGAATTATATCCTTTTTCTTTTAAATCTATTACTTCTTCTAATAGGCCATTTTTTAACATTTCATCTACTCTTAAATTTATCCTATTATATAATTTAGTCCTATCCATTGTAAGCACATAGTAGTATAGATTATAAGGAATATCATAGAGATATTTACTATTTTCTTCGTTATACATAGAAATTGTTTTCCCAGTTATCTTATGAACTTCAAGAGCTCTTATTACCCTCTTTAAATCATTAGGGAACAATTTATCGTAGGAAACTGGATCTATTTCCTTTAGAAGCTCATGTACATACTCCTTGCCTTTTTCATCTGCTAAAGATTGTAAAAAAAACCTATAATCTTCATCCTTGTTTGCATCAGTAAAGTCATAATTACATATTAAAGAATTAATATAGAGCCCTGTTCCACCAGCCAAGATTGGCAAATTCCCTCTATTTGTAATACCCTCAATAGCCATATCAGCTTGCTGCTTAAATTGTGCAACACTAAAGTTTTCATCTGGATCAATAATATCAATTAGATAATGAGGAATATTGCACATTTCAGATTCTGTAACCTTAGCTGAACCAATATCCATGTACTTATAAATTTGCATAGAATCAGCCGATATTATTTCTCCATTTAAGGTTTTGGCTAATTCGATAGAAATTCTCGTTTTTCCAACCGCAGTTGGACCAGCAATTATAAGTAATTCTTTCATCTCATCCCCCCTCATAAATTACTGAATTCTTTTAAATCTTTTTTCTAGCTCATTTAGCGTCATCTTAATTATTGTTGGTCTACCATGAGGACAAGTAAAAGGGTCTTCAATAAATCTTAACTCTTCTATTAGAGCTTTCATTTCAATATAGGAAAGAGCATCATTTGCTTTAATAGCAGATTTACATGCCATAGTTGCAATTTTGTTATATTTAATTTCAGTTGTTTCTCCACTTCCCATGTTTTTTAAATTGTCTAGCAAACTTAAGAAAAAACTTTTTAGATTAACCTCTCCTAATATTATAGGAACTTCCCTTATACTAATAGTATTCTCGCCAAAAACTTCAATATTAAAACCTGTATTAGTAAAAATATCTTCATTTTCAGCATAATAACTATAATCTTCAGAATTTAATTCAATAACTACTGGCGTTATTAAAGCTTGAACTGCAATATTTGAATTTTTTAGCTGCTTCATATACTTCTCAAACAATATTTTTTCATGTGCTGCATGTTGATCTATTATATAAAGCTCACTATTATTTTCAGCCAAAATATAAGTTGAATTAAACTGTCCAATTACATTTAGTTCATTAAACTTCGGAATTTTTTTTGCTTCAACCTCTATGGTTGATTTTTCCCTTAGTGTAGAGTCTGATTTTTCTCTTTTAAAATCAATTGGCCCATCAAAGTCATCAGGAATAGTACTTTTTAACTTACTATATTCAAACATATTTTTACTATCTGAATTCATAAAATTAATTGAATCACCTTTTGAATCACTTTTTAAATTATTCACGCTCAAATCTATTGGAATTTGAACTAAATGCTCTTCTTTTTTAAATAACATTTCATTATTATTATTTGCTAAATTTACAGGTGCTGCATTTTCATCTATACTCATTCCAACAGTATCAAAACTTTTAATAAAATTTCTTTTAATAGCTTCGTGTACAGTATCAAAAACTAATTTGAAGATCATTCTTTCATCTCTAAATTTAATTTCAGATTTAGTAGGGTGAACATTTACATCAATAAACTCCGGATATATATCTAAAAACAATACGAAAAATGGATATTTATTAATAGTTAAAAAGGATTTAAAAGCTGTTTCAACTGCAGTGGTAATTAATTTATTTTTTATAAACCTCTTATTAACAAAAATACTTTGATTATTTCTACTTCCTCTGCTTATTTCTGCATTACCGAGATATCCATAAACAGAAGCAATATCACTATGACCTTCAAAAGCAAAAATATTTTCATAAGTGCTTTTACCATAAATAGCACGAATAGTTTCAGTAATATCTTCAGTACAATAGGTTGAAATAACTTTTTTTTCATTATTCAACATTTTGAAGGATACTTTGGAATTAGCTAGTGATAGTCTCTCTATGATATCACTAATTAATGCACCCTCTCTTTGTGGAGATTTAAGAAACTTCTGTCTAGCAGGTACATTAAAAAATATATCATTTACTGTAATAGTGGTACCTACATTTGCTCCCACTTCTTTAAGGTTCACTAAATTTCCACCGCTTATACTTATTTCCTTACCAAAATCAAATTCTTGAGTTCTAGTAATTAAGGTTGTGTTAGATACGGCAGCTATACTAGCCAAAGCTTCTCCCCTAAATCCTAAGGTGTTTATAGAGTATATATCCTCTATGTTACTTATTTTACTTGTGGCATGGGACATAAAAGCCTTTTCTATATCATCAGGGTGAATACCATATCCATCATCTATTATTTTTATACTTTTTTGACCACCCTCCAGTATTTCTATGCTTATGTTTTTGGCTCCTGCATCGATACTATTTTCAACTAATTCTTTTACTACTGAACTTGGTCTCTCAACTACCTCTCCAGCAGCAATCTTATTTGATGTATTTTCATCAAGTACATTAATTCTTCCCAATTTATCACCTTCGTACTACTTTAGTGTTTTAGCCTTTCTAATGAGCTCATATAGTTTGTTAAAGCCTTCCATAGGAGTTAAATTCAAAATATCTGTTGATATTAATTCTTTAATTAAATTATCCTTTTCAATATCTGTGAAACTTAGTTGTACAATATCTTTAGCATGGGTAACTGCAGTTTCTTTTAATGAGATATTTTCAATATCATTTTTCTTAACTGCTTCTACATTTGTTTTTGATTCTTCATCATTATTAAATATGACTATATCTTTATTTTCACTGCTTTCAGTTTGTTCTAAATGAAGAAGTAGTTCTTTAGCTCTTTCAATCACAGGTTCAGGTAATCCTGCAAGCTTTGCAACTTCAATACCATAGGATTGATCAATTCCACCGGGTACTATTTTTCTTAAAAATACTATTTCACTTTTAATCTCTTTTACAGAAACGGAATAGTTCTTAACGCCGCTTATCATTCCTTCTAATTTTGTTAGTTCGTGATAATGAGTAGCAAAAAGAGTCTTACTTTTTAATCCCTCAGTATTACATATGTATTCAATTACTGACCAAGCTATACTTAAGCCATCATAAGTACTTGTTCCTCTTCCAACCTCATCTAATAAAATAAGACTCCTATTTGTAGCATTTTTTAATATATTAGCAACTTCCCACATCTCAACCATGAAAGTACTTTTACCCGCAGATAAATCATCAGAAGCTCCTATTCTAGTAAATATCTTGTCGCATATAGCTATTTTAGCGCTCTCTGCTGGAACAAAGCTACCTATTTGGGCCATTAATACTATTAGTGCAACCTGTCTCATATAGGTAGATTTACCGGCCATATTAGGACCTGTAATTAATATAAGCTGCTCTTCTTTGTTGTCTAGTAGTGTATCATTAGAAACAAATGCACCTGTTGGAAGTATCTTATCGATTACAGGGTGTTTTCCACCTTTTATATCAATTTCTCCAAACTCGGACATCTCAGGCTTGCAAAAATTATTTTCTAATGCAATCAGTGCTAGAGAACTTAAGCAATCAAGTTCCGCCAGTATTCTTGCTGTGTTCTTAACTCTATCGATATGTGACTCAACTTGATCTCTAATAGAAACAAAAAGCTCGTATTCAATATTTATAAGTTTTTCTTCAGAACCAAGAATTTTGTCTTCCATTTCTTTAAGCTCTGGAGTTATATACCTTTCGCAGTTTGATAGAGTTTGCTTTCTTATATACCTTCCATCAGGTACTAAAGATTTATTTGCATTTGAAATCTCAATATAATAGCCAAATACTTTGTTATATCCTACCTTTAGAGACTTAATACCAGTAACTTCTCTTTCTCTGCTTTCAAGAGAGGCAATCCAGTCTTTACCGTGAGCCTTAGCACTTCTTAGCTCATCAATAGTTTCATTAAAGCCATCCTTTATTAAATTACCTTCTTTTACCGATATTGGAGGGTTTTCATTTATAGACTGCTCTAGTAAGTCATAAATATCTTGAAGTTCATCTATGTTATCACACATGTTAGTTAAAAGTTTGCTGCTAAATTTAGATAAAAGGTTTTTTACCTCAGGTATTTTAGCAACAGAATTCTTTAATGCAAGAAGCTCCTTTGCAGTTACGCTCTTAGTTGAAATCTTTCCAGTAATTCTTTCTATATCGTAAATTTGCTTTAAAGAGTCAATTAAGTCCTGATGCAAAGGAGTTTTATCTATAAGCTCCTCAACAGCATCAAGTCTACTATTAATTAATTCCATATTTATCAAAGGCTGCTCAACCCATTTTCTTAATTCTCTTCCACCCATTGCTGTATTCGTCTTATCTAATACCCATAGAAGAGAACCTTTTTTATTTTTCTCCCTTAATGTCTCTGTAAGTTCTAAATTTCTTCTGGAATTTATATCAATACTTACATAGTTAGTAGCATTATAATAATCAAGCCTATCTATATTAGAAAGTACAAATTTTTGTGTTTCCAATATATATTTTGATAATGCGTTTACTGAAAAATGTAATGACTTATGATATTGTTCAGCATTGAAATTTTTAAATTGAGTTTTTAAATTATCTATTGCATCAGCTACAAAAAAGCTATCATCTTTAAAAGTTATTAATGGTTGAAATCTATCTCTTATAGAATCTAAAATTTCAACGTCAATATTATCTTGAAGAATTAATTCTTTTGGATTAAATTTTGATATTTCGTCTATTATGACACTGTTGTCTAATCTTGAGTAAGTAGAGGTAAAATCCCCAGTAGAAATATCAGCAAAGCTAATTCCCATATAATTATCCGTACTGCTGACATACAAACTCATTATATAATTATTCTTAGTTTCTTCAAGAAATCCGGAATCTGTAAAGGTACCTGGGGTATATATTTTAATTACATCTCTTTTAACTATGCCTTTAGCTAGACTTGGGTCTTCTAGCTGTTCACAAATTGCTATTTTATAACCTTTATTAATAAGTCTTCCAATATAATTATTTGCTGCATGATAAGGAATGCCGCACATTGGTGCTCTTTCATCAAGTCCACAATCACGTCCAGTTAAAACAAGCTCTAATTCTTTAGAAGCAGTTTTAGCATCTTCAAAAAACATTTCATAGAAGTCACCTAATCTAAAAAACAAAATACAATCTTTATAGTTTTCTTTAACTTGCAAGTACTGCTGCATCATTGGAGTTAGTCCCACTTTAATACCTCCTTAGTGAGTTAGAAAAAAAGCTCTTAAAAGAGCTTTTATATTTCTTCACCTATTAATGAAAAAGTTTGAGCATTTGTTATTTTAACGTTAACTAATTTTCCTATACTTTCTTCTTTTCCAGCAAAATTAACAAGCTTTCCAGTACGCGTTCTTCCCATTAGTTTGCTGCTATCATTTTTACTTAGACCTTCTACAAGCACTTCAACAATTTTGTCTTGGTATTCCTTATTTTTCTTTTCGCTTATTTCATTTACTACTTCAACAAGTCTGTTAAATCTATCATGTTTAACATTATCGTCGATTTGCTCTATCATTTCGTCAGCAGGAGTACCCTTTCTCTTTGAGTAGATAAAGGTAAAGGCTGAGTCAAATTCAACTTCTTTTATTAAACTTAATGTATCTAGGAAGTCCTCTTCAGTTTCTCCTGGAAAACCTACGATTATATCTGTTGTCAAAGCCACATTAGGCATAGCAGCCTTTATAGCAGTAATTTGCTGTAAATATTTTTCTCGTGTATAACCTCTATTCATCTTCCTTAAAATATTTGTTGAACCTGATTGTACTGGAAGATGAACCTGTTCGCAAACTTTATCACATTCGGTAATTGCCTTTATTAAGTCTTCAGATAAATCTTTTGGATGTGAAGTCATAAATTTAATTCTTTCTAATCCTTCAATCTTATTTAATCTACGAAGTAAATCTGAAAAAGTAATATCTGGCTCTAAACCCTTACCGTAGGAATTTACGTTTTGGCCAAGAAGAGTTATTTCTTTATAACCTTGAGTTACTAAATCTTTAATTTCATTTTCTATATCTTCAGGAGTTCTGCTTCTCTCTCTACCTCTTACATAAGGAACTATGCAGTAAGTACAAAAGTTGTTGCACCCATACATTATAGTAACAAAGGCTTTAATGCTGCTTGCTCTATCAACAGGTATGCCTTCAACAATTCCCTCTTCTTTATTAATTATTTCAATAATAGATTTATTCTCTTGCTTAACTCTATTTAAATACTCAGGAAACTTATAGGAATTATGAGTCCCAAAGATTATATCAACAAATGGATACTTTTTTATTATATTTTCTGCCATTCCTTCTTGCTGCATCATACAGCCACATACAGCTATTATTAAATCAGGGTTTGTTTTTTTCATCTTTTTTAAAGCACCAAGATTTCCATAAACCTTTAATTCGGCATTTTCTCTTACGCAGCAGGTGTTAAATATAATTATTGAAGCGTCATCTTTTTTTTCTGTTCTTGAATACCCTAGATTTTTTAACATGCCAGATAATTTTTCTGAATCTTCTTCATTCATCTGACATCCCCAAGTCTCTATATAATACTTTAATTGTTCTAAATCCTTCATCAAAATTTCATCCTTTCAATACACTATGAATGATATACTATCTATTGTAAAAATAAAGATAATTTTACTTGAATATCATTACTATTATAATGTATACGGTGCAATTTTTAAAGTGTTTTATAAATAATAATTCCTATTTAGACAACTGTATCGAATTAATAAGTATTAATAGTAATTTATTAATTGCATAAAATTTGTTAATCTTTTATCAAATGAATAGTATTATACAAAATATGTTATTTGTGAAATAATTATTTCACTTTTTCCGATATTCAAGAAGGACTTTGGCCATTTTTGTAGAATATCTTAATATTGTAAGAATAAATAATTCAAATCCCTAGTGGAAAAAATAATATTAAAAATAAGTATAGAAATTTATAACCATAAGGAGGACCAAAATGAATATTTCAAAGAGAATATCCGACATGCAATTCTCACCTATAAGAAAGCTTGCTCCATTTGCAGATGCTGCTAGAATAAAAGGTGTAAAGGTTTACCACTTAAATATAGGCCAACCTGATATAGCTACACCAGATACTTTTTTTGATGCACTAACAAGCTTTGATGAAGCAGTTCTAAAGTATACTGATTCACAAGGCATAAATCCATTAATAGACAGCTTTATAAAATATTATAAAGAGTGGAATATTAATTTTGACAAAGATGAAATAATGATAACTAATGGTGGTAGTGAAGCTATACTATTTGCATTAATGGGTATTTGCGATGTTGGTGATGAGATAATAATACCTGAACCATTCTATACAAACTATAATGGTTTTTCTGAAGCAGCTGGAGTAAAAGTTGTACCATTTTTGACTAAAGCTGAAGAAGGCTTCCATCTTCCTAAAAAAGAAGAAATAGTAAGCAAAATATCAAATAAGACTAGAGCTATTCTTATATCAAATCCAGGTAATCCAACAGGTGTTGTTTATACTTATGAAGAAATAAGAATGCTTGCTGATATTGCTAAGGAACATGACATTTATATTATAGCCGATGAAGTATATAGAGAGTTTGTTTATGATGGATTAAAGTTTACTTCTGCTCTATATATGGAAGATATTTTAGATAGAGTTATATTAATAGACAGTATTTCAAAGCGTTACAGTGCTTGTGGAGCAAGAATAGGCCTTGTAGCTTCAAAGAATAAAGAATTAATTCACCAAATATTAAAATTATGTCAATCAAGACTTTGCGTTCCAACTATAGAGCAAGTAGCAGCTGCTAATTTAATTAATACTCCTAAGAAATACTTCGATGAAGTTAAAGTTGAGTATGAAAAGAGAAGAAATATACTACATGAAGGATTATCAAAAATTCCAGGTGTAATATGTGAAAAGCCAACAGGTGCATTTTATATTACTGCAAAACTACCAATTAAAAATGCAGATGATTTTGCAAAATGGATGCTCACTGACTTCTCCTATGATAATAAGACCGTTATGTTTGCACCAGCTGAAGGATTCTATGCAACTGAAGGTATAGGAAAAGATGAAATAAGATTATCCTACTGCTTAAACACTGATGATTTATCAGATGCTATGAAAATATTCGCTATAGCATTAAGCAAATATAAAGAATTAAATAGAGGTTAATATAAAAGAAGCAGATAACTAATAGATTATCTGCTTCTTTTTAATATCATATTATATGTTTCTTTGTAAGAGATAAATCCCATACTTTTATAAAGATTTAAAGCAACAAAATTATTTGATGCAACCTTTATTGATACCTCTTCATAGCCTTTACTTTTTATAATACCTATGAGGTAATATAATAGTTCTTTTCCGTAGCCCTTTCCTCTATATGGATTCAATATACCTACATTTACTATTATGGCGTGATTATTATCAATTATTATTTGACCATATCCAATGTACTTGTTTTCTTGCTTGATGAAAATAGCACCTTCATCAAAATAATAATTTTGCAATTCATCAAAATAGATATCTTCTACTTCTAAAGGCATTCTTGAGTCATTTTTAAACACTTCATTTTGAATTTTGCACCTTAATGCTTCATGAGTACCTTTTTTAAAAACTTCAAAATCTACATTACTAAAATCTGAGCAACCAATAATATCACTGATATTGCATTTCATATCAATAACACCTTCGCACTTATTAAAACCTAACTCATTAAGTATACTAAAATTTGTATTATTGCATTCATAATAATATCTGACGTCATACTTTGGCTTTAGAAAATTAATAAATTTTCCGTACAAGTCTTTTAATGGAACGCCATTGAATTTACTATTATCAATATACATTGAATTTATAAAGCAAACATTTTTATCAAATACTGTATACCATAAATATCCTATTATATCTGTGTTACTTTTTAGCAGTCTTACTTTATTCCTTAGTAAAAATTGTTGCGCAAAGCTGCAGCTGTGATATACTGAAAAAAAATCCTCATTAACCTGATTAAATTGAAGTCTATCCTCATTTAATTTCTCTAATTCAGGAAAATATTTTTTGTTTAACTTTACTAACTCCATCATCATTAATCACCATTTAATCATATTAACTAAAATCTTCAAATAACTTAAATAATTTATTCTTTAGCTTTTAATTCATATATATAAGTAAGATAATCATCAATAAATAAATCTTGTAGTTCACAATGTTCAATTATTTTATCTAACTTGCTTGAATATTTAAATTCACTCCAATTCTTGTGTTTTATGTATCTTTTTTTACCAAGCTTCCAAAACTTATGAGGGAAAATAATAAGTGCTAACATTGCTGTAAGTTCCCCTGCACTCAGTGGATTTATATTGGAATATGCGTTGATTATCTCCCTAGCTGACTGAAAATCCCATAAGTATTCTTTTTTTGTCATTAACCTTCTAAGGAGTTTCCCTAAATCATTTATTTGTAAATCAATTATAATACTATCAAGATCCACCAAAAAATAGTTACCATCTTTACATAATATATTTTGATAATAAAAACTATCGTGGCATATAGTTTTATTTATGTTTGCGTCCCTTGATATTTTATAGTAGTCAGATTTATTTAGTATATTTATAGATACTATTCCCCTGTTATAGAATTTATCAATATATTCTCCGTATTTAATGTCAAAGTCTGTTTTAAGAACCTTTTTTTCAATAAGCTTTTTATAATTCGCCATTTCATTTAAGCTGTCAGTAAATATTTTAGGCCAATTTTTTAAATTGTTTCTTATTTTTAGCTTTTCAACATCTACTTTTTGCGATGCAATATGAAATTTAGCAAGAAGCTTTACACAATTCAAAGCCTCTTTCATACTCTTTAAATCACATTCGTCTCCATCTATCCATTCAGTAACATAAAAAATATATCTATTGTAGTTTACGTATAAATTTCCGTTTTTATCTTTAATATATTTAGCAACATTCATAAAATTATTTTTATTTAATTGCTGCACTAGTATATATCCATTCTTGACCTTATACTTACCGTGTTTCATTTTTTTTAGACAGTAGCATCCTGAAGTAGTAACCACTTTATAGGCACTTCTAACTTTTTGAATTTCAATTACTATAAAATCGTAGTTTTTAAGTATCTCTTGTAAAATTATATATTCTTTTTCGTCTAATTCATTGCTGCGTAATATACTACTTAAGCTATCCATAGTACCCTCCATAAACTTAGCTATTAAATTATATTAAATATTTTGATATTTATTACTCTTTTAGCTATAGCTATGGATAAAACCTATAATATGGAGATATAAATTAATGTGCAAAATATAAAAAGAAGGAAATGCTTTGCATTTCCTTTTAGGTCCAAATTAAATTTCATCAACTGCTCTAATACTTAAGCCTATCTTTTTTCCTTCCTTATTTACATCAGTTATTTTAGCTTTAACTGATTGACCTACTTGTAATACATCGCTTGGATGTTTAATTTTCTCATTACTAATTTGTGATATATGAACTAAAGCATCAACACCTGGTTCTAATTCAACAAATGCTCCAAAATCAGCAAATCTAACAACTTTTCCAAGTACTATACTTCCTACTGGATATTTAGCATCAACATCTATCCATGGGTTTTCTGCTAACTTTTTAATACTTAGTGATAGTTTTTTTGTTTCCTTATCTAAATCTAGAATCATAACTTTAATTATATCTCCTGGCTTTAGTACGTCAGAAGGTTTATTAATTCTTCCCCAGGATATTTCTGATACATGGAGAAGACCATCTATTCCTTTAACATCCACAAAAGCTCCAAAGGCTGTAAGTCTTTTAACTTCACCCTCTACAACATCACCTTTATTTATTGTGCTCCATGCTGCTTCCTCTTTATCAAGTTGAGCTGCAGTAAGCATTTCTCTTCTAGAACCAACAATTCTTGTATTTCTTGTTTGTTCACTGAACTCAATAATTTGTATTTCAACTTCTTTTCCAATGTATTTACTTAAGTCATTTACATGATGAAGTTCTAAATGTGAAGCAGGAATAAACACTCTTATTCCTTTATATGATGCTATAACTCCACCTTTAAGAGATTCCTTTATAACTACATTTATAGTTTTTTTGTTTTCAAAACAATCTTTTAAAAATTCAAATGTATGCATTCTTTCAAGTTCAACTCTTGAAAGCACTACATAGCCATCTTCATTCTTTCTACTAATAACTTTTACTTCAATTACATCACCTTTATTTAAAATATCGGTTAACTTCACGTTTTCATCTTTTGTCACTTCATTTTTTGGTAGATAACCATCAGCTTTATATCCTATATTAACGAAAGCTTCTTTTTCGTTAACTGATATAACCTCGCCTTTAATAATTTTGCCAACAGAAATTGATACATCATTTTGATCCATAAAAGCTTGTTGTTCATTGAAATTTAGTTCTTGATCACTCATTTCTAAAATAGCCTCCTTTATTATCCAATCAGGTGTTGATGCTCCAGCAGTAACACCAATTTTTAAATTTACTTTACTGTGAAGTAAAGTTTTTGGTATTTGACTTACATTTTCTACATGGATAGTTTTACTGCAATTTGACTTGCATATTTCAAACAATTTTGTAGTATTTGAACTATTATATCCACCTATTACTATCATAACATCAACAACTTTAGACAATTCTTCTGCTGACTTCTGACGAGTCTCAGTGGCACTACATATCGTATTAAATGCAATTATTTCTTTTGCAGTTTTTGTTATTTCGCTAAGAACACTTTCCCAATTTTGTTGTTTTTCTGTAGTTTGAGATACTACGCAAACTTTTTTAGGTATTTCTTTAAGTTCCTCTCCAGACTTCGCAATTATTGCCTTATTTTCACACCATCCATTGATACCTATTACCTCCGGATGATTTGAGTCACCTATAATAATAACACTGTACCCTAAATCATAGTATTTTTTTACCTTTTGCTGTATATTTGAAACATAGGGACATGTAGCATTAACTACTATAATATTTTTGTCCTCTAGCAATTTAAAAGTCTCAGGAGTTACCCCATGAGATCTAATTATAACAACGTCACCTTCTGTTAAAGCATTTATGTCATTAATTTCTATTGGAAAGATCTCCTTCTCTTTTAAATACTCAACTACATCTTTGTTATGAATTAGTGGTCCAAGTGTATATATTTTTTTATTATATTTTTCTTTTACTTTTACAGCCTCATCTACAGCTCTTTTTACACCAAAACAAAATCCAGCTTTTTCTGCCAAAATTACTTCCATAATATAGCTAACTTTGGTTACCCAAAGTCTTACATTTCACTTCCTTCACTTATTGCTCTATTAATTATCTTAGACATCTCATCCACCACTTCTTCTATTGATAGAAATGAAGAATCTATCTCTATTGCATCCTCAGCTTTTCTTAGAGGATCAACTTCTCTGTGAGAATCCATATAGTCCCTTTTAATAATGTCATTTAATATATCTTGATAATTAACTTCAATACCTTTATTTAATAGCTCTTCATAACGTCTCTTTGCTCTTTCTTCTGGAGCAGCTGTTAAAAAAAACTTAAATGAAGCATCTTTAAGAACTACAGTACCTATATCTCTTCCATCCATTACAACATCATATTTTTTTGCAATATTTCTTTGTAATTCAACTAATCTTTCCCTTACTTCTGGTATTGCTGCATAACTTGATACATTTTGACTTATATATGGTATTGTTAATTTATCTGTTATGTCTTCTGCATTAACAATTAGATTATCACCTTGAAAGTGCATATCAAGATTATGTAGTAGACTGCATATTTCAGATATATTTTCTGGAACGATCTTATTTTCTAGTGCATATAAAGTAACAGCTCTATACATAGAACCTGTATTTATGTACATTAAGTTAAATCTAGCAGCAAGTATTTTTGCTATTGTGCTCTTACCAGCCCCTGCAGGTCCATCTATTGCAACATTGATTTTCAATTTTATTCCGCCTTTCTGATTGTCAAATAAACATTAAAATGATTATGAACAATATACTGTTATATTCTATAAAAACCTTTAAAATCCTCTATTTACTGACTAAGGTTTTACAAGTATATGTAAAACTACTCCTGCTCACTAATCTTTTTTCCTGCTAGATATCCAGTTGACATAGCTATTTGTATATTATAGCCTCCAGTATATGCATCTACATCAATCACTTCACCAGCAAAGTATAAATTATCTACTATTTTAGAACACATAGTAGATGGATTTATTTCTTTTACATTAATTCCTCCAGCCGTAACAATTGCTTCTTCCACTGGTCTAAGTCCTTTTATATGCAGCGTAAGATTCTGAAGAAGATTTACGAGGTTTTTTCTCTCATCCCTAGTAATTAAGTTAACCTTTTTGTCGCCATCAATATTTGAAAGTTTAACTACGGTATTAATTATTTTTCTAGGCAACAAATCATCTAAAGAGTTTTTAAAATCTCTATTTATGTTTTTGCTAAATTCATCTTGAATTCTTTTATCTAGTTCTTCTGTAGTAATTGCTGGTTTTAAATTTATTACTGCAAATAAATCTTGTTTATGTTGCACAACCCTACTTGCACTTAAAACAATAGGGCCGGAAATACCAAAGTGAGTAAAAAGCATTTCACCAAAGTCTGAAAAAAGTACTTTATTCTCTTCAGTTTTAATTTTAAGTTCAACGTTTTTTAAAGATAACCCTTGAAGGTCTAAAAGCCAGTCGTCATCAATTTCAATTGGGACTAAAGAAGGTTTTACAGGTACAATGTTATGGCCTAATTCTTTTGCAAATTTAAGCCCATCACCAGTAGAACCTGTTCTTGGGTAAGATACACCTCCTGTACAAAGAATAAAATAGTCACCTTCGACTTTAGAATTGTCTTCAAGAACTACAGATTCAATATGTTTATTACTATGTATTATTTTTTTTACTCTTGAATTTAGTCGTATATCTACTTTTCTATTACACAGCTCATCTTTAAAAGCAGAAATTATATCAGAAGACTTGTCTGATTCAGGAAATACCCTTCCCCCTCTTTCCACTTTTAGTTTTACCCCTAACTTACTTAGCATATTCATAGCGTCCTCATTTGTAAAAGTATATAGTGAACTATATAAAAAATGCGGATTTCCAGGAATATACTCAAAAAAGTCTCCAATGTCCTTTGAATTAGTTATATTACAACGGCCTTTCCCTGTAATAAATAATTTTTTACCAATTTTTTCATTTCTCTCGAGTAGAATAACTTTATTTTTATCTGATGCTGCAATTGCAGCCATAATGCCTGCAGGTCCACCACCAATAACAACTACTGTTGCCACATTTTCACCACCTTTAATTCTTACTATTATAATTTAATATAATAGACTAATTTATTCAACTATTAATTATACTAAATTGAAATATATATGTCATTTTTAAAATTATTTATAAACTAAAAAAGAGAACCCTATTTGGGTTCTCTTATAAATACTAATTAATATAGACCTTGTGAATGCATTGCATCAGCAACTTTTACGAAACCTGCAATGTTAGCTCCAGCAACTAGGTTATATCCGAAACCATATTCTTCTGATGCTTTCTTACAGTTGTTGTATATGTTAACCATTATTTGATGAAGTTTTTCATCTACTTCTTCTGCAGTCCATGATAATCTCATGCTGTTTTGTGACATTTCAAGAGCTGAAGTTGCAACTCCACCTGCATTTGCAGCTTTAGCAGGTCCAACTACAACACCATGGTTTTGGAAGTATTCAATAGCTTCATTTGTACAAGGCATATTAGCAACTTCACAAACAAATTTAGTTCCATTTTCAACTATTTGCTTAGCATGTTCTATATGGATATCATTTTGAGTAGCTGATGGCATTACGATATCAGCCTTAACTCCCCATGGCTTTTCTCCCTTGAAGAATTGAACACCAAATTTGTCAGCATAATCTTGAACTCTATCTCTTCCTGATGCACGCATTTCAAGTAAGTAATCAATTTTTTCACCAACTACTCCATTTGGATCATAGATGTATCCATCTGGACCTGAAAGTGTTACAACCTTACCACCTAATTGAGAAACCTTTAAGCATACACCCCATGATACATTACCAAAACCTGATATTGCAACAGTTTTACCATTAAAATCTGTTCCATCATGTTTAAGCATTTCTTCACAATAGTATGTTGCTCCAAATCCTGTAGCTTCAGGTCTTATTAAACTTCCACCGTAGGATAATCCTTTTCCAGTTAAGACACCGTTTTCAAAGCATCCTTTAATTCTTCTATATTGTCCATATAAATAACCGATTTCTCTTCCACCAACACCAATGTCTCCAGCTGGAACGTCAACGTCTGGTCCTATATGTCTATAAAGCTCAGTCATAAAGCTTTGACAGAATCTCATTATTTCAGCATCTGACTTTCCTCTTGGATCAAAGTCAGATCCTCCTTTACCTCCGCCTATTGGAAGTCCAGTTAATGAGTTTTTAAGAATTTGCTCAAATCCTAAGAATTTGATAATTCCTATGTAAACTGATGGATGGAATCTAAGTCCTCCCTTGTAAGGTCCTATACAACCGTTGAACTGTACTCTGTAACCTCTGTTTACTTGTACTTTTCCAGCATCATCTACCCATGGAACTCTGAACATGATTTGTCTTTCTGGTTCACAGAATCTCTCTAATAGATTTTCTTCTATATATTCTGGGTGTTTTTCTAGTACAGGTCCTAAAGAGCTTAAAACTTCTTCTACTGTTTGTAAGAATTCTGGTTCGTGTGAATTTCTTTTCTTAACGTTTTCAATTACGCCATCAATATAAGCCTTAGCATTTAAATTTTCTTTTGTCATTGTTCTTACCTCCCAAATGAATTAATAATTTCATTTACTTAAAAGCAATGAAGCTTAAGTTTCTTTTACAGTATAATATATTCTATGCAAATTGCAATATTCCTTCTTTTTTTTAAATTTTTTTAAAAAAATTTATTTTTCTAACTATTTTAAAAAAGAAGGAGGTATTTTTTTATCGAAGAACAAGTAAATTTAAAAAAAAGAAGAGGATGTAGTTATTTGTCATCCTCTTTATCTTTGTAGGAGTACACTTGATATTCTTCCCAAATTTCCTCCAAAGTATTAAATGTATTTGATATTTTTTCTTTTTCTCTAAGTCCTACAGCTATTATCAATGCATTTATTACACTCATTGGAGCAACTAGGGAGTCTACAAAGGACGCCATATTACTTTGTGCTATTAATGTATAATCTGCTTTTGATGCAAGTGGTGAAAGTAAGCTGTCAGTAATTGCAACAACTTTTGCACCCCTACTTTGAGCAAAACTTAAGGATTCTATAGTTCTTGCAGCATAACGTGGAAAACCGATACCTATAACCACATCATCTTCAGAAACATTTATCATTTGCTCGAATATATCACTTATTCCGTATGTTACTATTTTTACGTTGTCCAATATTAAATTAAGATAAAAACCTAGAAACTCAGCAAGTGCAGTTGAACTTCTTAAACCTATAATATAAATCTTTTTGGCACCGAAAAAACTATTAACTACTTCTTCAAAAGTTTTATGATTTATTTTCTCTAGTGTAGCTCTAATATTTTCCATATCAGATTTCAAAACACCTTTTAATGCAGTTTCTTCACTTATATAGTCATTTGAAAGTTCAATTCTTTGAACTGTAGTCAATTTATTTTTTATAAGTTCCTGAAGAGCTTTTTGTAGTTTAGGATATCCACTAAAACCTAATTCGTTTGCAAATCTAACAACGGTGGATTCACTTACACCTACACTGGTTCCAAGCTTTGCAGCAGTCATAAATGCAGCTTTATCATAATGCTTAAGTATGTATTCAGCAATTAATTTTTGACCTTTACTTAAGCGTGGAAATTTCATTTGTATTGTTCTCATCAGGTCCTGCTTGTTTTCTTCCATATTAAATTCAATCCTTTCCCCATTAACACTAAAAATATGAATTATTTATTTCATTTTATCATCTATTGAAAAATATATCAATACTGCTTTCATTTTTTGTTAATTTCTTTCATCTTTATTTTTCTCTATTATTAGTAGCATAGGAGCATCTTTTGACCTGTTCAAAAATGAATGAAGCATAACTCCATACTCATGTTTATTCAAATTTGACGCAAAATCAAGTAAAACTTCTCTTTCAATTTTACCTTCTGCATGACCGCAATAAATCGAAATAGCAATAATTCCGCCATTTGTTAGTAGTTCCAATGCTGCATTTATACTATTTATAGTACTCACTGCTTTAGTAGTAATATTTTTATCGCCTCCAGGAAGAAAGCCAAGATTATAAATGAAACAATCTACAGGTTCGTTTATATATTGAAGAATTTTATCATGGGAATCATTAATTACTACTGTATTTTTATTGGAATTTTTTAAATAATTTTCTGTTGCAATTTCTTGAATATCAAAAGCATAAACATGCTTAAAATGTTTAGCCAAGAAATCTGTATCATGACCATTTCCAAGAGTGCAATCTACGGCACATATAAAATTGTTGCTATACTTCAAAATAATATTATGAGAGAGTACGCTTATATCACCCACATATTTGTACATATACATCCCCCTCCTTTTACAGTATGATTTGTTTAGTCTATAAACTGAATAAATAATTCATTTCACTTTCTGTTAAATATCTATAGCTACCAACATTTAAATCACCTAGCTTTATATTTCCAATTGATATTCTTTGTAGGGTTATAACAGGATGATTTATTGCGGCACACATTCTTCTAACTTGTCTATTTTTACCTTCGTGAATAGTAATTTTTAAATTACAGCCCTTTGAATTTTCTTCAAGAATTTTTATAGTGGCAGGAGCTGTAACGTAATCTCCAATGTCAATTCCATAAGAAAATCTCTTCATTTCTTCTTTTGAAGGAATACCTTTTACTGCTGCTATATATACCTTATTCACTTCCTGTCTTGGATGAATTACTCTATTATATATTTCACCATCATTAGTAAGTAAAATTAGTCCTGAAGTATCATAATCTAATCTACCAATAGGATATATTCTTTCTTTTACATCCACTAATTCAATAATTGTTTTCTTTCCTCTATCATCTTTTACTGCAGATAAATATCCTACTGGCTTATTCAATGCTATATATATCTTGTTTTCCTCTAAATTTATCTTTTTGCCATCCACATAAACAGTATCTTTTTCTAAATCAACTTTATATCCAAACTCTGTTATTACTATATCATTAACTTGCACTCTCCCGCTTCCTATAATCTCTTCACATTTTCTTCTTGATGCTACCCCGCATTTTGCCATATATTTTTGTAATCTTTCAATCATAGTATCACCCTTTAAGTTATTTTACTTAATCATCTTTTCAACGAATTCTAATTATAACCAACAATAATATATTGCACAATATGCCTATAAAAAACAAGTAATTTTCCTCTATATAATAGATCTCTTATGAATAAATACTAATAACCTTCATATATAGTAGTCTAGTTGTGGTTTTTATTGCTAAAAAAACATAATGATCTAATATTTTCTTTCTACCTCTTTTTGTATTAATAATAATATGATTTTTACTAAACCAATTAGTAACTACATTTTCTATATTTAAGCTCCATTTAACATTATTTTATTCTTTTAAAGAAAACATGCATTAAATATTATAAAAGTAATAAAATATAAACACAATAAACTCGAACCTTTTTACAACAACATAAATAATAACCTTTAGTATAAATATTCATAAATAAACAATATACTTATCAGTAATATTGCTATTTAAAATATAGATTTTAAAAGCATAAAAAATATAGAAGTTTATAATAAAACTATACATCTTCTACAAAATTATAATAGCTCAATTGTAAAAATTACTTTTCGCTATCCTTATTCTCTTTATTGTTTTCTCCGAAATAAAGTAATTCATCAAAACTCATTTTTACACCGTCTATATCGAATTTAGCTTCTGCTCTTGCATTGTTAAACATCAGTTCTATAAGCTGATTTCTACTTAAATTGCTGCTTAGTAAACTATTGATGTTATCTACAACCTTATCAATATCATTAATAACATCAATTCCTAATCTTACAGTAATTCCTTTAGTATGCTGACTTGGAATTGTTATTGAACTTCTCTTAGCCATTTTTATATCCTCCTAAATAATCTAATATGAAATCATATGTAATTATTATATTAAACTTATAATTAGTTTTCAATATATTTAATAAAAATATATTTCAGAGTATAAAAAAACTACAATATGAATTTTTAATGAGTATATAAAAATCACAAAGTGATATATCTACAAACTCAGGCAATATAATTCTTATTATATTGCCTGAGTTTGTAGATGAAATTATATAAATTTTTAAATTTTA
>NZ_BRXR01000001.1:3767500-3802500 GCF_026012015.1 Clostridium omnivorum | reverse complement strand
TACAGTATCTAGAGTTAATGGAATAGACTCATTATTGTATAATCCTCTATATCCAAATTTATAACCTATAACTTCATATCCATATTGTAAAATTGCTGTTCTTGTTACTGCTCTTATTACTGCGTTTAATCCAGGGCAATCTCCGCCGCCTGTTAGTAATGCGATCTTTTTTGTATTCTTTGCCATCTACATATCCCTCCACATTTACTTTTTAGGTCTATTATACACCCTCAACTAGTAAAATTGAACAACCTTCTAAACATTTTTCATTTGTTCTAAATTTGTGTAATATAAGATAAATATGTCTTATTTTTCACATATTTTTTTACAATAGTATAGCATAATTGCAATACAGCAAGCTGAAATCCTTCAAATTTATTATTACCATTTTAATAAAAAAATACTTACAAAACAAAAAAGCTTGAGCAAAGGCTCAAGCTTTTTCTGTTATGCATGTATTACATTAAAAAATACAAGTGCAAGTAATATAATTCCTATAAAAATTCTATAAATTGCAAAGACTCTCATTGGTTTTTTCTTCAGGAATCCAATAAACTTTTCAACAACAAAGTAAGCTACAATAAATGAAACTAAAAAGCCAACTCCTAGTGCTATAACTTCAGTTGTTGTCTTAATTGCCATTCCACCCTTTATTAATGTGAGTGCAGAAGCAGCTACCATTGTAGGAATTGCTAAAAAGAACGAGAACTCGGCAGCAGCTACTGAGGAAAGCCCGCTAATCCACGCACCCATAATAGTGGATGCAGATCTTGACATTCCAGGCCACAATGCTAAACATTGAAAGCATCCTATAAAAAAGGCTTGTCTTATGTTAATATTATCTATATCATTTATTCCTTTTCTGCGTCTATATTTATTTTCAATAAATATCATTAGAAATCCGCCAAATATTAAAGCTAGTACTACTGTTATAGTTGAAAACAGATACTTGTCAATATATTTCTTTGTTATAAGTCCTACTACTGCTGAAGGTAAAAAAGCTACTATTATATTAAGCCATAATCTAAATCCCCATTTTCCAGGCATAAGATTTTTTAAGGAATTCCATATTTTATCCCAAAATAAGAACACCACTGCAAGAATTGCTCCTAATTGAATTACCACTTCAAAAAGATTTGCAAAATCACCAGTAAAATTTATTAAATTACCAACAATTATCATATGCCCAGTTGAGGATATAGGAAGAAATTCTGTTATACCTTCTACTATACCAATAATAATTGCCTTTAAAATAAGTACCATTCATTATCACTCTCCCACCGAAATAATTCACACATAACCATTATACTAGTTTATAAAACATAATCAACAAATTTTATTAACTTTACTTTTTATTAACTTATATACTAATCCAATTGTTTCTTTTCAGGAGGTATTATAAAATAGTTTACTACAATAGCTACTATAATACCTAAAAAAGTATCGAATAATCTATTTATGCTATACCATAAAGGACTATTCCCCTTAAGATTCAGCATAATAGCTAAGAAAACTACTCCACCAATTGACGAAGATTCCTTCCACTTAAGTAAATTGCATAGATATATCACAATAACTATTCCTATAGCGGAAACAAAAGCATTGCCAGGATTTATTAGCGCACAAATAAATCCAACTACTGCACCTATGAGTGTTCCTATCATTCTATTTCTTCCAGCCCTAAAGGATTCTTCTACTGAACTCTGCATAGATATTATTGCTGCTATAGCTGCATAAAACGGGTACTCCATTTTAAATAACTTGGAGAGAATAATGCTAATAAGTACTGCTATTGCTGTCTTTATATTTCTCATTCCAACCTTTTTAACTTGAAGCTTCATACCATCTTCCTCCTTAGTATAATGCTCTTAGTTTACACTATTTTATACCATGAAACAATAAAATATTATAAATTAAAAAGCCTAAATATCCTTATAGACATTTAGGCTTTTTATTAAACCTTGAAGTTATCCTATGACTTGCTTCAGCTAGCTATTTAAGCATTAGGGCCAGCTTTAACTATTTCTTCTGGAACATCATTAAACTTCTCAAAATTAGCTTTAAACTTATTAGCTAGTTCAACTGCTTTTAATGTATATTGCTCTTTATCTTTCCAAGTGTTCTTTGGATTTAATATTTCAGCAGGAACATTAGCACATTCCTTTGGAACCAATACTTTAAATATTGGATGTTCTTCAAAATCTACATTTTTCAGTTTACCTTCTATAGCAGCGTTAACCATTGCCCTGGTATAGGATAATTTTATCCTTTCACCGGTACCATAACCACCACCGCACCAGCCGGTGTTAATAAGATATACTTCTGCATTATGCTTTTCTATTTTTTCTCCTAAAAGTTTAGCATAAACAGCAGGGTGCATTAGCATAAAAGGTTCGCCAAAACAGGATGAGAATGTTGCTTTAGGTTCAGTAATACCTCTTTCTGTACCTGCTAGCTTACTTGTATACCCAGACATAAAGTGGTACATTGCTGCTTCTTTAGTTAGCTTTGAAACAGGAGGAAGCACCCCAAAAGCATCGGCTGTTAGGAAAATAATAGTCTTTGGATTTCCACCAATTCCACTTTCTTCAATATTATCTATATAATCTATAGGATATGCCGCTCTAGTGTTTTCAGTAAGGCTGTCATCATCGTAATTTGGTACGTGCTTCTCATCAAGTACGACATTTTCAAGTACAGTTCCAAATTTAATAGCCTCGTATATATCCTTTTCTTTTTCCTTTGATAGTTTTATAGCCTTTGCATAGCATCCACCTTCAAAGTTGAATACTCCAGTGTCACACCAGCCATGCTCATCATCTCCAATAAGTCTTCTATTTGGATCAGTAGACAATGTAGTTTTACCTGTTCCAGATAATCCAAAGAAAATAGCTGTGTCTCCATCTTTTCCAATATTTGCTGAACAATGCATTGGAAATACTCCTTGTAATGGAAGCAAATAGTTCATAATTGAGAAAATAGATTTTTTAATTTCTCCAGAATATTGAGTTCCACCTATTAAAATTATCCTTTTTTCAAAGTTCACTATTATAAACGCTTCGGAGTTTATTCCATCTAATTGCCCCTTAGCCTTAAATCCAGGTGCTGCTATAACATTGAATGATGGGACAAAATCCTCCAATGATTTTTCATCTAGTCTTCTAAATAATTGATTTGCAAATAATGCCTGTGAAGCATATTCACTAATAACTCTAACATTAACTTTATATTCAGAAAGTGCTCCTACATATCCATCAAATATAAACAAATCCCTTTCGTTTAGATAGTTTACTACTTGATTATATAAGGAATTAAAAACTTTCTCTTCAATAGGCAGATTTACTTCTCCCCAGTTAATTTTATTATTAATACTATCTTGCTTAACAATAAATCTGTCTTTAGGTGATCTTCCTGTGTATTTACCAGTACACACTACTAGTGCACCCTTATCAGATAAAGTACCTTCGCCTCTTTTAACAGCAAATTCAACTAGCTGTGCCACTCCTAAATTTTTGTGTACTTCTTTATTGCATTTAATGTTCAAATAATCTAAACTGTTCAAGTTCATCCCCCTACTTTCCCTCCTGTATTATTAAAATTCATTAACTGTAATAATAATTATGTATACAAGCTTTCTTACAATATAATTATTGCATGAGTACTAGAAAAGTGCAAGAAAAAAATTATATTCATTTCGAATTGATAATTTATGAATGCATTTATTTCATTTTTCTGAATACACCAACAAGTTCATCTTGTTGTATGAATATTATTTAACAATCCTCCTTCATTTTCACATAAGATTTTATAAAAATATTTAATACTATACCGGATTTAGGAAAAAATAATTATATAGTTATCATATAAGATTAAGCTTACTCATTGTATAATAGATTATTTTATGTTAGTATATTTTTGTTTGCATAATTTCCGTCATATTAACTCTACGTTGCAACTTTATATTCACTAGGAGGTATAATATATGAAACAAATTATAAAAGAGTATTCCCTTATTATTTTGGGTAGTTTAATATTATCATTTTCTATATCTGCTTTTTTAATTCCATCTCAAATTGGAATTGGAGGAGTAACAGGTATAGCAATGGTAATAAATAAGATAATGGGTTATAAAATAGGTCTACTTACAATAATTATTAATATTCCACTTTTTATATCTGGATTTAAATTATTAGGAAAAAAATTTGCTTTCAGGAGTGCTTTTGTAGTTTTTTTATCATCTATTATGATGGATTACTTCAATTCAGCATTCAGGTTTAAAGCCATAGATGATATGCTTTTATCATCTATATTCTTCGGTTTTTTATTTGGCATAAGCGTTTATCTTCTATTAATATCGTCATCATCCACTGGTGGACTTGATATATTAGCAAAAATAATACACAATAAATACAAGAATATCCCCTTATCTTCTATTATGATGATCCAAGACGTTGTAGTTTACAGTTTAATTGCGTACGTATTTGGTGTACGTTCAGTTATGTATGCCTTAATCGCAAGCTTTATAAGAACAAAAACAATAGATGCAATACAGGAAGGCATCGCATCCTCAAGGCAATGTATAATTATTTGCGAAAATGCACCAGCAATAATAAATGAGATAAGCACCAAACTTGTTAGGGGAGTTACAGTGCTTGATGCAGTTGGCGGTTATTCAAATGACAAGAAGAAATTTATATATGTAGTAATTCAAAGAAGTCAACTCAATTATTTAAAAAATATCGTTAAAGCTTTAGAACCAAATGCATTTATTAGCGTATCACCAGTGAATGATATACTAGGAAATTATAGACAATCTCTGACTATTGAATAAAGCAGCCGCAATTTGCGACTGCTTTACTAATTAATAAAACAAAATGAAATCTGGTACTTTTAACTTTTCATTTCCTGAAGAATTATTATACTGATCAACAAGCTTTTTAGCCTTTTCGTAATTTCCTCGAATAGTATCAACAGTATATTTATCATGTGACTGATTCAAACCCTCGGCTGCTTTCTGTAGATTATATAAACCTCTTTCTAAATTTCCTTCTACCATTATATAATAACATCCAGCATTATTAAGAGTTAAAACATCAGCTTCATCTGCACTATAAGCATATCTAATTTCTTTTATTGCTTCATCATTTTTTCCTTTTTCCAAATATATAGTTCCTAAAGTTCTGTGATATTTTGGAGTAGAATCCGAAAGCTTAATACATTGTTTTAGTAAATTAACCGCCTCATCTTCCCTCTTGTTTGTTAGATGAATTAAGGCCATGTTATATTTAATTTCCGGATCAGTAGGCTTTACAATTTCTGCAAATTTAAAATATTCCAACGCCTTTTCACTATTTTTTGTTGTATACCAATAGTAATTAGCAATATTAAGCATAATATTATAGTTATATGGCTCCTTATACAAAGCTGTTCTAAAATAAGGTTCTCCTTCGGTGCTCTTTCCTTGAGCCTTTAATATTTCCGGCATCAAAAATCCGTAATTGTCAGGATAGTTTTTATTTTTTATTATAGATTCCCTACAATATTGATTTGCCTTATCCATATCCTTCTTATTTAAATAATACCAGCCTGCAGCATGAAGTACCCTATAATCATTATTATATTGTTTAATAATATCTTCCATTAATTTATCTGCCTTATCCCCTTGTTTTGTGTTTTGAAGAATAGCAGATTCAATTAATTTTGATTCTATCTTCCCTGTATCTTCAGAATTAAGCCCTGACAATATTTTTTCAGCTTGATCGGCAGTTTCCTCAGTTAATGAGTATAGTTTAGCTAGCCAGAGTTTATAAGCAACATCATTGGGATTTTTAGTAGATAAATTTGTTACGCTTTCCAATATCATATCTCTATTATATACAGCTATTTGTGACAATACATCATATATCTTAAACTCATCCTTATCTATGCTCCAAGCGTCTCTAAGTTCCTTAAACCCTTCATCCCATTGCCCGTCAATCATAAGCATTCTGGAATGCTCTGCTAAATCATAAGCAGACCTTGAATCAACAGGATAGGAAGTAATTATGTCTTTTGCCTTTCCCATATTGTTAGTTGACATATATACAGTAAACATAGTTTTAATAATTTTTTTGTTATCTGGGTATTTTTTAAGCGCTTCAACTCCATCAGCAAGAGCTGTATCGTAATCTTTATTCATAAATTCAGTGAAAATCACATAATTATATACCTCAGCATCATTTATACCCTTAGACTTCACTTTTTCTATATATTCCTTTGACTTGTCTAATTGTCCTTTTATTGAATAGATTTCAGCTATTTTCATATTCCATAAATTTTCTTTAGTATTGTCTTTAAGTATCAAACTATTATATTCTTCAATAGCCTTTTCATATTCGCCTGCA
Source organism: Clostridium omnivorum (assembly GCF_026012015.1). Lineage (NCBI taxonomy): Bacteria > Bacillati > Bacillota > Clostridia > Eubacteriales > Clostridiaceae > Clostridium > Clostridium omnivorum. Next base: position 3,796,117 of record NZ_BRXR01000001.1, on the reverse strand, counting down.
TAGTAGTAATCCTCTGCCTTATTGTCAGTAATTACATATTTCACCTCAGCTGGCCTATTTACCATTACCATATTAAATATACACACAGAAAAAAATACTCCCATTCCTAGTAAAGCAATGTCTCTTTTATAATTTTGCTTTATTAAAGGCTTATATTTTTCAAGAATTTGTCTATAGTCCTTATCTTTGATATTTTTAAAACTATATTTATTAAATTTAGATTTTACATTACTACTTTTTATTTTTTCCTTTATAGTTAAAAGCTTGTCCTTATAATTAATATGGAAAGCTTTCTTTATCCTGTTTATAAAATCCATTCTTCCACCTCACATCTATACATAAAACTGTATACTAAATACTATTTTATCAAAAATAATCATAAAAAACTACCTCTGCTTTAGAATAAATCTATAAGGTTCCTTTCTATAAATTATCAATTTGTGATAAAATAAGATTTATAGTTGAATAAAAGGAGTGAGTATTCTGGCTACTGGAAAAAGATTAAAAAGAAATAAAGAAAAACAAAAAAAACTTAAAACTATAATTTTATTAATATTAATAGTGGTATTACTTATTTCAATCTCCTTTGGTTTAACATATGCCGTATTATCTAAAAGAGCCGCAAATAAGGAAAAAACTCAAAATACTTTAGTTAATAATGTAGAAACAAGCAAAAATCAAATTGTTAAAGATGACATTGATGATAATAAAAAAAATACTGATGAGTTATCTCAAAAGGAAATAATTGTGACTAGCGTAGGTGATTGTACTATTGGACATGATACTTCATTTTCTTATTCTAATAGCTTACCTGCTGTACTCAATAAGAATAATAATGACTTTTCCTATTTTTTTAAAAATGTTTCTGATATATTTAAAAACGATGATATTACAACTGCAAATTTAGAAACAACTTTTACTAATTCTACGATTAAAGCGGAAAAACAATTTACTTTTAAGGCTCCCCCTGAATATGCTAAAGCATTAAAATTAGGATATATTGAAGGTGTAAATATATCTAACAATCATATCCGTGATTATTTAGATGCTGGTTTTAATGATACAATTTCAACTCTGCAAGCAGAAAAAATAAACTTTTTTGGTGAGGGCTATAAATGGAATACTGAAGTAAAGGGTATTAAATTTGGTTTTTTAGGTTATAAAGGTTATTATTCTGATAAAAACTTTCTTAATACAATAAAAAAGGATATTGCTTCCATGAAAGCTGAAAACAGAATTGTAATTATTAACTTTCATTGGGGAGATGAAAATTCCTATACCCCCAATTCTACTCAGAAATCAATAGCACATTTTGCTATTGATAACGGCGCAGATTTAATTATAGGACATCATCCTCATGTAATACAGGGGTTAGAACAATATAAAGGTAAAGTAATCTGTTATAGTTTAGGCAACTTCTGCTTTGGAGGAAATGTAAATCCTTCTGACAAAGACACCTTTATCATGCAGACCAAATTCATAATAAAAGATAATAAATTAACCTCCTATGCAGTAAGAGCAATCCCTTGCAGTATTTCTTCAGTAAATTATATAAATGATTACTGCCCAACTCCAATGGTTGATTCCAGAAAAAAAGGCCTTTTGGATAAAATAAATAGTTTATCAATCAATTTAAAATTTGCATTAAGTGATGATTTTTCATTAATTGATGTCAATAATTAAATTATACGTTATAATAATATGGTGCTTAAAAGTTTTACTATATTAAAGGTGGTGTTTAAAATTAAATTTAATACTTTTCTCAGTGTAATTTCATCTAAAGTCATATTAAAATTATCCAAGTTTTTATTTAAGGGCGGCAGTAATTTTCCAGGTAAAGTAGCACTTAAATTAGATAAAAATATACTTGAAACAGTTGCAAAAGACTATAATGTTATTTTAATTACAGGCACAAATGGTAAAACGACAACTACAAGTATGATTTACAATATGATAAAAGATAGTGGAAATGAAGTTATTACAAATGGCACCGGCGCCAATATGCTACCTGGCATAACTGCTTGTTTTATCGAAAACTACAGATTCAAAAGTTATAAAAATAATAAATATGCTGTTATTGAAGTAGATGAAGCAAATCTTACCTTCATTACTGATTATATAAGTCCTAAAATTATTACTATAACAAATCTATTCAGAGATCAGTTAGATAGATATGGAGAGGTATACACAACCCTAAAAAAGATATTAGATGGTGTATATAAAACTCCAAATTCTACTCTGGTGTTAAACGGTGACGAATCACTTCTCGGTGACTTAGATTTGAAAAACCCAATAGTTTATTATGGCTTCAATTGTTCTGTAGATGAGAATAAAAAAATTGATATAAACGCCGATGCAAAGTTCTGCAAAAAATGTAAGGCTCCTTATAGTTACAACTATCTTACTTACAACCACTTAGGCAGCTTTTATTGTGAATCCTGCGGCTACAGCAGACCAAACTTAGATTATTCAGTAGATAAACTTGTAGAACTAACTCCAAGCGGTTCTCTAGTTTGGATAAATGATCATGAATATTATATAAACCAACCAGGTATTTATAATATTTACAATGGATTATGTGCACTATCTATAGCAAAAACACTTGGAATAGAACACTCAGTAATATTTAATTCGCTAAAGAGTCAAAGCAGCAGCTTTGGAAGACAAGAAATTTTAGATATAGATGGAAAAGAAGTTAAAATTATTTTAGTGAAAAATCCAGCAGGCTTTGATCAGGCAATTACAACTATTACCTTAGATGAAAGACAGGTTAATCTTGCATTTATCTTAAATGATAATTATGCAGATGGAAGAGATGTATCTTGGATATGGGATGTTAATTTTGAAAGTTTAAACGTACTTAATATTGATAAAATTATGGTTTCAGGTATTAGGTTATATGATATGGCAATAAGACTTAAGACTTCTGGTTTACCTGAAGATAAGTTTAGACTTTGTGAAAACAATGAAGATTTGCTAAATGAAATATCTAGCTGTGATTCCTCAGTTGTTTATGTTTTAGCCACTTATACTGCTATGATTAACTTTAGAAAATATCTTCATAGTAAAGGCCATATAAAAAAATTATGGTAATGAAAATAGATTGAAGGTGAACTAGTTGGAACTAAATATATGTCACTTATATCCGGATTTATTAAATGTATACGGAGATGTTGGTAATATTTTAATATTAAAATATAGAGCTGAAAAAAGAGGCATTAAGGTAAATGTACATAATGTTTCTGTAGGCGACACTTTTGAAGGAAAGGCATATGATATTACCTTCTTTGGTGGTGGACAGGACTATGAACAGTCAATTGTTTCTTTAGACTTAATAGAAAGAAAAAAATTTTCCATAAAAGAATATATTGAATCAGGCAAGGTATTCTTCTGTGTTTGTGGTGGTTATCAGCTGTTAGGAAAATACTATACTACACCCGATGGAGAAAAATTAGAAGGTCTTGGCATACTAGATGTATACTCTGAAGGCGGAAGCAATAGATTTATAGGTAATACAGTTATCTATAATGAAGAGTTTAATGAAACCTATGTAGGTTTTGAAAATCATTCAGGTAGAACCTATATTGGAGAGAATATGAAGCCACTAGGCAAGGTTATTTCAGGTTATGGCAATAATGGTGAAGATGGCTATGAAGGCTGTGTATATAAAAACACATTTTGCACTTATTTTCACGGTTCTCTTCTCTCAAAAAACCCTGAACTAGCTGACAGATTACTAATATCCGCACTTGAAAAGAAGTATGGTGATATAACCCTGTCTCCCCTTGACGATAATTTAGAAATAAAGGCAAAAGAATTTATTATTAATAGAGAAAAGAAAAATAATTAAATTTCTAAAATACAAAAGCCCTTGGGATTAGCCTTGGGCTTTTGTTATCTATTAATTATTCGCAGCTTATTCATTTGTCTTTCTTCTGTAGAAGTAACATTTTCAAAAGTCTTAAAAGCATATCCGTTATCTTTTAGATATTCTATAATATCTGGTAGAGCCTCAACTGTTGTAGTTTTAGTGTTTGAATCATGCATTAAAATCACAACAAAATTTTTCCCTTTACACTGGCTTATTACATTATTTTTTATAAGCGCAGCGGGAACTGTATCCATAGCCGCATCTGCTGAGCTTACATTCCAATCAACATATTTTACATTATTATTAATCAATCTTGTCTTAATTTCTTTCATTACAGCTTTATTAGATACTTGAATTGTAGAACCTCCCGGTAGTCTCAAAAATGATACTGTATCACTTCCTGTTATCTTCATTATTGCATTGTTGCATGCCTCATAATCATCAAAGTATGCCTTTTCACTTCTATATATCTTATAATTATGAGAATATGTATGTGGTGCAACGCACATGCCTTCTCTCTTTACCCTTTTTAGAATATCAGGATGCTCATCTGCATGTTTGCCAATTATAAAAAATGTGGCCTTTACGTTATATCTTTTAAGAACTTCCAGTATTCTTAGTGTATTAACTGGAGATGGTCCATCATCAAAAGTTAAGAATACTTCCCTTGGACTCAGCTTCCTATCGTATTTTTTTCTTATGTAATTAATATCCTCGTCTATTCCCTTTAACTCATTTTGAGTAGTAGGATATGAATTGCACATTATGGATTTATTACTCTTTTCTTTTCCACTTTGTATAGTTGTTTTACTAAAATGGTGTAAATGGCTAATAATTATATTGTTTGAAAACAATGAAGATACTATAAAAGTAATTGTCATTAATATAGTAATAAATACTTTTCCTTTAAACATTAACACACCCCCAATATAAAAGACCTTTATACATAGCTTTAACTATTTTTTAATAATTACAAATAGTAAATTTACCCAAAATAAAAAAGACAGCTAAATTAAAGCCGTCTCATTTATTGTTTATTTTTCGTACCCATTTGCATGATTTTTATGCCATTGCCATGCTGTATCTATTATAGTATCTAAGGAATCGTATTTAGGTTTCCAATTAAGCTCGCTAATAGCTTTTTCTGAAGATGCAATAAGAATTGCAGGATCACCAGCTCTTCTTGGAGTAACTTCAGCCTTAATTTCCTTTCCAGTTACTTTTCTTGTTGCTTCAATTACTTCCTTTACTGAAAAACCCTTTCCATTTCCAAGGTTATATATCCTGCTTTCTCCACCTTTTCTAAGTCTATCTAAAGCCATAAGATGTGCGTTAGCTAAATCAGTAACATGTATGTAATCTCTTATACATGTACCATCTTCAGTGTTATAATCGTCTCCAAATATCATAATTTTTTCTCTTTGTCCAAGAGCTACTTGTAAAATTAATGGGATTAAGTGCGACTCTGGCCTATGATCTTCGCCTATTTTTCCACTTATATGAGCACCAGCAGCATTGAAATATCTTAAAGCTGTATATTTAATTCCATATGCATTGTCGCACCACTTAAGTACTTTTTCAACAGTCAGCTTTGACTCTCCATATGGATTTGTAGGTAATGTCCTATCACTTTCTAAAATAGGTGTATTTTCTGGCTCCCCATAAGTTGCAGCTGTAGACGAAAATACAATATATTTTACTTTATGATCCCTCATTGCACCAAGTAAGTTAAGAGTTGACCCAACGTTATTCTCAAAATATTTTAACGGTTCAACCACGCTCTCTCCTACAAGGGAATCAGCAGCAAAATCTATAACTGAATCTATTTTATTTTCAGTAAATATCTTATCTAATACGCTCCTGTCTCTCAAATCGCCTTCGTATAATTTACCGCCTAAAATAGCATCCCTATGTCCCTTTTGAAAGTTATCTAAAATAACAACTTCCTCTCCAGACTCTAAAAGTTCTGCTACCATATGGCTGCCAATATATCCAGCGCCCCCACAAACTAATACTGCCATTAAAATTCCTCCTTATATATATTTAAAAATATTAATTAACACTTAGAAAAGGTTTTCTATATGTATTATACCACAAACTTTTAACCTGTAAAAGAAAAAATACAGCTGGCGAAAACTCCAGCTGCATTTTAATTATAACTATAACTTGGATTTATCCTTTATTATTTTATCAATTGCACCTCCACCAAGGCATGCTTCTTCATGATAAAATACAACTTCCTGACCAGGAGTTACTGCCCTTTGAGGCTCATCAAATACTACCTTACAGGTATTATTGTTCTGCATATATACTGTTACACCTTGATCAGGCTGTCTATATCTAAACTTTGCAGTACACTTAAATACTCCTTGTGGAGTTTTATCACTCACCCAATGAAGCTCATTAGCTATTAATCCATAAGTATATAGTGCTGGGTGTGTTTCCCCCTGTACCACATAAAGAACATTTTTCTTTAAATCTTTATCAACTACAAACCAAGGTTCACCAGTGCCTATTCCTCCAATACCTAAGCCTTTTCTTTGACCCAATGTATAATGCATAAGTCCATCATGTCTGCCAACTACCTTACCATCAAGGGTTATTATATCTCCAGGTTTAGCTGGAAGATAATTATCCAAAAATTTATCAAAGTCTCTTTCTCCAATAAAACATACTCCTGTACTATCTTTTTTGCTAGCAGTTCTTAAACCTGCATCCTGAGCTAATTGTCTTACCTGAGGCTTTGTTAGATGTCCAACAGGAAATAACGCCTTTGATAATTGATACTGACCTAGAGTACATAAAAAGTAGGTTTGATCCTTGTTTCCATCAACACCACGAATTAGCCTATATTCACCATCTACATAGTCTTTTTGCGCATAGTGACCGGTAGCTATACAATCTGCCCCTATTTTCATTGCAAAATCTAAAAATGCTTTAAATTTAATCTCTTTATTACACATAACATCTGGATTAGGTGTTCTTCCCTTTTTATATTCACTTAAAAAGTATGAAAAGACTCTGTCCCAGTATTCTTTTACAAAATTAACAGAGTAATAGGTTATCCCTATTTGATCGCATACCCTTCTTACATCTTCATAATCTTCTACAGCTGTACAAACACCTTCATCGTCTTTTTCATCCCAATTCTTCATAAATACGCCAATTACATTATATCCCTGTTCCTTTAGTAAAAGAGCAGCAACAGAAGAATCTACTCCACCTGACATTCCTAGTACAACAGTTGTATCCTTTGGTTCCTTTTGCATCACTTATTAACAACCTTTCTATAAAAAAATTACATCAGTTCTCTATTATAATTACCATTTCACTGCTTGAGAATTCAAATAGTATAATTATTTATATATATAATTTATACGTTTTGCAGCAAAAAGTCAAAAGGGACTCACGTTTTTGTAAGTCCCTTTGAAATATTACACTTGCATAGCGAATTTTATTATAAAAAGAATAGTAAAAATGTACATTATAGGATGAACCTTTTTTGCCTTTCCTGTAACAATTTTAATTAAAGTATAGAATATGAATCCTGCTGCAATACCATTTGCTATACTGTAAGTAAATGGCATCATTACTAATGTTAAAAACGCTGGCAAAGCTTCTTCGAAATCATCAAAATTGATGTTTGTAACTGCACCAATCATTAATACTCCCACTATAATTAATGCTGGAGCAGTAGCTTGAGCAGGAACTATACCAATTACTGGTGATATAAATAATGTCAACAAGAAACATATTGCAACTATAACAGAAGTAAGACCTGTTCTACCACCCTCACTAATCCCTGCTGCACTTTCAACATATGTAGTTACATTACTTGTACCTAATAGTGCACCAATTGAAGTTGCAGTGGCATCAGCAAATAATGCCTTATCAATCTTTCTTGGGAACATACCTTTTTTAGGCTTATCGTTCTTTTCATCGAACATGCCTGTCTTTGCTCCAGTTCCAATAAATGTACCTATTGTATCAAAAGTGTCAACCAAACTAAAGGATAATATAATGGTTAAAGTAGTCATAATACCGGTTTTTACACTAAATAATTCTCCAAAATCCAATTTAAAGAACGTAGGAGCCAAACTTGGAGGTGCTGAGAAGACTTTTGTAGGCATAAATATTTTCATATCAATACCAAATCCTAATTGTACAATTACCCCTGCAATAGTAGTAATAATAATTCCTAAAAGTATAGACCCTCTAACTTTTCTAACCATAAGAATTCCCGTAACTGCTAGGCCAAATAATGCTAGTAATACTGTAGGATCTTTTATATTTCCAAAGGTAACTAAGGTATCAGCTGAACTTTTAATAATACCTGCTTCCTTAAGACCAATTATAGCAATAAATAATCCAATACCTGCTCCTATAGCATTCTTAATTGAGTCAGGAATTGCATTGACAATCATAATTCTAACCTTTGTAACGGTTATACATATATTTATTAAGCCACATATAAATACTGCTGCTAATGCTGCTTTCCAAGAATACTTTGCTGTAAGAACAACATAATATGTAAAGAAAGCATTCATTCCCATTCCAGCAGCTTGAGCAAATGGAACATTAGCTACTAATCCCATAATCAATGTCCCAATTACTGCAGACAAAATAGTAGCAACGAAAACTGCACCTATAATTGGATCATTAGAAGCATTTAATCCAAGCTTTCCAACTTCGCTTCCTAGTGCACCTTTTCCATTCATCCCTGCCATACTTAAAATCAAAGGATTTACAAAAATTATGTATGCCATTGTAATGAAGGTGGTTATTCCCGCTATAACCTCTGTTCTAACGGAAGTATTATTTTCTCTTAATTCAAAATAATCTCTCATTTAATCAAGCCCCCTTTAATTACATTGTATAAGTAATCCTTCACCGTCATTGATTTTCCGAGCAGATTTCTCCCCCCCAATAAGTAATAAAAGCTGCAAAATTGTTATTTCTGAGCTTACGTCATGTAATATAATATGATTTTAAAATTTTTATTATGATATTAGTATATTAAAATACTAAACAATAAAAAAAGAAGTTCATATTTCAGAACTTCTTATGTTTATTTATATACTTTTGTTTTCCAACTTTCTAAGTTCTCTTATTAAAAACATTCCAGTAATTAGAGATGCAATAAAATCCGAGCTTGGACCAGCTATCCAAACTCCATCTAGTTTTAATATCTGCGGAAGTATAATAATAAGAGGAAGAAGCACTATAACCTGTCTTGATAAGCTTAAGAATATAGAAATCTTAGCTTTTCCAACCGCTTGAAAATAATTTGAACTAACTATTTGGAATCCAATTATGGGAAGCATCATTAAATATATTCTTATTCCTCTAGAACCTATAGACAAAAGTTCCGATCCTGTTCCACTTATAAATATACCTATTATTTGTCTTGGAAACAGTTCAACTAAAATGAAACCAGTTGTAGATATTGTAGTTGCTGCTAAAATTGCTAATTTTAGCGCCTTTTTAACTCTCGCAAAATTCTTAGCTCCATAATTAAACCCTATAATTGGTTGAGCGCCTTGATTTATTCCAAATATAGGCATTAATATCAGCATACTTACACTATTTATTATACCCATTGCAGCTATAGCTGTATCCCCACCATAAGTAGCAAGGCCTTTATTTAGTATAATTGTAATAACGCTGGCAGCAAGCTGCATTAGGAAAGGTGACAATCCAATTGAAAAAATTTGTCTTACAATACCTTTCTTCAACTTAAAATTCTTAGTTTTAAGCTTTAAAGTGCTTTTGCCTTTAGTAAAATATTGAATTACCCATATAGAACAAACCGTTTGAGAAACTATAGTAGCTAATGCCGACCCTCTTACACCAGTGTGCATAACGAAGATAAAAATTGGATTAAATATAGTATTTAAAATAGCTCCAATTAGCATAGTGGACATAGCCATTTTAGGGTTGCCTTCTGACCTAATAATATTATTTAATCCAAATCCCACATTTTGAAGTAAAGCTCCTATAAGTATAATACTTATAAATTGCTTAGCAAGCGGAAGCGCCGCTTCACTAGCCCCAAAAATTTTAAGTAATGGCTCCATAAAAATTAAGCCTAAAATTGTTACACCTAATGAAACTATTATTATAAGTGTAAAAGCATTGCCTAAAATTTCTTCAGCCTCATCTTTTCTTTTTTGCCCTAACTTTATTGATACTGTTGCTGCTGCTCCAATACCAACAAGCATTCCAAAAGCCATAATAATTATAGAAATAGGAAATGCTACAGTAATTGCCGTAATAGCAAGCTCACTTACGCCTTTTCCTACAAATATTCTATCAACAATATTATATAATGCATTAACAAGCATCCCTACAATAGCTGGAATTGAAAATTTTAAAAGAAGCTTGCCTATCTTCTCTTCACCTAATTGTTTAGATCTATCCATACTACTCCTCCAATCATATTCTTTTACTAAATAATACACAATACAACATTATACATTTTACTATTAAAAGTCAATATAAATATTATATAATATACATTTTACTTCATTGTTTATTTACTAAAATAATAAAGACTCAAAACTCTAATTTGAGTTTTGAGTCGTATTTTCTATGATACATATTTATTTTTTCTTAATTGTAAATTTTAAAAGTCCTCAGAGGTTCTATAGCTTTCTTTTGGTAACTCATAATCATCCATTGAAGGTTCACAGCTTTCCCACTTTTTACCTGGAATTACTACCTGCTGATTTTGTAGAACTTTAAGTCTTAAATAAACAACCATTTTTTCTGTTATTGTTTGGAAAGCTTCAAATTTATCTTCATGACAGCAGCAATCCATGTCATGCCCATCCATATCTTTTTCAATGTCTACTTCAACTATCTTAACATCTTCTAATTCACAATAAGGTCTTTCAGTAAAACACTCAAAGTCTACAAAATCCTGTTCTCTCATATCCTTTCCAAGTACACATGGATCAAATATTTCAAGTTCACTTTGAGTTTCTCTTGTACAAAATACTGGAGGAACAGCATACTTGATTAGAGTTATGCATTCAAAAGGAATATTAACTGTAGTGTGTCTTATATCTCCACTTACGATTTTGTCATCTCTATGGCATTTAGCTGTTGCATATTCTATATTTTTTCTTATATAACCCTTTAAAAACAGCTTTCCACTTTTAATTTTTCCATCACAAGTCATTCCTGATCTTGGAAGAAGCTTACATTGAGTTAAAAATATATTTTTCTTTATTCTTTTTATTTCTATAGCAGGCTCTTCTAGTTTAATAACTGACTCAATGTCAATTTGTATTATTTTCTCAGCAATAACTACTGGAATCTTTGCTACTAGAGGTCCATACTTTCCGGAAGGATTAATATCTTGACCTGGACACTCAGTTAGTGTTTTAGAACTACATATTTGTGCTTTACATCTTTTAACTTGTGAATAGCATTCACAGTTACTGCTAGGCATTTTTTCATCAGCATAACCATCACATTGGTATTCTTCTTTAACATCATAATTATTTTTAAGGTCCTTTGTCATAAAAGTTTCCTCCTTTATTATCACATAACGCTCTAATGTCTTCCTTTTCGATTTCCCTAATTCATACTATGCTACATGTGGACAAAGGTTCCAATGGTAGTAATTAATTTATCACTAAATACCTGCCATATTCAAGCACTCTATTAACGGCCAAGTTTCTTAATTTAAAAGCTCCTATGGTTGATAGCAGGTTATCTGGTTTGGAATTGAGTTCTATAATAAATAAATTAAAATCTGAATCAAGTCCAAAATCTATAGATATTTCCCCAGCAATAATCCCCCTATCATCAAATAGTGAGGTCACAGCCTTGGATGCCACTCTTAATTTATTCCTTATAAGCTCAAAATTTTCTCCAAAGCATTCCTTTAAAATATACGACGACTTAGCATCCCTTTCGTTTTGTACATCAATGAACTTTTCATTTTCTCCAGTTATTCTTGCTATCATACATGTCCTATGCCAAATTCCAGTACTATTCTTTTGCATAAATACTCTTATTTCAAAGCTTCTGTCCTTATATTTTACTAACGGAATTGCTTTTTGAATAATATAATCTTCCTTACTATATCCATCTTTGTCCATTTTCTTATTAATCAAAGCAATTGTGCTATTATAATCTAGCAGATACTTTACTTTTTCTTGCGAATCCTCCTTATAGATTATTTCATATAATTCGATATTTTTCTTTTCAATTGAATAAACGCCTTTACTTCTACTACCATGTTTAGGCTTTAAAAATACATGATTATATTTATTAAGAAGTTTGCTTAGCTCTTCTTCATTGGTATACTCACAAGTTTCCACTTGATATAAACTTGTGGCTTCATTTGATTCTAATAGCTGACAAGTTTCCCATTTATCATTAGTCAAATTTACACATTCAAGACTATTAATAGATTTAATGTTATTGTTAACGAGACCATATCTATATTCAGTTGCTAAGCTTCCAAAATTCTCTTCACACACATAATCTCCTCTGTCATAAATCACATTTGGTAGTGGAAAACTATCTTTATACCAAAGATTTTTTTCAAAATCATAGGTGTATCCATTTACAAGCTGTTCATTCCAATCAATACTTGATAGAGTGAACACAAAAGTAAGCATTCCTTTATCCTTTGAAAGTTTTATTAGCCTTCTAAAGTAAAAAGACTGTCCGCCAAAGGGTCCTATTTTACTCTCCTCATTATAAGCTAGAATACCAAAAATAGGGCCTACCTTTAAAGTATTACTTTTATTTTCCTTCCAAATATCAAAGCAATCTTTTGTGCTGCAATGAATTTCCAAGCAAATATCCTCTGAAAAGCTAACATACCCCATTTTATCAGATGTGTAATCATCCTTGGGATACACCTTTGCATTAAACTTTCTTGCACCAACCATAAATTCAATATTATCTTCAAGCTGAATTGAAAGCTGCTGTCTTTTATTCTTAGGAATATAACATCTTCCTTTAATTTGATATATTCTATTAGAATTTGTTAAATTCCAAGCTTCTTTAATATCTCTGCTTTCCTTCCACTCCGCATTTTCTACTATCTTGTCTAACATAGGTTCCAACTGTTCCTCATAAATCTTATAAGTGTTAGTTCTTTGAATGCTGTCAATTATATTTCTTATCCTATCTTTGAAATAATTCTTATTAACTAAATAGTAAGCCCTTATATCCGAGTAGTTATTAAGATAGATCTCTGGCAAGTTCAAGTATTCCTGCACTATTACTTTTGCTAAACATAAAACTCCTAAAGCTATATTAGGACTTACAAGCCAACTGCTCAAAGAACAGTACTCAAAACCGCCATGTGCTTTTAAACGATAATTTCCAAGCGCTCCATATTTTATCATACGCTTTCTAGCTGTATTAGTTTTCTCTATCATTAGTACAGGCAATGCAAGATAATTATCCAGCGCTCGTATAAGCTTTGCATTTGGTTTGATGCCAAAATGTATATGACCTCCAGACCAATAATTATATGAAGGCATACTTCCAGCATATAAACCTATATTAGAATAATCAAATTTTTTTGAAGTATCATCCAATATTGTTTTTATTGACTTAACTACATCCATAGGATTCGTTGAATACTTTGGCCTAATTTCCATAAGTGGAAAGCACTTTTTACCAGCTTCTATACTTCTATCATCTAATCCAATTAAACCTTCACTCTCTAGGAATTCCGATGCAAATATCATATCACCTGATATTTTATCTTTGATAATGCATTCAGGGTCAGCTCCGATAGTAACATCCTCTACATTCTCAATTAAGTCCTCATACTTTCTTATTGTAATGCTCAATTGTTTCACGTATGCCTTTCTACACTTATAGTCCATTTTGCGGCAAAATGCATCTACATCCAAAACATAAGCTTTTCCTTCGGGACTTACCCCAATACTTACAACTCCAAAGTCTAGACCTAATCCATTAACTGCCTTTTGAGCTAAGCTTACTATGTCTTCTTTTCCAATTTTATTTATGCTTTGAAGTGAAACCTTTCTAACCTTCCATCCATAAGCTCCGGTTCTAATATTAATATCGCTTATTTTACTACTTCTTTCCTTATACTTTTCCTCCACATAAAACGCAATTAAATCCATAACATGAATTTTATACTCTTTATCGATATTTAAAATTTGAACAAAATAATCACAATTTGATTTTTTATATTCATCCAAGCTATCAATAATATTAATATCTGTTCCACCTTCATGTTCATATTTTCTTCCTAGTATAGGGAAGTCTGTCTTCTTACCTGGTTTTATTCTTAAAGGACAACTAATATGATGTCTTCTAAGTGTAATTAGCACATTTTCTTTATCTATTGTGTTTTTAATTGCTTCTGGTGTATTGAAAGTTATTCCTTTATCAGAGCCTTCCAGCCAATTTCCCCATCTAACAGTATACTGATTTTTTAAATTTAATTCATATTCCATTGATTCAATTTCGTCCTTAATCTTAAAGCCAAGTTTAGAATCATCGCATATTACTTTTATACCCATAAATATTCCCCCAAATTTCCTAAGGAAATTAAAATATAGTTATTATTTTTCTTCTAAAATTTCTCTTAATTTCTTAACTGGAGTATAACTAGATGCCTTGAAAAGAACTAATGCATCTCTTATAATATATTCCTCGATGTTTTTGCTTGCCTCTTCTACCGAAGTATAATAACTCATCTTTAAAGGATTTACTCCTTTATTCTTTGCTCCATCTATATAATGCTTAGCCCATTTTCCCACAGCAATTAAATGCTGAAACTCTATACTCGCTAGTTCTTCCCCAATTTTGTAATGAACTTTCCTTGCATACTCTTCTATATTTTCATCTGGTCGTTCCATATCCCCCATTACCAAAACCACTGGTCTGTTCATGCTTATATTAGGAACTTCTCTTATAAAAAGACATGTTGAATCAGGATTCGCATTGAAATTATCATCCACTAGTATAGTGTTTTGAATTCCTTTATAAACTTTAAGTCTGCCACTTAGAGTCTTAAAATTCTGAATCCCCCTCTCAATTTGATCTGATGAAAGTCCTAATTGTATACCTACTAATACTGCTGCTAGTGCATTTGCAACATTATATCTGCCAAAGGTATTAATAGTACAGGGAACTATAAAATTGTTACCTACAGCTTTAAAAGTAGTTATAAAATTGCTGCATTCTATATCCTCTGCCCAAATGTCATAATCCTTTGAAAACCCAAAGCGTAAAACTTGTCCTCTAAATTTATCTAGTGGAAATCTTCTGCAATTTTCATCATCACCATTAATTATAAGAGTTCCTTCTTGTTTTAAATAATCAAGCACTTCAGCTTTAGCTTTAATGATGTTTTCAATAGAACCTAATTCAACTAAGTGAGACCTATGAATACATGTCAGAACAACTATATCTGGTTTTATTAATGAAGTTGAATATCTCATTATTTCTGGTCCCTTCATACCAACCTCTAAAACTGCTGCCTTAAATTTATCTCTCATTGAAAGTAAATTATAGGCTACTCCAGCAGGTGCATTAAAATTGTTGTATCCAACTAGTGATGGATATTTTGCATTTAAAACTGAGCCAATCATTTCCTTGGTGGTAGTTTTACCTGAACTCCCTATAACTTGTACAAAAGGAACTCTAAACTGCTTTCTATATTCTTTTGCAATTAAAACATACGCGTTATTTATACTATCAACCTCTATTATTCCTATCCCGGCTCTTTTCCACTTGTCCACATTCAGATTACTATTCTTTCTTACCACAACACCCCTAACCCCACCTTTTTTAAGCCATGAGCATAATTCCTCCTCATTGTCATATTCCTCAAATAGGAAAAACAAGCTATTTTCTATCGGTTCATCGTCAATATCATCAGAAATGACTTTTATTGGCCAATCTTCTTGCCAGGATATTATTTTACCTACTAAGAGCCTTTCTAATTCTTTAGGATAAAAATTTCTCAAAAAAATCATCCTCCCCTTTTCCCGCACATAAACTTCTCCATATCTTTTTAGTACAGTCTATGTAAGTATTGAATTTATGACACTGCTACAATTGTTTTAAACTTAATAAGAATAATTTTTATAACAAAAAGAGTCCATGTGCATGCAGCATATGAACTCTATAAATATTATCTTCATAGAAAACTTATCAAATTAGAAAGTTGGAAGATTGTCTAAATTGTCATTTTCTTGCCCATTGGGGTTACTTCTTAAATATTCTCTTCCATTTCTCGCTTGACCTACGTTAACGCCTAAAATTGTACCGTGCTTAGCCATTGATATAGCGTCATCTATTGAATAGACAGCACCATCATTAAGCATTATATCAGTTATGTCCCCATCAGAATTCTTTTTAACTTTCACTATTCTCATGTTATTGTTTTCTTTTTCATTCATTTTCATCACTCCTCTAATATATTATTTTACATAAACTAAATAATATACTTGGCATAAACACTACACACTTTACTATTACATATATTGTTTTCAAAAACCTTGTGTTATAATATAAAAGTTAATTACTAATTATCAAAGAGGTGAAAATGGTGCAAGAGTTTTTAAATAAATTTACCTTATCAATAAAAAATAATCTTAAAGGCATAATTTTAATTTTAATAGCTTCTATCTTCACTGCAGTTGGACAACTATTTTGGAAGTTATCTAATGGAACAAATATTATGCTATTACTCATTGGCTTTATGTGTTATGGTCTTGGAGCAGTATTGATGATTTTGGCCTTTAGATATGGAAGTTTATCTGTTATTCATCCTATGCTTAGTTTCGGCTATATTATAGCTATCTTTCTTGGTACTGCTGTATTAAATGAACAAATCACACCATTAAAGTTGATTGCCATTGCAATCATTATGATTGGTGTTGTACTTATTGGAGGCGGAGATGTATAAGTATTTTTTATTATGTATAGCGTTTACCCTTGTTGGGGCATTTGGTGGATACTTTTTCAAAAAAGCTACTTCCACTTCTAGCTCATTGCTTAAAATATTATTTAGCCCTTTTTTGTATATTGGTGGAACATTTTATGTAATAGGAGCAATTCTAAATATAATTGTTCTTAAGGGATTAAGTTATACTGTAGTACTTCCACTTACATCAATAACTTACGTTTGGACTATTTTTATATCTTATTTTTTACTAAAAGAGAAAATTTCCTTAAAGAAGATACTAGGAATTATTTTTATAATAATCGGTGCAATAATATTAGGCCTTTCCAGTTAAATGCCTAATTAATCTATAAGGCTGAGACTATAAAACAACTAATTGTTTCCGTAGTCTTAGCCTTTTTACTCTTCTACCTGCCCCCTGATTCTACTCTAAATTCCAAAACTGAAAGAGAACTACTCATCATACCACATATTGATTATTGAATAACCATCAGAATCTCCGTATAATCTTCATTACTGGGGAATGAATCATATTTAATTATCATACAAACAGGGGGAATATTCACATGAAAAAAACTAAATATATACTTCTTGCTTTAGGCTTTACATTTACATTTTCATTCTCACTATTTTCATATAAAAATGTGTATGCAGCTACACAAACACAAATTTCAAGATCTAGTGCTGAAAGCAGAGCTATAAACATGATGGACCTAAAATGGACTTATAATAGAAGTAAAAACGGAGTTCCGAATGTAAATTACTCAAGCTTCATAACACAACCTAATCAGCTGCAGAATATAGATAGTGGAGTTATAACAGGTATTCCTTATAACTGGGGTGGCCAAGACGGTTTAGATTCTCATTCCTACTCTGCAAATTGGAGTAATTTTTTAGATGCGGTTGATAAGGGAGCATATATAGGAAATGTAAATACTGAGGCCGGTTACGGATTAATTCCTGGTACCGCTGGCATTGATTGTTCCGGTTTTGTACAAGCAGTTTTCAATATAAATGATTCAAAAATATCTACCTCAACTATGTTTAATGCCTATTTCACTAAAATATCTACTAGCGATCTCAAACACATGGATATTTTGGACAGACCTGGAGATCATGTTGTAATTTTTGATAAGTGGGGTACTTTAAATGGAATAAATGGTGCCTTCACGTATGAATCTACTCCTGATCAGGTTTTTGGTGGTATTCAGGGTACAAAAAGATACTTTATTACTATGGATGATATAAATAATGGATATGTAGCAGGTAGATATGTAAATATTATTGAAGACTCAGCTACACCTACTCAAAGTCCAAATAGTACTACTTTAAATTCTGGCAGTTATGCTAAAGTTTCAAATGTAAATTACTATGCAAATTTTAGAGCAAATCCAACTACTTCATCTGCCTTAATTGGCACTGTACCAAAAAATACAGTAGTTTATTTGATAAGTTCAAATTCAGGATGGTTTCAAATAAACTATAATGGTCAGATTGGATGGATATGGGGAAATACCCTTTCATCAATTCCTGCTTCCAAATATGTTGCATTAAACAATGCATATATGCTTAATGTAAGAACTACTCCAGATGCTGCTTCAACTATTTTAGGCACTTTAAATCAAAATCAATACGCTGAAGTATTAGATTCTTCTTCTAATGCTGAGTGGTATAAAATTAGTATAAATGGAATACAAGGATGGGCATACAAGAGTTATTTAAAATATATATACTAATCTAGATAAGTCTGATTATCATTTACTAATGCAATAAAAAAGATTCGTAAATTGCGAATCTTTTTTTGTTGTTTTTATATTTAATTGATACTTACTGTTATAACAGTTATATTAGGCCAAACAAAAATCTAATGAAACGTCAGTTAATTCTTATGAGCTACTAAAGTAAATGTTTTAGGAATTCCTTTATCAAACACCTCAGAAGACAAGTTAGGCTCTTCTCTTAGCACGTCAATGACTAAACCTTCCTTAGCTACAGCTGTAACCACTTCCCCCAAAGTCCATTTTCTTAATTTCACTTTAATAAGCTCTTTGTTTTCTTCAGAATCCTTTATGTATTTTGAAAAGGCACTATCCCTTTCTTCTATTGTAGTATCAAAGTAATTACCGATAACTTTATGCTTTCGTACTTTTGCTGTACTTCCCCTTGACGAGATAAGTTTTGTTGATACGGGATGAAAATCTCTAATGATAGCAGTTCCACCTTCCTTAAGAAGTTGTTTAATTACATCTATAAATGGTTGCAAATCAGTAAAATAATGCAAAATTCCTTGTTCTGCAAACACAATATCAAATTTATGTGATAAATCCTCCATAGGTAATTCCAATACATCACTTACAATATAGTCAATTTTAACCTCTGCTTTTTCTGATAAATCCTTTGCGTAAGCAGCATTTTCCTCTGAAAAATCTACAACTGTCACATTTGCTCCCAGTAAAGCTAACGCTACAGCTTTAGTTCCATTTGAACCCATTAAGTTCATTACATTCTTTCCTTTTACTACTCCAAAAAATTCATATATTGGATAAAGCTTTGCACTTGGATTTTTTTTAATTCTTTCAGCGCAATCTTCTGGATCTCCAAATCTCTCAATCCAAGCATCATATGTATCTTGATTCCAGGCCTTTTTATTTATTTCATTTAGTTCAAAGCTCATGTAAAATCCTCCTAAGTAAATAGCCGTTATATTTAATTATATATTCTTACATATTTTTATTCAATTCTAAAGTAAATAATCAAATAAAATAATAAAAAAAGCCCGGAATATCCGAGCTTCTATTTATACAAGAAAAGAACCAAAAAGCATTACTGTAAAAAAACTTTCTAAGAAAAGAGACACAGAAAAAGGTAATGATATTGTGATATTCCCTTCATCTTTTTTATAATTAAAATACCCTGGAATATAAAAGACTGCACTAATCAATATACAAATTCCTATTCCTGCCCATGGGCTTAAAAGTTGTGGAAGCATCATTCTGTATCTCCCATAGGATATTTTATTAACAAAATAACATTTTATTAATGTTGCTATAATACAAGCAAATATAAACGCAAAATGTCTCCCTTTTTTACTTAATCTATACTCTAGCACTGTTAGAATTGCAGCTATAAGCAAGCATGGTAATACCCACAGCATACTATAGATAATAATATATCCTGAACTATATATCATACTGTCTAAAGTGTCTACCAAGGCCAATTTTAGTTCATTTATTCTTACAGTATTATTAGCCTTTTTAAAGTCTTCTCTAGAAGAAACCATATAAAGTTTATAATTATCACTACTTAAAACGTCACAAAATACGGCGGTGTCTTCACTACCACTTGCTTCCACAGATAACTCATTGGACCTTGAAAGAGGTGTAGTCTTTACAAACTTGCCATTCTTTACATCAAATTTCAGTATATCCTCAAAGCTTTTCTTTTTACCATAGTCTCTTGATGCAGTAGCTAAAATACTATTCTCTTTTCCATTTGAAAACTGCGAAATATTTGAAAGCACTATGTTCTCCCCATTAACTCTCACCGGCCCTGAATTATATTTATTAGAATCTAATGAAAAAGTTAAAAGCTTTGTATCAATAAATTCACCAGGAGAACCAGGTAACCGATATTTATACTCCATTAATACATCTACATCATTATTATTTGCAATGAGAGTAGCTTTTTGAAAATATGTATAAGTAATTTCAGGTAGAATTCCACCAATCTTTGGTTCACTAATTCTACCATTTTTAACTGTAACATACTGAATATCCCCGTTACTAGCTAGATACGCTAATATATATCCATCTTTATTTTTACTTCCCATTAAAAATCTGTAATCATATACATTTATATCTGCCTTTTTATTTTCCCTAAAATCAATTAATTCGATTTTATTCCAAAATCCTAGAGCCATCACATTATTATCAATGTGTACTACCTCAGAAACATTTTGAATTGTTTCAACTTCATCAAAATCATAATTTTCATTGCCTCTTAAATAAACAATGTTTTGAGAGTTACCAACAATTATCTGTGAAACCATAAATAAGTCCTTATCATTTGTAAATAAATAAATGTCTTTTAATTTACCAGATTTTATTGGTATAACTTTTTCAGCAATTTTCCTTCCAATAGAATCCACCTTAATTATTTTTATATTTTTGCCATCTCCATAAGCTACAGTATAACTGTCCTTATATTTAATTAGCTTAGGACTTTGAATCTTTCCCTCAGTAAGTAGCACCTCTTTAGACCATTCATTGGATGGTGGAGCTGCTCTTAGCTTAAAGTTTAAATAAAAATTAATACTAAATATAGCAATGAGCATTACTATACTTAACCCAATCATTGATTTTTTAAACATTTTTCCTCCTCCAACTTTCCATTAACCTCATAAATGAAATAAATAAATAATTTATCGCACATTTATAAAATATTTCTACTCCTAATTAAATTAATTTTGTACAATTATAGATTTATCAGGATATCCCTACACTAGAAAAGAGCCAAAAAACATTACAGTTAAAAAGCTTTCCAAAATAAGAGCTACAGAAAAAGGCAGCATAATAACTCTGTAGCCTTCCTCCTTTTTATATTTAAAATACGCCGGCATAAAGAAAGCAAAGCTAATTAATACACATATTCCTAAACCCACATAAGGATTTAGCAGTTGTGGAAGCAGCATTCCATATCTTACATAAGATATCTTATGTATAAAATACCACTTTATTAAAGTTGCAGCTATGCATAATAGTATAAATGCGTTTTGTCTCATTTTTTTATTTAGCCTATACTCTAATACTGTAAGTATCACAGCTATAAACAAACTTGGAAGTATCCAAAACATACCGTATATAATAATATAACCTACACTATATATTAGACTTTGAAAAGTATCTTCTATTGCTAATTTGATCTCATCTTTTCTTATAGTGCTATTTGCTTTTTTAAAATCCTCTCTGGTAGAAACCATATACAATTTCAAATTATCTTTGCCTATTATATCGCAAAATATGGCAGTATCCTCACTACCATTTGCATATAGAGATATCTCTTTTGATCTAGAAAGCGGAGTTGCATTCACAAAAGCACCATTTTTTGTATCAAATTTTACTATATCCTCAAAAACCTTTTTATTTCCAATAGTTCTAGACGCGGTAGCTAGAATACTATTTTCACTACCCTTTGAAAACTGTTCAATATTGGATATTATCCTCTGTTCTCCATTGAGCTTAAATTCACTATTGTCATATTTTTTAGTATTTAACGAGAATGTCAAAAGCCTTGCACCAGCATACTCATCTCTAAATTTATATTCAATTAAAACATTAGCAATATTGTCATTGACAATCATTGTTGTCCTTAGAAAATTAATTCTAGTCATTTCACTTGTATATCCGCCAAGCTTTGGATCACTAATTTTACCATCTTTAATAGTTACATAGTCAAACTCTCCGGTATCAACTAAATAACATAATATATACCCATCCTTATTTTTACTTCCCATTAAGAATCTCTCTTTAGCTACATCCTTAAAGCACTTTTGATTCTCTTTGAAATTAATAAACTCTATTTTATTATTCTGTGATAGAGCCATTGCATACTTATCGATTTGTACTACATCAGAAACATTAGGAATTGTTTCAGCTTCCTTAAATTCAAAAGTATCATTTCCTTTTAAAAAAAGTACTTTTTTTGTTTTTCCATCAATTATTTCAGAAACCATAAATAAATCATTGTCATTAGTAAACAAATGAATATCCTTTATTGTACCATCCTTTATTGGAATAGATTTTTCCTCTGTTTTTATTCCAATAGTATTAACCTTAAGTACTTTAATGTTTTTGCCGTCACTATAAACTACAATATAATTATCTTTAAACTTAATTAGCTTTGGACTACATTGAATGCTTCCTTCAGCAAGCAAAGCCTCTTTAGACCATTCATTAGATGGAGGCTCAATCCTAGTTTTAAAGTTAAAGTAAAAATGAACTCCAAATATTAATATAAACAAAATCAAGCTAATCGATATTAAAGCTCTCTTATACACCTAACCCCCTCCAAACTAAATAATGCTTGGATCTAGTGCATCGCTAAGCCCATCACCAATTAAATTAAAGCAAAGTATCACTAAAGTCATAAATAAGCCAGGTATAATAACTTGATACGGATAGAAGATAAAATTATCGTATCCTATTTTAGTAACAAGCCCTAAGCTTATTTGTGGTTCAGCAATACCACATCCTATGAAAGTTAAAAAGGCCTCGCTTAGCATAACTAATGGAATCTCAAGTGTACCAGATACAATTATAATACTAATTACATTTGATATAAGATGTTTAGTGATTATTCTAGCTGGTTCCGCTCCTAAGGCTTGAGCTGCCATAATATATTCTTGGTTGCATATTTGAAGAGTTTGTCCCCTAATTAATCTCGCTGCATTACACCATCCATTAATACTAATAGCAATTATAAGCGCTATGGCTCCAGACCTATAAAACATTGATATCACTATTGCTAATATAAAAGTAGGTATGCAAAGTAATATTTCTACAATTCTCATTATTATATTATCTGTCAGTCCGCCAAAGAAACCAGAAACAGCTCCAAAAATCGAACCTATTGCTGTATTTAAAAGTGCTCCACAAACCCCTATAAGTAGTGTTGTCTGTGTTCCATAGCAAACTCTAACAAATATATCTCTTCCAAGAAAATCTGTTCCGAATGGGTGTTCTAATGTTGGTTTAGCATTCTTCAACTTAAAGTTAGGTACATTTATACCATATTGAAATATCTTTGGTCCAATAAATATTAATGCTAGAATTGCAGCCAAAATTATTATTGATAAAATAGCAACTTTATTATTTAGCAATTTTCTTTTAGTGTTTTTCCAGTATGATGTACTAAACACTTCCTCTTCCTCTATGCAAAGGTTTTGTCCACCAACTATACGGAACTTATCTTCTAAAGCTTCTTCCATAGTAATTCCCCCTCCCCATGATATCAACCTTATGTAAAAGATAGTTTTGCAAACACAAGTATTGTAACATTGTTTGCCCAAATAAGTCAAATAATTCAAAATAATCCTAATTTAAATAAAAAGCTGAAATCTTTATTGAGATTTCAGCTTTTTATTTAATGTTTATTCTTTATTATACCTATTGCAATACCTAATATTGAGGAGTTATCTTCATTCATAGCTATAGGCTTATATTTTTTATTCTCTGGTAAAAGCATTACTATGTCTTTTTTTATACTTAGTCTTTTTAATGTAGCACTACCATCCAAGTCAGCAGCTACTATATCTCCATTTTGAGCTGAGTATTGCTTTTGAATAACTACAAAATCCCCATCATTAATGTCTGCTCCTATCATACTATCACCTTTGACTTTAAGGATAAAGCAATCTCTCATTCCTCTAAGCCAAAAGTTTGGTATATAAAAATTAGATTCAAGCTCATCATTAATATATATTGGCTCACCAGCAGCAATATCGCTGTACATTGGAATTTGTTTTACTTCATTATCTCGATATACCTCAGGTTCAGCTTCATTATTCATAATAACCTCTCCAATATTACTAGTATCAATAGTAAAATCATATTTTCTTCTATGACGTATATCAAGATATTCATAATTTTCTATAAACATCAGATTTCCACTATCCTCCTTGATGCTAATACCATCTGATACTTTAGCAGCATTATTGATTTCAAATTTATGTCTTAGCCAAAATGCCTTTGGAACTGCTTCAAATCCTAATTTGCTATATTTTCTATTTCTCTGAATCCAAGCATTTTTACTATCTTCCGCTTCAGTATTTAAAATTAACAGCAAACTTGAATAGGTTTTATTTGAACAAAGATTTTTCATAATCTCAATCTCAGCCTTTGTTAACCTTTCACTGCCATCAACTATTACATGCGTATATTTTAATCTATCTGTAGCTTCTCTCAAATAATTAAGTATATATATAATTCTATCTTCTTCATCAATATAATTTCTTTCCTTAAGCTTTTCATTATACATTTTAAAGAGTTCAAATACTACTTCTCTTCCATTGGAATTCTTCATTAACCTGCTTGGCCCTTTACCTTTTAAAGCCTTTCTTCCTATTCTATCAGCACCCTGATAATTTTCTAAATTATCATAGTTGCAGGATTTAATCCAACTTAGTTCCTCTATTAGAAAATCTGTATATGAATTTTTTAGAAGCTTTGATCTTTTATATCTACCCTTCAGTATTAAAATACACTCACTAACAATATTTCTTTTTACATTCGTATCTATTAGAATGCAGCTTTTTTTTGATTCATTATATTTGCTAATATCTAGAAACTTATTTATCATTTCTTTTTCTGTTAGAACTTCTAGACAACTTCTGTTATCTGTGAATAAAGTCATATACTGCATATAACTCCACTGCTTAATGGAATCGTATAACTCAATAACCTTTTTCTTCTCAACTTCATCTCTTACAAGCATAAGAATATTATCATTATCATAAAGGCAATAGTTATTTCTTAAATAATGTGCTCTATAAACCGCAGCAGTAGTTTTTCCTGATGACTCTCCACCTTTAATAAAACTTATGCTGCAAGGCTTGCTCTTAACTAATTTCTCTTGTGCTGCGTCTAACTTCATCCTTTTCACCGCCTATTAATATATAAACTACTACTATCATTCATTTACTATCCTGTTATTTTCAATTTGATATATATAATCTAAGTATTCTCTTTCGCTTATCAGTCTCTTATTTTCTACATAAACTTTATCACCTGCTAAGGTCTGCTTAACTACAATCTTCTGAAGTACCTTGCTGCTGCATTTTTCACAGCTACCTAGTCCAATAAATCTCCATCCAAAAAGTTTTAATGGATATTCCATATATATATGGCTACTACATTTAGGACAACTTTCATCTATTTTACTCTCATCTAACTTAAAATTTGAATAATCCCTTATCTCTATAGATGGCATATTTTTTATATCTCTAATAATATAACTTTTAACTATTCTATCATTATAAATTCTTTTAAATACTTCAGCAGTATATACAGCATCATTTAAGGCATCGTGTAAATCTTTTTTTATCCTTATATAAAATCTATCTAAAGCATTTTTTAAACTTATAGGCTTCTTTTGTGCTAGAACCTTTGTACAATATTCCTGAATATCAATATATTCCTTAAGCCAATCTAAGTTTTTATAATTATAATAATCTGCATTTCTGATAAGTTCCACTATATCATCCTTAGCCCAAGAACCAATAATAACATCCTGTCCAACAAAGTTTATAAACATTTCCATAGCATTATAAAAATTTGTTCCCTCATCTAAATCTTTGGTTTCAATGCCTGTTATTTCTGTAATCCTAGGATTTAAAAAACTAAATATTTCTGGCTTTATGTAAACCTTAAAGGTATCCATTTGTTTCATTGTCCTGTCTAACTTTACTGCTCCTATTTCAATAATTTCATTTGGACACTTAATATTTTCATATTCCGGATGTTCATTGTAATAGTCAGGATAATACTTGTCTATTTCTCTCATATTATTAAATTCTAAGTCAATTATAACATAATTCATGTCACTCACCTTCCAAATTATTATAACATATCAAAGCTAAATTAAGAATTCTGTTTATTAAAATAATCATATAAAAAGCTTATATCTAACATATGCAGATATAAGCTTTTCATATAATTATAGCTTTTTGTAAAGCAAATGACTTCCAGTATCCTTTTCAATGACTATTTCTCTATACACTCCACTTTCTACTTCATCCTTAAATCTTTTTCCATCCTCAGTATGTTCTTCTAATGGCAATTCTTCACTTGCAATATCTTTATATTCAAAAGGGTGTCCAACAGGAACTTTATTTAATTTTTCCATATCTATATGGCTTCTGTTATGCATATTTTCTCCTCCTAATAAAATAGTTATCAAATATATTATGCTCCTATCCACTAGCTTTTATTTGCAGTGAATTTTTTAACTAAAAATAACAATACTTGCTTTTTACTTGCTTGTAACCATTTAAATTTGCATAGAATATTATAAAAATAGTAATGCACTTAAACATATGCACTGCTTCATATAGCAAAACACAATTGATATGTAGTAATTTCACGAATTAATAAAACCCTTAAATGCAAATATACTAAAGAACCCTATAATTACTATCAAAATAACGAAAAGTTGGTGATACCTTTGAAAATTGGAATAATGTCAGATACACATCTTGATAAACATCCCGAAAAAATAGTTGAATATATAGATAAGTATTTTAACGATGTGGACCTTATAATTCACGCTGGTGACTACACTAATTGTAAAGTAATAGAGCTAATAAAAAGTCGTAAAAAGTTTATTGGAGTATGGGGCAATGTTGATAAACGACCTGTAAGATCTGTTTTAAATGAAAAAGAGATTATAAATGTTGAAGGTAAAAAAATAGGCATATTTCATGGTCATGGTGATAAAAAAACAACTCCGGAACGAGCCATTGAGATATTTAAGGATGATAATGCTGATATTATAATATTTGGTCATAGCCATCAGCCTTCTATTTTTACTAAAAATAAAACCCTACTGTTAAATCCAGGCTCCCTGTCTAGGAAAAGGAAGGAACCTTGGTTTTCATATATTATACTTACCATTGATAAAAATTCAATTAGTGCTGAAATGAAATTCTTCACTAAAATATGATAAGAAAAAAGCATTAAGTATTTAAACTTAATGCTTTTTATTAACCTGGCAGCGTCCTGCTTACGCAGCACTGGGCAATAAAACCTGTTAACTCCCGTTAACTACTGCCCGCAAAAGGTCATTTAGACCTTTTGCCTCTTCCACAGGGCCTCCCCTGCAGGTGAAAGTGCTGGATGCACTTTCACGGGTAACTTAGCCAGTGGCAGCTGGCTTGGTTCTGTTACCCCGTCGTACCAAGGGGAGGCAGAAATAAGAAAAAAACACTAAGCTTTTATGCTTAGTGTTTCCATTAACCTGGCAACGTCCTACTCTTCCACAGGGCCTCCCCTGCAGTACCATCGGCGCTAAGAAGCTTAACCTTCGTGTTCGGAATGGGAACGGGTGTTACCTTCTTGCCATTACCACCAGATAACTGGCTCCGTGGAGAGGACTCGAACCTCCAACCCTTCGGTTAACAGCCGAATGCTCCGCCATTGAGCTACCACGGAAAACTTACTGAAAGAATGTTATTCTCTCAAGACTGAACAGATTAAGAATATTTGGTCAAGCCCTCGACCTATTAGTATCAGTCAGCTAAACACATTACTGCGCTTACACCCCTGACCTATCAACCTTGTGTTCTTCAAGGGGTCTTACTAGCTTACGCTATGGGAAATCTTATCTTGAGGTGGGCTTCACGCTTAGATGCTTTCAGCGTTTATCCCGTCCCGACATAGCTACCCAGCCGTGCTCCTGGCGGAACAACTGGTACACCAGAGGTCAGTCCATCCCGGTCCTCTCGTACTAAGGACAGCTCCTCTCAAATTTCCTACGCCCGCGACGGATAGGGACCGAACTGTCTCACGACGTTCTGAACCCAGCTCGCGTGCCGCTTTAATGGGCGAACAGCCCAACCCTTGGGACCTACTTCAGCCCCAGGATGCGACGAGCCGACATCGAGGTGCCAAACCTCCCCGTCGATGTGGACTCTTGGGGGAGATCAGCCTGTTATCCCCGAGGTAGCTTTTATCCGTTGAGCGATGGCCCTCCCACGAGGTACCACCGGATCACTAAGCCCGACTTTCGTCCCTGCTCCACTTGTGGGTGTCGCAGTCAGGCTCCCTTCTGC
>NZ_BRXR01000001.1:2167500-2252500 GCF_026012015.1 Clostridium omnivorum | reverse complement strand
TACTTCGGCAAAAGGTCTTAATTCAGCATCAAACTTTTCAAGTACCTTTATTATATGATATCCAAATTGAGTTTTAACTGGTTCGCTTATTTCTCCTACTTTTAAAATAAAAGCAGCTTCTTCAAACTCAGGAACCATTCTTCCTCTACCAAACTTTCCTAAGTTTCCACCTTGTGCTGAAGAAGGGCAACTTGAAAATTCTTTTGCGGCTTCTTCAAATTCCATTCCTTCTTTTATATTCTTAGCTACTTCCTGAGCTTCCTCAAGTGTTGCAACTAAAATATGGCTTGCCATAACTTCTTCTTCACTCATGAAATAACTTTTATTTGCTTCATAATATTTTTCAACTTCTTCATCTGTAACATTTACATCCTTAAGAACGCTGTTTATAGCAAATTGTGTTATCAAATCATTTTTTGCAATTTCTAATTGAGCTTTATAATTCTCATCATTCTCTATACCGTTATCTTTTCCATAGTTATAGAATAACTCAAAAGATATTATTTGATTTAATAATTGTTTTTTACCTTGAGGTGTATTGAAAAACGACTGTCTATCCTTTGGCAATCTTGTAATAGCTAATTCTAAATCTTTTTCTAATATCTCTTTTCCGTTAACTACAGCTAATATATTGTTCTCCATAATTTTTCTCCTTTAAACTCTAATTTATATACTTAACCATCATATCATATTTAAATATTCATATCCAATATTTTATTTATTTTACTCTTCCTAACTTGTAATATTAGTCCAATTACTATCATATTCATATATATAGAAGATTAATAATTATTATAAATGAAAGTGAATAAATTAATATGGCTCACTTTATTAATACTATTAATTTGAAGCTGGATAACTATATGGATATATACTGCAAGTCACCCTATTGTGACAAAGCAATGGAGAGACTATCTCCAGAGTTTATATTATTTTTGCATAACAACCTTGAAAAGTCGCCTAAAAATTGTGTACTAGAACTTCGCTTTCATCTCCCTATTAATATAAAAGATAGAAATTTAGAAGCAGAAGTTATAAAATCAATCCAGGATCACTATCTTGCAGAAATAAATAATTCACTTAAAATACTCAATCAATCTTACAAGCATATTGTAAAATATGCTATTGTTGCTTCTTTATTAATATTTCTTGGCTTTTTACTGCAGCTATATCAGGAAAAAACACTGTTCGTGTTTACTCTTTGCGAAATAATAAACATTGCAGCTTGGGTGTTTCTTTGGGAAGCTATTCACACCTTTTGTTTTAAAAATAAGAAGTCCACCTCAGATTTAAAGAAATACAAAATTATTTATTCCTCTAATATTATATTTGAATATAGAACAAAAAATAAATGAAAGTCTTAAGTGTCATTCTTAAGACTTTCATTTATTTTTTATATTAATAACTTTTCTGCCTCCAAGTTAGATACAGGCTTGCTGAATAAATATCCTTGAGCAATGTCACAACCCTTTTGTTTTAAAAGTTCCAATTGCTCCTCAGTTTCTATTCCCTCAGCAACCACGCTTAGCTCCATACTATGAGCTATATTTATAACAGCTTCTGCAATAACTTCCTCACAAGCTCCTACGCTTAAATCATGAACGAAGGATTTATCAATTTTAACCCTATTTATTGGAAGCTTTTTCAGATAATTCAATGAAGAATATCCGGTTCCGAAATCATCTAAAGATACCTTGATTCCTCTTTTCTGCAGTCCTTCCAAAATCTTAACTGTAAATTCAAAATCAGACATAGCTATAGTTTCTGTAATCTCAATTTCTAAAAGCTCTGATTCAATGTCAGCTTCTTTAATTACCTTATCAATTATTCCAAGAATATCTGCATTTTCAAACTGTCTTGCAGAAATGTTTACAGCTATAGGTACACACTGGTACCCCCTATTCTTCCATTCCTTTATTTGTTTGCATACAATTTTTAATATTTGTTCTCCAATAGGTATTATTAGTCCTGTCTCCTCAGCTAATGGTATAAAGTTCATTGGTGGTATAAATCCTAGCCTTGGGTGATTCCATCTCACTAAAGCTTCCATACCAATGAGCTTTCTAGAACTTATTTCTATTTGAGGCTGATAGTAAACTACAAACTCATAATTTTTTATAGCATACCTTAGGCTTTTTTCCATATCTATCTTTTGTAAGGTCCTTTTATTCATATTCTCATCAAATATAAAGTAATTGTTTTTCCCATATTCTTTAGCGCAGTACATTGCCGTTTCTGAATTTTTAAGTAGAACGTCAATATCTGCACCATGCTCTGGAAATAAAGAAATGCCTATACTAGAGCTAATGTAAAACTCAAAATTATTGATAATCATTGCACTTTCGGACATCTTTAATATCTTGCTAGCCACCTCTTTAGCTTTTGACAATGCCTTATAATCTTCAATTAAAACACAAAAATTGTCTCCACCTAGGTGAAATAGATTATCCTCTTCTCCAATTACATCACTATATGCTATAGCGATTTTTTTCAACACTTTATCCCCGACTTGATGTCCAACTATATCATTTACAGATTTAAAATTATCAATATCAATAAAAACCACTGCTAGATGTTTATTGTATAATAATGCATTTTCTAATCGGCTATTAAACTTTTTTCTTAAAAATACTCCATTAGGAAGTTCTGTTAGTGTATCATAGTAAGCCATATTATATATTAGTTCTTCATTTCTCTTACCATCAGTTATATCAGTAATAGAACCCGCTACACGTGTAGGCTTTCCATCAATATCCCAAATAGCCTGTCCTCTAATTGAGACCCACTTTATCTCCCCATTATTGGTTCTAATTCTGCATT
The DNA here is from genome assembly GCF_026012015.1 of Clostridium omnivorum. Classification (NCBI taxonomy): domain Bacteria; kingdom Bacillati; phylum Bacillota; class Clostridia; order Eubacteriales; family Clostridiaceae; genus Clostridium; species Clostridium omnivorum. Next base: position 2,249,680 of record NZ_BRXR01000001.1, on the reverse strand, counting down.
CAACCTTGAAAAATGATTTCATTCTATCTAAATGAGCTTTCATTTCTTCCTGAAATTTAGAAACATCCTCTTCACAAATATAACTAATCCAATTACTAAATTGAGAAAGGTTTGTATCCTTCCTAATGCCTAACATTTCTTTACACCTATCTGAATAGAAAAGCTCTCCAGTGAGTAAGTTATAATCCCAGATACCATCGTTGCAGCCTGCTGTTGCCAACCTAAATCTTTCCTCACTTATCTTCAAGCTCTTTTCGCTTGCTTGCAGTTCCTTATAATGTTCTCTTATTTCTTCTTCTGCTGCAGCTATTTGTTCATATAAAGCTTCTAATTCCTGATAGCTTTCACTTAGTTTGGCCTGTGTATCTTTTTTTACAGTAATATCCCTGAAAACTAAAAACATTCCAATAATTGCTTCATTATTATCCTTTAAAGGTCCAATAGTTGACTCAATATTACACCGATTTTCATTTTTTAGGACTAAAACTGTGCTTTCCGGAAATTCTATGGTTTTATCTTCTATTAAAACTGCATCTAAAGGCAATATCTGCTTTTTGCAATTATCTTCATTATATATGTTAAAAATACTATTAATATTTAAGCGTTTAGCAGCATCCTCATTAATTTGTAAAAGCTCTTTAGCAGTACTATTTATAAAAGTCACTCTACCTTCTGTGTCTGTTGTAATTACTCCATCAGTTATACTAGATAAAGTTGTTTGAAGCCAATCATGCTGTCTTCTCAACCTTTTATTTATTCTATCAATTCTCTTTTTTAGGTACTTATTCTGTATAAATAATAATAGTACTATTAAGGCAAATATGCACAGCGTTAAAATAGAGCCCTTCATAAATTGCCTATGTGTCTCAAGCATATTATTATCTAATGGTCCTTTTAAATCGCTTTTTATATTTGGAAGTACATTTAAAAAAAGTGCTGCTAGCTTATCCTTCATAGTTGATCCCCCAAAAAACTTACTGTAGTAAATTGCTAAAACTAATTAAATTTATAATTCGCCAAAAACTCCTCTTTTCCTTCACATTTCCCCATTATATACATTTAAATGTTTGTGAAGTTTATACATTCTAGCATTTCGCCAGCTATTAAGAACCAATTCTACTATTTTTTTATAACCATTCAAGCTATAATAGTATTATAATTAACATTAAGGATTGAATTAGCAGCTAGTAAATTTAGCTCTATATTTTCACTTGCTATCAATTGATAAGGAGGAATGTATATGGAAAACATGGAAGTTAAAGAAGGAAGTTTAGCTCCAGATTTTACTCTGCCTGGTTCCGATGATAAGGAACATAAGTTGAGTGACTACAGAGGAAAAAAAGTAATACTATACTTTTATCCTAAGGATAATACACCTGGATGTACTAATGAAGCAATTGCATTCAAAGAAAATCTTTCTAAAATAGAAGATTTAAACGGCGTGGTTCTAGGAATAAGTAGAGATTCTATCGATTCTCACAAAAAATTTATTAATAAACATAATCTTAATTTCCTATTACTTTCTGATGCTGAAGAAGTTGTTTGCAGACTCTATGATGTTATAAAAGAGAAGAATATGTATGGTAAAAAAGTAATGGGAGTTGAAAGAAGCACTTTTATTATTAATGCAGATGGAATAATCGAAAAGATATATAGAAAAGTAAAAGTTAATGGTCATGTTGAAAGCATAACTTGTTCTATTGAATAGTCATAACAATAAAAAAACCTTAAGCATTTAGCTTAAGGTTTTTTTGGTGGCCAATCCAGGAATCGAACCAGGGACACGAGGATTTTCAGTCCTCTGCTCTACCGACTGAGCTAACTGGCCATATATATAACCTGGCAGCGTCCTACTCTTCCACAGGGCCTCCCCTGCAGTACCATCGGCGCTAAGAAGCTTAACCTTCGTGTTCGGAATGGGAACGGGTGTTACCTTCTTGCCATTACCACCAGATACATGATTAGTCAAAATCTTCGATTTTGCTAACTAATCAGTACTCCTCAACTCTGTTGAGTGAGTTTCCTTTAAGAGAATGCTATTCTCTCAAGACTGAACAGATTAAGAATATTTGGTCAAGCCCTCGACCTATTAGTATCAGTCAGCTAAACACATTACTGCGCTTACACCCCTGACCTATCAACCTTGTGTTCTTCAAGGGGTCTTACTAGCTTACGCTATGGGAAATCTTATCTTGAGGTGGGCTTCACGCTTAGATGCTTTCAGCGTTTATCCCGTCCCGACATAGCTACCCAGCCGTGCTCCTGGCGGAACAACTGGTACACCAGAGGTCAGTCCATCCCGGTCCTCTCGTACTAAGGACAGCTCCTCTCAAATTTCCTACGCCCGCGACGGATAGGGACCGAACTGTCTCACGACGTTCTGAACCCAGCTCGCGTGCCGCTTTAATGGGCGAACAGCCCAACCCTTGGGACCTACTTCAGCCCCAGGATGCGACGAGCCGACATCGAGGTGCCAAACCTCCCCGTCGATGTGGACTCTTGGGGGAGATCAGCCTGTTATCCCCGAGGTAGCTTTTATCCGTTGAGCGATGGCCCTCCCACGAGGTACCACCGGATCACTAAGCCCGACTTTCGTCCCTGCTCCACTTGTGGGTGTCGCAGTCAGGCTCCCTTCTGCCTTTGCACTCTACGAGCAATTTCCAACTGCTCTGAGGGAACCTTTGGACGCCTCCGTTACATTTTAGGAGGCGACCGCCCCAGTCAAACTGCCCACCTAACAATGTCCCACGACCAGTTTCATGGACTGTGGTTAGAACTTCAGTACTGTCAGGGTGGTATCCCAAGGGTGACTCCATAGGAGCTGACGCCCCTACTTCTCAGTCTCCCACCTATCCTGTACAGACAATACCGAAATTCAATGCTAAGCTACAGTAAAGCTCTACGGGGTCTTTCCGTCCAATCGCGGGTAGCGAGCATCTTCACTCGCAATACAATTTCGCCGGATTTGTTGTTGAGACAGTGCCCAAGTCATTACGCCATTCGTGCGGGTCAGAACTTACCTGACAAGGAATTTCGCTACCTTAGGACCGTTATAGTTACGGCCGCCGTTTACTGGGGCTTAAGTTCATAGCTTCGCTTGCGCTAACTAGTCCCCTTAACCTTCCAGCACCGGGCAGGCGTCAGCCCCTATACATCAGCTTTCGCTTTAGCAGAGACCTGTGTTTTTGCTAAACAGTTGCTTGGGCCTATTCTCTGCGACCTACTTGCGTAGGCACCCCTTCTCCCGAAGTTACGGGGTCAATTTGCCGAGTTCCTTAACAACAATTCTTCCGCTGGTCTTAGGATTCTCTCCTCACCTACCTGTGTCGGTTTGCGGTACGGGCAGAAGTTACCTCGATAGAAGCTTTTCTTGACAGTGTGGAATCAGATACTTCGCTACTTAAATTTCGCTCCCCATCACACCTCAGCTAAGCGGGCGGATTTGCCTACCCACATGCCTAAATGCTTAAACACACTAATCCAACAGTGTGCACATCCTATCCTACTGTGTCACTCCATCTCTAATAACGCCACTTCTGGTATCGGAATATCAACCGATTGTCCATCACCTACGCCTTTCGGCCTCGGCTTAGGTCCCGACTAACCCTGAGCGGACGAGCCTTCCTCAGGAAACCTTAGGTTTTCGACCAATGAGATTCTCACTCATTTCTCGCTACTTATGCCAGCATACTCACTCCTGTACAGTCCACCATTCCTTTCGGTATGACTTCTGCCCATACAGGAAGCTCCTCTACCACGTACCTTACGGTACATCCATAGCTTCGGTGGTAAGTTTTAGCCCCGGACATCTTCGGCGCAGGATCTCTCGACTAGTGAGCTATTACGCACTCTTTGAATGAGTGGCTGCTTCTAAGCCAACATCCTAGTTGTCTTAGAAATCCCACATCCTTTTCCACTTAACTTACACTTTGGGACCTTAGCTGATGATCTGGGCTGTTTCCCTTTTGACTACGGATCTTATCACTCGCAGTCTGACTGCCGGGGTACAAGTATATGGCATTCGGAGTTTGATAGAGTTCAGTAAGCGCAATGCCCCCTAGCCCATTCAGTGCTCTACCTCCATTACTTATTTTACCCGACGCTAGCCCTAAAGCTATTTCGAGGAGAACCAGCTATCTCCGAGTTCGATTGGAATTTCTCCGCTATCCACAGCTCATCCCATGGTTTTTCAACACCAACGTGGTTCGGTCCTCCACGGAATTTTACTTCCGCTTCAACCTGTCCATGGATAGGTCACCCGGTTTCGGGTCTACGACATGCAACTAAATGCCCTATTCAGACTCGGTTTCCCTTCGGCTCCGTACCTTAAGTACTTAACCTTGCTGCACATCGTAACTCGCTGGCTCGTTCTACAAAAAGCACGCCGTTAGGCATTAACGCCCTTCGACTGTTTGTAAGCACACGGTTTCAGGTTCTATTTCACTCCCCTCCCGGGGTTCTTTTCACCTTTCCCTCACGGTACTGCTTCACTATCGGTCACTAGGTAGTATTTAGCCTTGGGAGGTGGTCCTCCCTGCTTCCCACAAGGTTTCACGTGTCTCGTGGTACTCTGGATCAGCTCTGAAGTTTTCTCTTTTTACTTACGTGACTATTACACTCTGCGGTGGAACTTTCCAGTTCTCTTCAGTTAAGATACCTCTTCGTTTATGAACTGTCCTCAACCCCTCAGCCGTTAGGCTAAGGTTTGGGCTCTTTCCCTTTCGCTCGCCGCTACTTAGGAAATCGATTTTTCTTTCTCTTCCTTCAGGTACTTAGATGTTTCAGTTCCCTGAGTTTACCTCCATATACCTATTTATTCAGTATACAGTACACAGTTATTACTGTGTGGGTTGCCCCATTCGGAAATCTCCGGATCACAGGCTATTTGCGCCTACCCGAAGCTTATCGCAGCTTATCGCGTCCTTCATCGGCTCCTAGTGCCAAGGCATTCACCATGCGCTCTTCGTAGCTTGACCTAAAATCAATTTATTATTTTGCGAAATTGTATACCCTTATAAACATAGTTTAATTTGAGTATTACAATTACTTTACTTAATCTGTTCAGTTTTCAAAGAACAACTTGAATGACTTGGTCATTCAAAATTAAACAGAATATTAAGAGTACCAGCTAACCATATCAGCTTTACGCTAATAGGCTGTTCTCCATAGAAAGGAGGTGATCCAGCCGCAGGTTCTCCTACGGCTACCTTGTTACGACTTCACCCCAATCGCTAACCCCACCTTCGGCCGCTGGCTCCTTACGGTTACCTCACGGACTTCGGGTGTTGCTAACTCTCATGGTGTGACGGGCGGTGTGTACAAGGCCCGGGAACGTATTCACCGCGACATTCTGATTCGCGATTACTAGCAACTCCGGCTTCATGCAGGCGAGTTGCAGCCTGCAATCCGAACTGGGACAAGTTTTTGAGTTTTGCTCCACCTCGCGGTTTTGCTTCTCTTTGTACTTGCCATTGTAGCACGTGTGTAGCCCTAGACATAAGGGGCATGATGATTTGACGTCATCCCCACCTTCCTCCGCGTTAACCGCGGCAGTCTTGCTAGAGTGCTCAACTTAATGGTAGCAACTAACAACAAGGGTTGCGCTCGTTGCGGGACTTAACCCAACATCTCACGACACGAGCTGACGACAACCATGCACCACCTGTCTTCCTGCCCCGAAGGGCTTCGCCGCATTACCGGCTATTCAGGAGATGTCAAGTCTAGGTAAGGTTCTTCGCGTTGCTTCGAATTAAACCACATGCTCCGCTGCTTGTGCGGGCCCCCGTCAATTCCTTTGAGTTTTAATCTTGCGACCGTACTCCCCAGGCGGAATACTTATTGTGTTAACTGCGGCACGGAAGGTTGGACCCTCCCACACCTAGTATTCATCGTTTACGGCGTGGACTACCAGGGTATCTAATCCTGTTTGCTCCCCACGCTTTCATGCCTCAGCGTCAGTTACAGTCCAGAAAGTCGCCTTCGCCACTGATGTTCTTCCTAATCTCTACGCATTTCACCGCTACACTAGGAATTCCACTTTCCTCTCCTGCACTCTAGATATCCAGTTTGAAATGCAGCACCCAAGTTGAGCCCGGGTATTTCACATCTCACTTAAATATCCGCCTACGCATCCTTTACGCCCAGTAAATCCGGACAACGCTTGCCACCTACGTATTACCGCGGCTGCTGGCACGTAGTTAGCCGTGGCTTCCTCCTTGGGTACCGTCATTATCGTCCCCAAAGACAGAGCTTTACAACCCGAAGGCCTTCATCACTCACGCGGCGTTGCTGCATCAGGGTTTCCCCCATTGTGCAATATTCCCCACTGCTGCCTCCCGTAGGAGTCTGGACCGTGTCTCAGTTCCAATGTGGCCGATCACCCTCTCAGGTCGGCTACGCATCGTCGCCTTGGTGAGCCTTTACCTCACCAACTAGCTAATGCGCCGCGGGCCCATCTCAAACCGGATTACTCCTTTGATCACTCTATCATGCGATAGCGTGATGTTATGCGGTATTAATCTCCCTTTCGGGAGGCTATCCCCCTGTTTGAGGCAGGTTACCCACGTGTTACTCACCCGTCCGCCGCTAGAGACCGAAGTCTCTCGCTCGACTTGCATGTGTTAGGCACGCCGCCAGCGTTCGTCCTGAGCCAGGATCAAACTCTCAATTTAAAAGTTTGATTTTAAGCTCATTCGCTTATTTTTTGAGATTATTAATCTCATAAAGAATTGCTGGTTTTTTACCTTAATATCTGTTTAATTTTCAAGGACCAAGTTGCTGTCATCTGACAGCTTTTATAGTTTATCACTTCACTTTATTGTTGTCAATACTTTTTTTAAGCACTTTTTACAACATTTATTTGTTACCGAAGCGACATGTGTTATTATATCACACACATTAAGCAGTTCTTAGGCATAATGAACCTTTATATGAATTTACACTTCATTTTCTCATGATATATCCATATTTCTTAAAATCCCTCATAATGATACACTAGGATAAGTTATTGTAATAATCTTTTAAAAACGCTACATTAATTGACATTTGTAAAAATATGTAATAACATTTATTTACGGATATCAGTATATTTTTTAATATTTAATATAAACTTATTATGGTATGTATTAAATTACATCAATTATCGCTCTATATCCTGAAATAATACAAGTTAAGCTTATAAGCGCTATAGGAGGTACTTTACATGAAAAAGACCACAACACTAATAATTTCTTTATTTCTAAGCTGTTCAATAATTCTTTGCAGTTGTACAAAAACACAGCCAACAGCCACTACTGATTCACCTTCACCAAAGCAGACTGTTACTATTAACAAAGCAGCTGAACCCTCTGAATACAATATAAATGTAAAACTAACTCCTGAAAAAAGAGAACTTGTAGGTGAGGAAAAAGTTAAATATACAAATAAGAGTGCTTCTGAGCTTAAAGAAGTATATTTTCACATATATCCAAATGCATATAAAAATGAGGCCACTGCCCCTACAGCTTTCGTAGGTATCAAAGACATGTATCCAAATGGCTTTAATCCTGGAAGTCTAGATATTAAGGAAGTAAAAAATGGGGATTCTAAATTGAAATATGAAACCCAAGGCGAGGATCAAACTATTTTAAAGGTAATCCTTCCTAAAGCAATTAACTCTGGAGAAAGTGTGGATTTATCTATAGATTTTTCTGTAATTATTCCTGAAGCATCGGATAGATTTGGAGTTCTTGATAATTGCTTTAACTTTGGCAACTGGTACCCTATTGCTGCAGTACTTGACGAGACAGGTTGGAATTTAGATCCTTATTATAAAATCGGTGATCCCTTTTACAGTGATGCATCAAACTATGCTGTAAATATAACCGTACCAAAAGACTATAAGGTAGCTGCGACTGGAGAGCCTGCGGATGAAAAACTTAACGGAAATGAAAAAACTTATACCTTTAAAGAAAATAAAGTTAGAGATTTTGCCTTTGTAACTAGCAATAAATTTACTGTTCAGGAAAAGGTTGTTGATGATATAAATGTTAGATGCTTCTTTCTTACAGATAATAAAGAAAATAATGCTATTGCCATGATGGCTGCAGAAAACTCTATTAAAAAATTCAATGAAGCCTTTGGAAAATATCCTTATAAGAACTTTTCTGTGGTAGAAACCAACTTTGGAACAGGTATGGAGTATCCTGAGCTTGTATATATAGGCAAACAATATTATACTTCCACTAATCAAATTCCTACTCTTGAAGTTGTAATAGTTCATGAAACTGCACATCAATGGTGGTATAGCGCAGTAGGTAATGACGAAATTGATGAAGCATGGCTTGATGAAAGCTTTGCTACTTATTCTGAAGGAGCATATTTTGAAAAGAAGAATAATTCAAAGGCTTACTTTGACAATATTGTAAGAAGCTATACTGGCAGTGAGAGAAGTATTAAAGGCAGCAAAGTAGTATTGAGACCTGTTTCAAAATTTCAAGGTTGGAATGATTATGGTCCTTTAGTTTATAGAAAAGGAGCTTCTATGCTCTGTGATCTTAGAAATGAAGTTGGAGATGAGGCATTTTCAAAAATATTAAAGACCTATTACGAAAAATATAAGTTTAAAAATGCCAAAACCAAGGATTTCATTGCAGTTGTAGAAGAAGTTACGGGCAAAAAATGGGATAAGTTTTTTGATAAATGGCTTTTAGACAAATAATTAAGAGTTAGCTGTAGAGATTGCAGCTAACTCTTTTTACATTTCACTTTATATTCCTTAAGCTTTTATTGTTCCTTTAAAAACTCCTCAACCATATCCACTTTTGGTGTAAAGCCCAAATATTCTAAAGACTTTTGAAGAGCAAACAAAGTATAACAAACCTTATCTGTTTTTGCATTTTCGCCCATATGTCCTATGCGTATTACTTTACCCTCTAGGTATCCAAAGGACCCAGCCACCATAACTCCATAATTATTAAGCATATGATTTCTTAGCTTTTTATCATTAATTTTGCTTGGCACATTTATTACAGTAACTGTACTTGAATATCCGTCTTTTATATGCAGCTCTAATCCAGCCCTTTTAACTGCATGCCTTGTAGCCTTTGCTATACTGTGGTGCCTTTCTATAATATTATCAAGTCCTTCTTCCAGTATATTATCTATTGCCTTTCTGAGTCCCATAATATCACTTATTGACTGGGTATATGGAAACCATTGTTTTTCATAGTAATCCTTCCAATTTAACAGATTACAATAGAACGAGGCAATAGGTTCCTTTCTATTCTCCATAGCATTAAAAGCATCATCGCTTATACTTAAAAATGTAAGTCCTGGAGGAGCTGATACTGCCTTTTGAGATCCCCCTAATGCTATATCTATCTTCCAGTCATCCACCTTAAATTCTTCTCCTCCCATAGCAGCTACACTATCTACCACAGTTATTATTCCTTTTTCTTTTAGAAGCGGACATATTTTACTTATATCATTAAGTACCCCTGAAGGAGTATCACAATGTACTACAGTAGCATATTTAAAGTCTCTATCTACATCTAAAAATGCCTTTAATTCCTTAATATCAATTTCTCTTTGCCTGTCACCTTTAAAAAGTATAGGTTCTCCACCATACATGGTAACAAAGTCGGCAAATCCTTCTCCGAAAATACCATTGTCTATAACTAAAACCCTGTCCCCTTTTTCAGTTAAAGAGGCGCAAGCAGCTTCTAGGCCTAATATTCCCTCTCCACTCAATATCCTAACTTCATTTTTAGTATTTAAAAATTCACCTATTCTCTTACAGGTTTCCTTATAAAAATCATAAAATTGAGGGTCTAAATCTGGGTTTGTAGTTTCCAGTGCCCTTGCCAATCTTACATTTTCACTTACCTGAGTAGGTCCAGGCGTCATTATATATGGTACCTTCATACAGCTTCCTCCTTATATCTCTTATTAAAACTAAAGGTCAATTATTACGTTGCATACTCTCTTATAATGACCTTATTAATTCCCTATAGGAAAATTATACTACTGAAAAATAGAAATATAAAATGTAGGGGTACAATATTTTTAATTAAATATTCCTACAATATTTATTTTTCCAAAATTAGCTTAATATATTATAAAAAATCAGCTGCTGACAAAATATATCTATCAGCAGCTGCTTTAATTAAACTTATCTATTTATTTTCATTTTCAAGTCTTGGGAAGAGTATATTATTTTCTAGATGAATATGCTGGAAGGTATCAGCCTCTAGCTCTTCTAGTTTTTTATAAGTCAGTCTGTAAGAATTACAGCCATCCTCTGGTACAGCATAATCCTTAGTTATTTTTCTTAATTCCTTTAGTATATCTCCAGCTCCCACATGTTCTTCTTCCAGCTCCTTTTCTACTTTTAAAATCTTCTCAAGAGCCTCTTTTGAAGGGTTTTCCTCGTACTTTTTTATAAGAGGGAATTCTATTTCTTCTTCTTTAATTAAATGCTGTTCAAGCTCCATCTTCAAACTGTGAAATAACTTATGCACCTTCGATAACTCAGGATGTCCTTCTCCGTGAACTCTTAAAATTTTAGTTGTAAGTTCACTTATTATAGGAAGTTCAACTCCTAAATAAGCATGATGAGTATTTACTACATGGTCTATAAGCTTGCTCATAGATTCCTTTTCCCAATCTATATCCTCTGTTTTAACGCTTTTTACTTCTTCATATAAATTATTAATTCTATCTAAAATTTCTGCTTCATTTAATCCTTGCTCTTTTATGGCAGTTATTAATGGTCTATCTCCACCACAGCAAAAGTCAATTCTATATTCCTTTAATATATCTGCTGATTTCGGAAACTTTGTTACTATTTCTCCAATCTTTTGTGAACTATGAAATTCTCCCATAATAATCCTCCTTATATAACTAATCAGCTATACTGATTTAGTTTTTGTTTTTTATGACTTTATTATATCCAAAGGTAAAGGTTAATTATGTGATTACAATCAAATTATAAATTGACCTGAATCATAGTTTTAAAATAAATTATTTCCTATAATGAGACCATAAAGCACGGCACTAAAACAGCAGAGATAAATTGAGTGCCCAAAAAAATTAAAAGGAGAGATTTAATATGATAAATAAAGTACAAATTGCAGACAAAGCTTACTGGATTGGTAAAGTAGATGACAGGAAGGTTCCCTTTCATAGATTAGTATTAGAAAAAGGTACAACCTATAATTCCTACTTTTTAGATACAGATAAACCTACTATTATAGATACTGTAGATATAGCCTTTGCTGGAGAATGGGTTAAAGCCTTAGCTGAAATGGTAGATTTAAAAAGGCTTCAATACTTAGTAGTTAATCACGTAGAACCTGATCATGCAGGAGCAGTTGGTTCATTAATGAGTAAAGCAAAAAATGCTGCTATTGTTACTACAGAAAAAGGCAAGGAATTTTTGATAGGAATGTTCAAACTACAGAATGCAAAATTCATAGTGATTAAAGATGGAGATACCTTAGATATCGGAGGAAAGACTTTAAAATTCTTAGAAACTCCATACCTTCACACTGAAGAAACTATGGTTACTTATAGCATTGAAGATAAAATACTTTATCCATGCGACCAATTTAGTACCCATATTGCAAATTATGAGTTATTTAACGATTCAGCCAAAGAGGACATTACAGAGGACTTCAAGGTTTACTACTCGCTTATAATGCACCCTCACAGACCTTATGTAAAAGATATGCTAACTAAGATAAAGAGACTAGATATAGACATGATAGCTCCTTCTCACGGCTATATTTTAAGAGACAATGCTAATAAGTATATTGAGCTTTATGATGAAATGAGCACCCTAAATACTAAAAAGAATTTAAAAGCTCTATTGCTTTTAAGCTCTATGACGGGGAACACCTCAAAGGTTGCTCAGAGTTTAGCGCAAGGCTTAAATGAAATGAATATTGAAAACACAGTTGTAAATGTGAAAAATGCAGAAATGGAAACAATAATAGCTTCAGCTAAAGAAGCTGATTTGATACTAGTTGGAAGTTCTACAAAATATGGCGATATGATAGGCAACTTAGAAGATGTCTTAAAGGAACTTACAAAGCTTGATCTTTCAGGTAAATTCGCAGCAGCCTTTGGTTCCTACGGCTGGAGTGGTGAGGCAATTGAAGTAATTAGCGATTATCTTAATAGTACTAATGCTACAGTTCTTACTACTTCTTATCTAATAAAGAGCACAGGCGCAGAGGATATTAGGCTTCCATTAAGAGTAGCCTTTACTCCAGACGAAGCTTCAAAGAATTTATGCATAAGGACAGCAAAAGCCATATCAGAGGTACTTCTTAGAGCTTAAATCAAAAGCAGATGCCAATTTTTATTGGTATCTGCTTTTAATATTTTTATAAATTAACACATATCTTTTAAATACTCTAAATCCTTTATTACCATCTTTTTATTTCCAATAAGCTGAATTATTCCATCATCCTGCATGCTGGTAAGCTTTCTGCTTATAGTTTCCCGAGTCACCCCAATATAATTTGCCATCTCTTCTCTGCTTAAGGGCAAATCTATCATAATTTCATTACCCTGCGCTTCACCAAAGTCCTTGGCAAAACTTACTAGAATGCCTGCAATTCTAGCTTCAATATCCTTTGTACTTAATCGCTGCACTAGGTCTTCAAGGCTTACTATTCTATCGTGAAGATTTTCTAGTATCTTAAGGCTTATTTCTGGAGTCTTTTTTAGTATAGTGTCAAAGCTATCCTTGGTAAGTATGCATACTCCAACATCTTCAAGTGCTTCAGCATTAAACTCAAACTTACTCTTTTTTAAGAGGCTTAGGTATCCCATAAAGTCACCCTCAGAGAGTATATATAATATCTGTTCCTTACCTTCTTTAGTGTATTTATAAATCTTAATTTTACCTTTGTTTATAATATAAAACTTATCTGATACATCGCCTTCAAAAAAAATAATTTGTCCTTTTTTATATTTACGCCTTACAATAAGGCTTGTAACCTCACCAATCTGTTCCTTATCAAGCATGGAAAATATGGGCGCTTTGGTAGCACAGTATTTACCTGTACAGGTTTCACAAGTGTGCATATCACAACTGTTCATAGTACCTCCTAATTTATTTTATTTTTGATTTTTCTATTTCCTCTGCTAGTTCATTTAAATATGTCCATCTCTCCATCAAATACTCAAGCTGATTTTCAAGCTGTTCTTTTTCGCCTAAAAGCTTTTGCAGCACTTCGTAGTCGCTGGCTGTCCCTTCTATTTGTGTCTCTAAATCAGCTATTTGATTCTCCACCTTTTCAATGTTGTCATCAATTTCTGCATACTCCTTTTGCTCTTTAAAGGTGAATTTTAGTGTTTTATTCTTTTTCTTTTCTTCCTCTTTATTATCCTTCTTATCCTGTTTTGGCTTTTCCTTTATTTGATCTTCCGCATTTTCTTTAATTTCTTCTATATAGTCTGAATAGTTGCCTGTATACTGCTTTATAATTCCTTTTCCCTCGAAAGCAAATATTTTATCAGTGACCCTATCCAAAAAGTATCTATCATGAGATACTACTATAACGGCTCCACTAAAATCATCAAGATAATCCTCCAATATAGTAAGAGTTTGAATATCTAAATCATTAGTAGGCTCATCTAATAGTAATACATTAGGTGCTCCCATAAGTACTCTTAAAAGGTATAGTCTTCTCTTTTCTCCTCCTGACAGCTTAGAAATAGGCGTCCACTGAAGTGCAGGTGAGAATAGAAATTTCTCCAGCATCTGAGAAGCTGAAATTCTGTCTCCATTTGCTAAAAGCACATACTCTGCTATCTCTTTTATATATTCTATAACCCTTAATTCTTCATTGAGTTCAGTATTTTCCTGAGAAAAATAGCCTATATTCACAGTTTCTCCAATGTCTATATTGCCACCATCAGGATTTAACCTTCCTGCAATCATATTTAAAAGAGTTGATTTTCCACTGCCATTAGGCCCAACTATTCCAACTCTATCGTCTCTCACCACTATATAGCTAAAGTCTTCTATAAGCCTTTTGCCGGATAAGCTCTTTGATATATTCTGGATTTCCACTACTTTTTTTCCAAGTCTTGTTGCTACAGAATTCATTTCAAGCTTATCTGAACTAACCTCTATTCCATCTGAACTTAGTTCCTCAAACCTTTGGATTCTTGCCTTTTGCTTTGTTGATCTAGCTTTTGCACCTCTTCTTATCCAAGCAAGTTCCTTCCTAAGTATATTTTGTCTTTTTCTTTCATTTGCTTGTTCAAGTTCCTCTCTTTCAAGCTTCTTCTCTAGAAATATACTATAATTACCCTGGTAGCTATAGAGAGTACTATTATCTAATTCAATAATTCTATTAGTAACTCTGTCTAGGAAATACCTGTCATGAGTTATCATAAGAAGTGCTCCCTTTCGCTTATTAAGGTACTGCTCAAGCCAGCTTATAGTATCATTATCCATATGATTTGTAGGCTCATCTAGAATTAGAAGATCGGAAGGCATAATTAAACTGCTTGCTAGTGCTATTCTCTTCTTTTGACCACCTGAAAGCTCTGCAATCCTAGCCTTAAAGTCTGTTATTCCAAGCTTTGTAAGTACGGTTTTAGCTTCACTTTCAATCTGCCAAGCATTCATAGAGTCCATCTTACCATTTAGATTAGTAAGTGCTCTCTGAAGTTCCGTATCCTCAGGACTTTCACTTAACTTTTCTACCGCCTCTTCATATTCTCTAAGCAGCTGCATAACTGGGGAGCTGCCTTTAAATACTTGTTCTATAACATTAGCACTTTCATCAAAGTCTGGTAACTGGCTAAGATATTCGATACTCACTCTATTTCCCACTATAATCTTGCCTGTATCCGCAGTTTCTACTCCTGCAATTATTTTAAGCAGCGTGGATTTTCCTGTGCCATTTATACCTATTAATCCAATTTTATCTCCATCCCCTATTCCAAGGGACACATTTTCAAACAGTGTTTTATCACTGTAGCCTTTTGATATATTCTCTATAGAAAGTACATTCATAAAATTACCTACATCCTTTTCTAAATTTTGTATATCTTATTTTGCAACTTTATTATAAAATAAACTATAATATATATTATATCAAATTGACACTCTTTTCTCATATCATGATAAGTATATTTTGAAAATAGTTTGCAATTATAATGACTAGAGGTGATACTAGTGTTTTATAAATCCACACTAATACCAATATGGCTCTATATCATATACATAGTAGTCTCTATATTAATAATAACCCTAGAGAGAAGAAGACCAGAAAAAACTATAGCTTGGCTTTTGGTCTTTATTTTGCTGCCTCCAATTGGCTTGTTGCTATATATGTTCTTGGGAAGGAACTGGAAGAAGCATAAGTTAAATGATGACTTTTCTCCTTTTGTAAGAGACCTTATAAATAGAGTTATAAATAGAATTGAGAATCCGGAATATATTCCTTTAATTGAGTTACTTGCGAAAAACAGTGATTCTCCACTTTTTGTAGATAACGATATTACTATATTTAACGATGGTACTGAAAAGTTTCAGGCCTTGAAAGCTGCTATAAAAAAAGCAAAGCATCATATCCACCTTGAATACTACATAGTAAAAAGTGATGTTATAGGAAATGAAATAAAGGATTTGCTTATTGAAAAGGCTAATGAAGGAGTTCGTGTTAAATTTATTTTAGATAGAGTGGGTTCAATAAAGATAAAGAAGAGCTACATACAGGAGCTAAAAGCTGCTGGTGTGGATGTAGTACAGTACTCTTACTTTTTAGCCCCACTTTTAAGAATGATAAATACACAAATTAACTATAGAAACCATAGAAAAATTGTTGTTATCGATGGTAAGATTGGTTTTGTTGGCGGCATTAATATAGGAGATGAATATCTAGGCAAGGGAAAGCTAGGCTATTGGAGAGATACTCACCTAATGGTTAAAGGGGATTTTGCTCTAGGGCTTCAAGCAGTTTTCATAGATGATTACTTTACCATAAAAAAAGTAAATGGTGATTTTTTCTTTGAAACGGAAGACTTTAAGCACTACTTCCCAGAACCAAAAAAGTCTAAAGGTGAAATTATGCAGCTTATAAAAAGCGGCCCAGACAGCGAATATCCCGCTATAATGCAGGGTGTATTAAAAATGATCACCATGGCAGAAAAACATATATACATATCAACACCTTATTTTGTTCCAACTGAAAGCATAATGGAAGCACTTAAGATGGCTTCACTGAGTGGAATAGATGTTAGAATCTTATTTCCAGGTAAATATGATCATGCTGCTGTTTATTATGCTTCAAGAACTTACTTACTGGAACTTCTAAAGTGCGGAGCTAAAGTAAACTTTTATAACTCTAAATCCTTTATACATGCTAAGGTTATGACAATAGATGGTAAAATAGCCACTGTAGGAACTGCAAATATGGATATTAGAAGCTATGAATTAAATTATGAAATAAATGCAGTTATATATGATGATAATAAAACCAAAGAGCTAGAAGAACAATTCTTTGAAGATTTAGAAAGCAGTACAGAGATTACCCTTACTGATTATGAAAATACCCCAAAGCATATAAGAGCATTGGAATCCCTAGCAAGAGTATTTTCATCCTTGTTGTAACTTAATATTTTATATTATAAAAAAGATAAGCTGGGAATATCCCAGCTTATCTTTTTTCTCCTAAGAAAAACAATGCTACCGTTCCTGGACCAGAGTGAGAACCTACTACAGGTCCTATAAAATTTATAACTACATCCTTAACCTTATGCTTTTCTAATATCATTCTCTTTAAATTTTCAGCTTCTTCCAGACAATCTCCGTGACTAATAAATATTACCTGTTCCTCTGAATTAACTATTCTCTCATCAAGCATCTGCGCAAGCATCTTGATTGATTTTTTTCTCCCCTTAACCTTTGTAACAGGTATAAGCCTTCCTAAATCATCTACATGAAGTACTGGCTTAATTTCAAGTAATGTCCCTATCATAGCTGCAGTACTCGAAACTCTTCCTCCACGCTTTAAATGATTCAAATCATCAACAGTAAACCAGTGATTTAATTTTAGCTTATTATCCTCCAGCCAGGTTACTATTTCTTCTTTGCTATGACCTGCTTTTAACATTTCAATAGCATAGAAGTCCAAAAGTCCTTCTCCCATAGATGCACATCTGCTGTCAATAACAGATATATCTGCTTCTGGAAGTTCCTCTAGAACCATTTCCCTAGCAACCATTGCATTATTATAGGAACCACTTAATGCAGATGAAAAACAAATGCATATGATACTTTTTCCATCCTTAACCTGCTTTTTAAACTCTTCTGAATATCTATATACGTTTATTTGAGATGTTGAAGACATCTCTCCATTTCTTACTTCCCTATAAAACTCCTCATAGGACAAACTTTGTCCAAAGTCATCCGTCCAATCCTTGCCTTTAAAATTATAAGTCATTGGCATCATAGTAATTTTGTTTTCTTCTACATAATCTTTAGGAAGGTCACTACAAGAATCTATAATGATTACTGTTTCCATTATGTTTTCTCCTTTCACTGGTCACACTGGGTAACCTATTCATACCTATTTCTATTGTTAGATTACCCGTTAAAGGTCATTTAGTCCTTTAACCTACTTTTTTGTTGTGTAATTTTACACTTATCTCGAAAATACATACATTCATATTAACATTTTAATCAGGTTTTGGCAATATATTGGCAATGGCTATACTAATGACTATATCAAACATATGATGCTACTGTTCAAACCTTTCAAGCTTTATATCAACTATTTTATACTTTGAACTTTCACTATCATCAAAATGCCACCATTCAGTTTCTATTGGTTCAAATCCTACCCTTACCATAACATCAGTAAGAAGTTTGGAATTCTTTTTTGCCTCTTCACTTATATTAGGATTGCTTCTCTGAGCTCTTATTGAAAAATCATCAAAACCAGAAGGCATAACTAGCTCTTTACCCAAATTATCTACAAGTGTTATATCCACAGCTGTGCCAATATTATGCCTAGAACCTCCTGTTTTAGGATTAGCCACATATCTACTATCCTGAACCAGATTCCAAAATATCTGCTGTACATAAGGAGGTCTATAAGCATCCCATACCTTAATTTTATAACCAAGCTTTTTAAACTCTTCATTAGCTTTTACTAGCTTTTCAGCAGTTTCCTTTCTCAGTACACAAACATCAACAGGATATATGTTCTTTCCTGTAAAATTACTTGTTGTAGCATATCGAAGATCAATTATAAAACTACTATCCATATCCTTAAGCTTTACAAGCCCGTCTATTTCTGTTATTTTATTCTGCTGCGATTTACCTTCCTTTGCAGCTTGTTCTGACTTTTTCAATAAAGACTGTTCCTCTTGCCTTTGTGCTGTTTCTTCATCCTTATTTGTACTATTGGCTTTCTCCACTTTCTGCAAAATATTATTAGTTTTAACTTCATTTACTTTATTTCTATCTATACCACAGCTGCACATAAAAATCATTACACATGCCCCTAAGAAGGCAACCAATATCCTATTTTTCATCTACGTCCCCCATTATCATATCTTATCTAATATACTTCTACAAAAATTGTATCAAATTCTCAGAAATTTTCAAATTGTTTTAATTTCTTGTCGATAGTATAATATTATTAAATTAACTAGTATAGGGGGACATAATATTGAGAATTAATAAGAAATATGTCATATTTTTTATATCATTTTTTATTCTGCAAGCAAGTTTAATTTCTGGCTGCAGTTTATCTTCCAATAGCAGTGCTTCAAAATTAATTTATGCAGAAAAAATCAGTGTTCAATCCCAAGCAGCTTCAAAGGAAAAAAATGATAATACTGATGCAGATGAACAGAAGAAAGAAGAATACGAACTCCAGTCAAAGCTTAATAAGCAAATGCAAAGACTGCTTTTAGAAAAGAACCATAAAGAAGAATTAAAAAAGCAAGAAGAACAAAAAAAACAAGAAGAGCTAAAAAAGCAGGAGGAATTAAAAAAGCAGGAAGAACAAAAAAAACAAGAAGAGCTAAAAAAGCAGGAGGAATTAAAAAAGCAGGAAGAAGTAAAGAAGTCAGATGAAAATAAAAAACAAAAAGTACAAGTAGCTCAAGCTTCAACAACTCCTCAATCAAACAGACTAATTGATAAGATAAAATCCTTAGGAAACTCTCAGCAAGCAATCCTTGTTCAAGCAAATTCCTTTGGCACCTGCCGTGTAAATATAAATACTTATGAAAAAATTAATGGCAGCTGGAAAGAGGTATATTCAAACATATCGGGGGTAGTAGGAATAAAGGGCTTTTCTACAAATAGACATGAGGGTGACTTAACCTCTCCTGTAGGTATTTTTTCAATACCTTATCTGTTTGGCTGGGGTGGAAATGCAGGGTTTAAAATGCCTTATAAAGCTTCTAATCAAAATGATTATTGGGTAAGCGATTCAGTACTTGAAAGATATAATGTATGGATTCATCGAGAAGGTGGGCCTGATCCAAATTGGAAGGATTATGAAGCACTAGGAACAAATCAACCTTTGTATAAATATGCTGCTGTTATAAACTACAATATGGATTCAAACAAGGTTATGGGAAAAGGAAGTGGCATGTTTCTACATATAACTCCACTTTCTGGCGGAGGTACTCTAGGGTGTACTGCCATGCCTGAAAGCAATTTAGTTCAAGTATTAAGATGGCTTGATTCTTCAAAAAATCCGGTAATAATTCAAGGTCCAACTTCTGAATTAAATAATATGTAATAGAATAACCTCCAATGAATTGGAGGTTATTCTATTATAGCTGTTATAAAATTAAAATCTATATGATAAACTATAACTTATGAATAAGTAAGAGGTAAGAACTAAGAAGTAATAGTTGTGGTGAAAATTCAGCCCTGCTGATTTTTTTCATAAACTCTTACTTTTTACCTCTTAGTTCTTACCTCCTCTACAAATTCCAAATTACATAGTGTTTCTTAATGAAAGGAGAAAATCAATGACTACATTTGAAGATATAAAACAAAAAATTAAAGTAATTGCTGAAAACTATAAGGATGAGCCTACAGGAGGCTACATTACAGGGGATGGCCCTATTCCCTGTGATATTTTATTTGTAGGAGAAGCTCCTGGAAAAACAGAAGTAGAGGAAGGAAAACCCTTTGTAGGCATGGCAGGAAAAACCTTTGAAAGCTATTTAAATTCTATTGGTCTATCTCGAGATAAAATAAGAATAACAAATACTTGTTTTGTTAGACCAATTACTATAAAAGAAGGCAAAAACGGACGTACTTCTATCAGCAACAGACCTCCAAAAACTAAGGAAGTTGAAATGTTTAGAGAAGTGCTAGATGAAGAAATTGCTTTGGTAAACCCTAAAGTAATTGTAACTTTAGGTAATGTACCTCTTAAGAGACTAACTAATTTTAAGAGCATAGGTGAATGTCATGGATCTTTATACTTTAACCAAGAATTAAAAAGACACGTATTCCCAATGTATCATCCTTCAGCCTTAACCTATAATAGAAATGAAGAATTTCTAAAGCTCTACGAAAAGGATTGGGAGCTTCTTGCTGACGCTCTTAAAAATATTTAATAAAAGCTTCTTGAATTAACCAAAAAATCTGAGTATAAAGCATATAGGTTTCTTTTCCATTTTTCATACTTTAAAAATAATGATATAATACAGTTGCTACACTATTTCGTGTAGAATATCTAATTCGATAATTACTATTATAAGGAAGGATAACTATCTATGGAAAAAGTTTTAAATAGGCAGAATAAAAATATGCCTTTCTCTAAAATTCTAAATAATGTACCTTTATTTTTAAAGGAAAACCTATTGCTTTTACTTACAATACTTTTTATATTTTTAAAGTTTTTAACTTTTACTTCTTTTGTATCTACACCTACAGCAACGCATTTAGCTCCACACTCTATATTCTATTATGCTAAGAATATTCCAATACATCTTTCATTTATAGTAATATTTGTGTCTATAGCATATTTGTTTAAAGGAAAGGTACAAGCCTTTGTGCTTATTCTCATGAATTTTATTATTTCTTTTCTAATGCTGTGTGACCTGGTTTACTATAGATGTTTTCAAAATTTTATATCCATATATACTCTTGACGCAACAAAAAACCTAGGCGGTACAGGCTCTAGCGTATCTTCTATGCTGAGACCTATTGATATTATTTTCTTTATGGATATAATAATTCTATTGATAATTACTTTTGGAATAAAAAGCTTTTACAAAACTGCTAAAAGAAAGGTACTTACTTTCGTTATTCTCTTAGCTGTTGGAATAGGTATTCCATCTTATTATCACTATAGATATGACGTACTAGAGGATGGAGCTAACAGAAGATATTTTTATACCTATTTTTCACCTGTGCTTAATATATCAATTATGTCACCTATAGGCTATCATATTCATGACATAGCTTCTTATATAGAAAACTCTAAAAGACTTGTACTAACTGAACAAGATAATAAACAAATTAGTGATTGGTATAAAAATAAACAGGAAAATCTGCCTGATAATGAATATAAAGCAATGTTTAAGGGAAAGAACTTAATTTTTGTTCAAGTTGAATCCTTAGAACAGTTTTTAATGAATGAACAGATAGAAAATCAAGAAATAACACCAAACTTGAATAAGATTATCAAAAACAGCTTATATTTTTCACAAATACATGAGCAGGTTTCCGGAGGTAATAGCTCTGATGCTGATCTTATGGCCAATACTTCAACTCATCCTGTGAGAAGTGGTGCTACTTTTTTTAGATATCCTGACAACAGTTATAACTCCATGGCAGTACTTATGAAGAAACTAGGTTATTATACCTCTGCCTTTCACCCAGATGGAGGAGGCTATTGGAACTGGATGCCTGCACTGCAGTCCATGGGTTTTGATAAATGCACAGACACGGTTGGTTTCAAAGTAGATGAAACTATTGGTTATGGATTAAGTGACGAGTCCTTCTTAAGACAGCTTAAAGACAAAATAGTAGAACAACCTAAGCCATTTTACTCTTTCTTTGTAACACTCACAAGCCATATGCCTTTTGATATGCCTGAAAAGACTAAGGAATTGAAACTATCTGATAATATTGGTAAAACAGTGCTTGGTGACTATTTTCAAGCTGTCCACTATACAGATAAGCAGCTTGGTAAATTTATTGACGGCCTAGATCAGTCTGGCTTGTTAGATAACACAGTGCTAGTAATATACGGCGACCATACTGGCGTTCATAAATACTACTCTGATAAACTAAAAACTATTCAGCCAAAAGAAGATTGGTGGTCTCAAAACAACATGACAGTTCCACTAATAATCTATTCTAAAGGTATGCAAGGCAAAGAAATAAAAACAATTGGTGGACAGGTTGATATACTTCCAACGGTATCCTATTTAATGGGAGTAGATGAAAAGGACTATATAAATACAGCCATGGGAAGAAACCTTTTAAAAACAAATAAGAACTTTACTATACTTAGTAATGGTGTTTATATTGGTGATGCTAAGAGCGAAGATGATAAAAAGAGTGCTATTGAAGCCCTTGATATTTCCGATAAAATGCTTAGGAGCAATTACTTTAAGACTAAAAAATAGTACTATATAAAAAAGTCATGAGCCTTAATTTTAATAAGGTTCATGACTTTTTATTTACCTCTTATAGTTTAAACTTAAGTACTAATTCATTGAGCTTTTGTGCAAGTTCTGCTTGTTCTTGCGCAGTCGTAGCTATTTGCTCTATTGCCTTTGTTGTTTCATCAATACTCTCTGCTATAGTTTCTGTATGCTCTGAGGACTTTTGCGAAGTTAATGCCATAGTTTGAACCGCCTCACTTACTTGATCAACAGTAGCAGTGAGCTCTTCTGACATAGATGCTATTTCCTCGGACATCTTGCTAACGAACTCTGAATCACTGTAGTATTGCTTTCCCATATTCTCAAAATCCACAAATTGTGGTTCTACATTTTCGTTGATAAATTTTAATACATCATTACTATATTCAGATAGATTTTTAAATGCATCTTGAACTTTTACAATAGTGTCCTGAATACCAGTTACAGCTGCTGAAGATTGTTCTGCAAGCTTTCTTACTTCTTCAGCAACTACTGAAAAGCCTCTGCCCTGTTCTCCAGCTCTAGCAGCTTCAATATTAGCATTAAGTGCAAGTAAATTGGTTTGTTCTGATATACTTGCAATGGTATCTGCCATAATTTTTACGTTATCTACAACTTTACCTTCTTCAATAGCCTTTAGCATATTATTTTTCTTTTCAGCATATAAGCTTCTAACTTCTTTTATGGCTTCAGTTCCCTTATTTGAAGCTTCAGTAGCTCTATCCTTTGACTTTAATGAATTATTGCTTCCCTCCATTGCTTTACTTGAAAGTTCATTAATACTTGAATCCACTTCCTCAACAGAAGCTGTTATTTCCTCTGCTGATGCACTAGTTTCCTGAGTTCCAGCAACTATACTAAGTACTGCATTGTCTATATTTTCAGCCTTTGCTGTTAATTCTTCTACAGTAGCAGAAAGCTCTTCACTTGCTGCACTCATATTCTGTGAATTGTCCATTATTGCCTTTATAAGTTCTTTGATATTTTCCTGAGCCTTTATAAGTGAAGTGCCCGCTTGTCCAAACTCATCCTTCATATCCTCCTTAAAGCTATTTGATAAATCAAAGTTAGCTAGGCTCTCAGAAAAATGTACTATTCTAATCAATGAAGCATGTATTCTCTTTGAAATGATAAAAGCAAGTACAGCCGCAAATAAAATTCCTAATACGGTAATTGATAGCATAATATTGCTGCTCTTAACGAATACTGAGTGATTGTTTTCATTTTGAGTTTTAGCTATTTCATCATTCATGGTTACTAATTTATCAAGGTTTGTCATCATGGCATCTCTAACTGTTTTTAGCTGTTCATAAGACTTAGCTGCCTCATCGTAGTTTCCAGCATCAACAAGCTTAATTACATCTTCTCTCATTGTTCTATACTGTTCTAATTGACTCTTAAAGGTTGTCCATATTTCCTTTTCTGAAGGAATCATAGGAAGCTTTTCAAGAGCTGCTATAGATTGATTATCTTTTTCTGTATTAAGCTGTATATCTTTTTCTAGTGCTTGTTTATCAGAAGCAGAAGCATCTCTTTCATCAACTAGCTCAACAACATCACTTTTAATTCTTAATAGCGACTTTTCAATGTCTCCAATTATTTGTACAGATTGTAAGCTATTGTTGTACATATTATCTGCATTTGTGCCTATTTTTTTTAGTGACATTATTCCTGTGGTGCTAATAGCAACAGTAAATAATATAATTGTAAGAAAGGATAAGCCTAATTTGGTTTTTACTTTCATATTTGTTCCCTCCGTATTTTTTCAATTTGACCTTTGTGTCAAAAATATATGTAAAATGAATATTATATTTAAAATTTGCCTATGAAGCATTTCATTTTCTGTCAACTTAGTCCAAGTATTGGGTAAATACAAAGATTAATGTTCTAATTATTATTCCAAAAATATAGACAAATGTTTAGACATATATATTATACAGTAAGCTACATTATATTACATATTATTTTGCTTTATTAACAATTTATTAAAAATATGACATATTATTTAATGATGTTATCTGAATTTTCACTTTTCACCCCATAAACTTCCAATACTCTTTTTATTTATTCAATGGTTATATAGTAAATTCATTACATAAAAAAAGCTAACTGCTGCTTTAGCAATTAGCTTTTTACAAAACTTTATTTATTGCATTACCATAAAAATTGATGGTACTTGCTGTTCCCCGTTTGGACTACAAGGTTTATTTATTACTGACCCATTATAGTACATTGAGGAATAAGATCCACCGTCAAGATTAATTGCAGATACAGCGCCATATTCCAGTAGTATCTTTTGTACTTCTGATAAACTAGCACCAATAGAGTCTTCTCTTCTTCCATTAATAGTTAGCATTATTACAGTACCATCTGCCTTTTGTCCTATAACTGTTCGAGGATTCACTCCAAAATCTGAGCTAAGTGTGATTGGTTTACTATTTTCTACTAGTGAAATTCCCATAGACAAAGTTATTCCCTCTTTAATGCCAAGCTTCTTAACTTCTGCCAAGGTATATTTACCATAAATTAATTTGCCATCCTGATTAAAGCCTATAAAAGTTTCTGTACTCTTTTCATCCTTCATATTACTATACACTATATTTCCGTCATGAATTCCCATACCTGCAAATGCTTTGTTATCTGCCGCATCTATTAAAACTCCTCCTCCATTGATTGCAGCAGCAGCTCCATAGCTTTTGGCTATTTCACTTGTAGTTTTATTTGGTTTAGACCCCTGCAGGCTATATCCTAGAGCTATTTTCTTTGGGTTAGCTATCTCTAAAAGTACACCATTAAAGTTTTTACCTTTTATATCATATTTATTAATAGAATTTTCATTGGTTAAAGCGGCAGATTTAGATGTTGTTTCTTGCTTATTAGTTATTTTGCCTATGGCATAGGACGGGTTACTTACAAAATTCTTCATCAAAGGTAGTGCTATAATCATTAACGCAGTAAAAGCAAAACCAACAGAATATGCGTATTTATTTCTTTTAAAATGATATAAAATTTTACTTCTTAAAGATTTTTTGTAGTATTTATTGTCAAGTAAATTAAGTATTTCGCTATTCTGTGGAGTGAAACTTTTGCTAGGTGCATTGAATAACTCCCTAAAGGAAGCCTTTACTTCAAGCATTTCTTCATATTGATTAGCACACTTTTCACAAGCTTCCATATGTTCTTTCATTTCCTGATTAAGCATTCCAGAGTTTTCAGTTTCTATATACTCAAGCAGCATTTTATTAAAGCTTTTACAATTCATAACTAGGTGTCACCCCTTTTTTATCACTAATATACTTTTTATATTTATCATAAATTTTATAATACTTGTACTTTACAGTAGAATCATTGATATTTAGTATCTGTCCAATATCATTAAAGGTAAGATCTTCATAGGAATATCTTAAAATTAATATATGCTTTTCAGTTTTACTTAAGGTTTCAATAAAATCCTCTAAATTTTTCTTTACTTCCTTATATTCAGCATAAAGTTCTGGAGAAATACTTTTATCGAAAATAGCAGCAGTTTCAATATCTACTTGTTGAATATTTCTATTTTTTCTCATGTAATCTATTGATTTGTTCATTGCTATTTTAAAAAGCCAGCTAGAAAACTTATTTTTTTTGTTATAAGTATAAAGCTTGTAGTAAGCAGCTATAAAAACCTCTTGGCTTATGTCCTTAGCAATATCCTCACTTTTGATTATATTAGCTACAAATTTATATATAGGTGCTTCATAGCGAAACAGCAAATCATTATATGCACTCATTTCACCATCAAGTACTAGCTGCACTAATTCTAAATCAGTTTTCATAAAATCCCTCTTTTCTAAAAGCCTGGTATTCTAAAATAGTTCATCTCACTCATTAGAGTACCTGTAAAAATCCACTTGAATTTTTATATTCAAATTCAAATACTTTGCAAAGCATCTTCATCTATAATACGTATCACTTTGTTATTAGTTGGTTACCTAATAAAATTTTTCCTTTTAACTTTCTTAATTCTACTGACACCTAAATCTCTCCTTTGCTTTTAAGAATTATTTATACAAAAAACAAAAAAACCTACAAAGTGTTCATCTAAATCCCTGTAGAGTCTATATACAACTTAAGTTTTTAGCAAATATTATATTTTAATTCTTAGTGTAGTAAATTCCTATCGGTACATATACATTCTGAATATATCATATTTTTTGCTGCTTTATATATTCCCTTATAGCATGTGCCTGAAATTCTTCCTGCATTTTATCTGAAGACTCCTTAATTGGAATCCAAATAAGTTCATGATCTTCTTCGATTTTTAAATCGTTCTTAACTAATAACTTTCCTATATAAAAATGTCCAACTAATTTTAAGTATTCGTTGTGTTTAATAGATTTAGTATAATGAGACAACTTTCCAATATACTCTATTAGCTCTAAATTGTAGCCTATTTCCTCTGAGCATTCTCTTTTTAAACATTCTTCATAAGTCTCATCATTCTCAACTCCGCCTCCTGGCAGGAAATAGTTATTATCCCTTCTAACTAAAGCAATTTTATTATCTGAATTAACAATTAGTGCATATGCACCTATTCTCTCTCTATATTCAATGTCTTCAATTTTATTGCCGCACTCTATATGCTGAATAAACATGCTTTCTCTTCCTTTCTAATAAAAACACTACTAAACATTATACCATACTTTCCCATACCAATCGTAAAAAATGCTAATTGTCAAATTGACAATTAGCATTTTACATACATATTCATTTTATATACTTTATTTTTTTAGCACGATTTTTTTGTATTTGCCTAATCACAATGACTACCATAGCCAGCGCCCCGCCGGAAGTATCTATCATAACATCCCTAAAGCTAGGACCTCTGCCTGGAATAAAGCTTTGGTGAAACTCATCTGAGGAGGCATATAAAAACACACCAACTATAGAAAACAGTATGGCTTTCTTCCATTGAAAATTTTCTTTAAATGCATTGTAAAGCAGCATGTAAAAAATAAAATACTCAGTAAAGTGGGCACATTTTCTAACAACAAAGTCTGCTAGATTTCCAAAAACACTATTTAAATTCAATCCAAGTGCATTAAAAATATATATAACAAACTTGCTCTTTTCATCAGATGCATCCCCTGGCATATTTGAAAATACAAATATTAATATCATCCAAGCTATAACAGCTATCCATTTTATATGTTTCTTTTTCATACAGCAAACCTTTCTTCAACATTATTTATAGCACAAGTTTATTAATTTTTTGCTCAAACTATTACTAATGCTTTAGCAATATTATACTAAATTCTTTAATAGTTTTATTACTGCCTCTACATCCTCTAGACAAACCATTTCAGAAACTGTGTGCTTATACCTGCAAGGTACAGATACTACACCAGTCTTTATTCCGCCAACTTCCTTATGTATAGTTCCTCCATCAGTTATGCTAGTAGAATAAGTATACTGCAATTTTATATCATCGCCTGCAGCACTGTCTAGCATTTCCTTTATTTCATGGTGCATAATTAGTGTTTTGTCCATAATGGAAACTACGGGTCCTGCTCCTAGTGCTATGTTTCCTTCTCCACCAATCACATCTCCTGCTTGTTCTAAATCTATGACTACACAATAATCTGGTTCAATTGCAAAAGCTGCTGCTCTAGCACCTCTTCCTCCAAGCTCCTGCTGAGTTGAGAAAACAAAATAAACTTCTTTATTGGTATCCTTTATCTCTTTTATCATTCTTAGAAGAATGTAGCAGCCTATTCTGTTATCCAGTCCAGGACTTATAATATTCTTACCAACCTCTAGTGCTTCTCCAATAAAACATGCTGTATCAGCTTCCTTAACAACCTTTAGCACTTCTTCTCTTCCCTTAATACCTAAGTCTATAAATATATCTCCTATTTCAGGTTCTGCTTTAGCAGCAGCAATCTTTCCCATAGTACCATTTTTAAACATTGCAAAATTGTTCACCATATCACCTGGTTTAAAATCTCCAACGCTGCCTACTCTTACAAACCCATTATCCTCAATATAAGTTGCAATTAATCCTATCTCATCCATGTGGGCACAGAACATTATTTTCTCATTTCCTGAACCTAATTTCACTATAAGGTTACCCATTTTGTCTTCCTTTACATTGCAATCTATACCCTTTAATTCTTCCATGATTACTTCTCTTACTTCCCCTTCATGCCCACTTACACCAAAGGCATTAAGAAGCTTTTCTAACATCACATCCATAATAAATCCTCCTTATCACTCGGACCTTTGGACAACTCAGCTATCCCGATTTTAACGGTCAAATCACCCATAAAAAAATTGTACCTGTCCAAAAGTATTTAGGTCTTATTTAAAATTCGCTTATTTTATTGTTTTTAAAAATTCAACCATAAGCTTTACTGTATTCTCATAATCACTTTTACTTGCCACCGAAACTGAAGAATGAATATATCTGCAAGGTACTGACACAGTTGCTACCTTTGCTCCTTCTCCAGACATATGAATTGCGCCAGCGTCATTTCCACCAGCTATTGCTCTTCTTAGCTGATAAGGAATGTCCTTCTCCTCAGCAACCTTAATTATTGCCTTGGAAATCTCCTCTGTAAATATACTAGTGTTATCCATTATAGATACAGCAGGTCCTTTTCCTATTTCAGTAGCTCTCATATGCTTTGGAATATTTGGCATGTCAGCACAGATAGTTCCCTCTAGAGCTATTCCAATATCAGGTTTAACCCCATAAGCAGCTGTAAAAGCACCTCTTTCTCCAACCTCTTCTTGAACATTAAACACTGCATACAAGTCACAGTCATAGTTTTCCTTTAATAGTTCTATGAGAACTGCGCAGCCCATTCTATCGTCAAAAGCCTTACCCTTTAAAAGCCCCTCTCCAAATTCGCTGAATTCAGTAGGGAATACTGCAAAATCTCCAAGCTCTACAAGTGCTTTGGTTTCTTCCTTTGAATTTGAACCTATATCAATGCAGCAATCATCATAGGAAAAGTTCTTCTTTCTATCATCTGAACTTTGAAGATGTATAGGCTTTACTCCTATAACTCCAGGCAGCTTATTTTCACCAACTAAAACCACCTTGCTTGGGATAACCTTATTATTTATTCCCCCAAGAGAGTAGAATTTAAGAGTTCCATCCTCATTATAGCCTGTAATAACAAAGCCAACTTCATCCATATGGGCATCTACTATAACCTTAGGCCCATTGCCTTTTTTATGAGCAATTATATTGCCCATTCTATCTACCTTTATTTCATCTATATATGGTTTTATCTCTTCTTTAATTATGTTTCTAACGTCCCCTTCAAACCCAGAAGGACCTGAAGCACTACATAATTTTTCTAATAGCATAACAGTTCCTCCACTTCATCACCCTTTAGCTTTTCTATAAGCTTGGCAACTATTCTTCCTGTATTTTTAATATCCTCCATATTGATCATTTCCACAGAGGTATGCATGTATTTTATAGGAATAGAAATTAACAGTGTAGGAATACCCTCTCTAGTTATCTGTATATCCCAAGCATCTGTGCCTGTATTTCCTGGCTCTACTTCTACTTGGTATGGTATGTTATATTCCTTAGCAGCTTCAACCAGCTTTTTTCTAAGCTTAGGGTGAACATTAGGTCCCACACAGATTACCGGGCCGCCTCCAAGCTTATTTTCCCTATCTGTATCTCCAAGAGCACCACTGTCAAAGGTAACATCAATAGCTATACCAAAGGTAGGATTGAGCTCATAGCTTGACATCTTAGCTCCCCTATGACCTACTTCCTCCTGACAGGAAGCAACAAAGTAAACATCCATATCATGGTTCACATTTTCTAGTTCCTTAGCACAGGTATACATTGCAACAATTCCAGACCTATCATCAATTGCCTTGCAGGTTACGTTGTTATTTAAAAGCTCATAAAAGTCTCTTTTTAAAGTAACAAAATCTCCAACACTAACTATTTTTTCTAGCTTTTCTTTAGAATAGCCTGTGTCTATTAATAATCCTTCTGCAGTTACAGCTTTACTTCTCTCTTCATCATTCATAAGATGAGGTGGCTTTATACCTATAATGCCTAGAACTTCTTCTTTTCCGTGAACTATCACCTCTTGAGAAATAAGTGTCTTTACATCAATACCACAGCCCTTAAATTTTAAAAAGCCGTTTTCACTTATTTCGGTAATCATTAAAAAAACTTCATCTGAATGGGCCATAAGCATTATACTGCCTTTTCCCCTTCCCTTTTTATGTACATATACATTATTCATTTTATTTAAGGTTACTTCTCCAAAGGGCTCAAAAGCTTCTTTAATCACAGGATAGACCCAGTGCTCTCTGCCGCTGGGTCCATTAGCTAAACATAATCTTTTAAGTAACTCACGTTCCTCCACAAAATCATCTCCTAAAAACCTTATTACCTTAATATTCTCTAATAGATATTAATATCCTTTTTTATTATCTTCTACTTCAATACCTGCCAGCTTAATAAGGTACAGCGCATTTCTAGTAGTAGACACTCCTGGTCTTAATTTATAATCAAACTTAATCTTGTCATCCTCATAGTACTCTCTAAAGTGATAATTCTTGATTCTTCCACCACTCTCATTCTCTAAAGTTCCAAGTTCAAGGTCATGGGTGGATACAAGTCCCATAGCTCCTGCTCTGCTAAGCTGAGTAATCAGCACTCTTGCACCTTCATGCCTATCCATGGAATTTGTACCTTTGAATATTTCATCTAGAAGGAAGAATATCTTATCATCGCTCTTGGAAGCATCAACAATATTTCTTATGCGTATAAGTTCAGCATAGAAGGAGGAGATATTCTTTTCCAGGTTGTCACTAACCCTCATACAAGTATATATTTTCATTATTGGGCACTTAAAGCTTTCAGCGCATACTGGAGCTCCTGCATAAGAAAGTACTAGATTTATGCCTATGGTTCTAAGCAGTGTACTCTTTCCAGACATATTTGAACCTGTAATTAGCAGAACCTTAGCTGGCATCTCCATAATAAAGTTATTGCAGACTCTCTTTTCACCCAGAAGTGGATGTCCCATTCCCTTTGCTGATATTTTATCTATATCCTTTAGAAATTCCGGCATTACCCACTTTGGATTTTCATAGCTAATAACCGAAATACTTGATAGAGCTTCAAACTCACCTATAGTTCTAATCCAAGTCTCTAAATGCTTTCCACTGTTCTCTTTCCAATTTTCAAGTCTTATCATAATCCGATAATCCAGCACAAAAATAATATTTATAATTATATAAAACATATTGGATCTATCTGATATTAAAGAAATAATTTCCTGAAGCTCCTCTAATTGCTTTGATGCTTTTACCCCATTGCTATCAGTAAGCTTCTTCTTAAGCTCATTTAAATATTCAGATTTAAAATTCTTATTTTCTATAAGTCTTACCATCTTGTAATAGCTTTCTAAGCTCTTCTTATATTCAGCTACCTCACTTAATACATTTTGCCTTTCCACATTAGTTGGAAAGAGAAACAAAATATTTATTAAAATAGCTAAAAGAAGCACCTTATACGTAAAACCTGGTACTAAAAGCAAAGCCAGCAGTGCTCCAATAGGCAGCAGCGGCATTATTTTAGTGGCAATACTAAGCCAAGTTTTTTTATACCGCTCATGTTTTTCTCCAGCCCATTTAAAAAGCACTTCAGGATTATTCATATTGTCCTTATTCATAAGAGCTTCAGCCATATACTTTTGTCTAAAACCTAAAGTACTGCCAAGTTCTTTAACAGCCTCCTGAATTTTATATTTTTCCTCAATGCTGTCATTAAAAACTGTAAGTCTATCCTTTAAGCTTATTCTGCCTAGGTGAGTTACAGCCGAATTAATCCATTGAAACAAGGATCCTCTTCCAAAGATATCTAAATCTCCAGAAAAATTGTGCTCTTCATCTTGAAACTCCTCACCACTGTCCTTAAATTCCTTCCACTGTCCTTCAGTCCTCTTTATAGAAGTTTCATTTATTTTTATTAGAGTCTCAGTATACTTCTTGTTATCCTTAAATTTTCTATGCTGTACAACTAGCAAGGTAAACACTATCATAGTTACCAAAAGGCTGCTTATACTTAAATAAGGATATTTAAGATATATAAGTATCCCAGTAATTGCAATACCTATTACAAAAACAGCTAATCTTAAAATACTGGTAGTGTTTACTCTCTTAGTTTGCTTACCAAGCAGTCTTGTATAGGCCTTGAGTCTTCTTTCATACTCTTCTCTCGCACTTCTCAATATGTCTTCCCCTTTCATAGGTTTTCTATAGTCAACTATTTATATTTTAGTCTAACACTAGTTATATTACAATATATGTAAGTTTGAATTTTCTATTAAGATGGAAAACTCCAATGCTAATAATAAATATACTTTTAATATATTTTGCGTTTCTTTGGAATACTATAAGTAAAACTTTTACTAGGAGGTAGCTATGAAGAAAAATACAAATAAAACTACAATAGATTCAGATAAACTATTATCAACTCCAACAACTACAGGCTCTTTAGGAACCTCTGAATCATCCAATTTAACCATCAGCTCTGATTTAGTTGGTACAGACAGCAAGGATTTATTTATTCATTTTGATGCTCCTAAAAATGTAGAAAGACCTACTCAAACTGTTGATTTAAAGCCTGATAGGTAATTTAAAAATATAAATTAATAGGGTGATGAAAAACTTTTTCAAATGTTTTACAGCACCCTGTATTTTAATCATCTAATAACTTAAATATTAGATAAATCATTTAATTGTATCAATAATCACTTTCCCAAAATCATCTAAAACAATATACTTTCCATTAACTATATCAATATACACAATTCTATAATTATGATTATCCCCAGAAAAATCACCAGAGTACCAATAAGCACCCTCTCTTAAATAAGAGTTTTTCATACAGTATTGAAGCTCAATAGATTGAAAATTGTTCAATAGATTATTTTCTTTTATAATAGATATCGCTTTATCTTTTTCTATGGTATTTTCTAAACTTGCTTTTCCTTCCACACCATAACTAAAAAAGCTCTGTTTGTTCATCCATACTGCTGTCTTTTCCCCTTTTCTATTAGTGCCAATAGCTAAAAATAAAGGTCTTCCAACTGTTGATGGTGTTACAGTATTTATTTCCTTTAAATCAGTTTTTACTAGTACATTTACTCTAATAATAGCAATCTTCATTGGATTACTAAAAAAGATAAGTGCTAATACAATGCCTATTCCAATTAAAAGTAACTTTCTTTTCATTACTCCTCCTCGTAAATGTACAAATAATTTTATAATATATACTTAAACCCAATCCATAAGATTATTCTTATAGTTTTCGTATGGGGAAAAACATATATCCTTGTCCAGTTTCAGGGCAATTAAAATCGTGAACAGCACCTACAAGCTGTATATCATTCTCGCTTAAATATTTTATAACATCAGCAAATGTAGCAGCATTTTCGTTCTTCACATAAATATATTCATAGGATGGGATTGTCCATTTCACCCAACCCTTTGGCGCTTCAGCATCATCTATTACTTCAACACCTGCAAGATAAAGACCTTTTGTAAAATTATCCTCCCAGGGTTTAAAGGAATGAGATAAATCAGACATTGCTCCCCATATTCCAAGAAGATTACCCTTTTCATCTTTTTTTGCTAATTCAGCCACTTCGTTAAAATGAGAATTAGCATCAGCCCACAGCTTTTCAATAAATTCATTACCGTCATTTGTGGAACCTTCTTTCCCTATAACCGAAAAGCACTCCTTTGTACATCTTTGAACTTCCATTCTTCATCCTCCTGTTAAATAAATATTTTGGGATTGCCTATTTTAATAACCATTTATTAATTTGTTTTACTTAATAATGCAGGACTACCCCAAGTTTTCACTCCCACCAGCACGAACTCCCATGCATTGTTATCTGTCTTATTACATGAAATTTTACTCACAAATAAACTCATTTAATATTTTCTCACTTAGCTCTTTTTCTTTACTGTTATAATATTTTGAGTATGAATCCGCAAAGCCATGTAATCCCTCAAATTTATATGCGCTAACCTTCTCTTTTCCTTCTAACACTTGTATTAAAGCATCTATATCAAATTCTTTTTCTCTTAACGGAAAAAATAACACTGTTTTAACCTTAGGTTCTATAGCTATATAATCTCTAATCCTTGATCCATAATAGCCTACTACTCCATTGATTAGCTCTTGTTCTTCGCTACAAAGCCATGCTACCGTTGCGCCAACACTATAACCTATTAAATATACCTTCTCATAATAATTAAAAATACTATGTATGCAATCTAGAACTTTTGACTTAGCTTTATCAAATCCAACTTCATTCATA
Source organism: Clostridium omnivorum (assembly GCF_026012015.1). NCBI lineage: Bacteria > Bacillati > Bacillota > Clostridia > Eubacteriales > Clostridiaceae > Clostridium > Clostridium omnivorum. The sequence continues at coordinate 2,214,680 of NZ_BRXR01000001.1, read as the reverse complement.
AAATATGAATATGCTTCATCTGCCTCTTCATAATCAAACGTTCTGTTATTTAGTAAATCAATACAATAAACATCATAACCTTCATCTTCAAATTTCTTACTCATACTTAAAATATGATTATTAATTCCATAAATCTCATGTACTAGTGCAATGGCGATTTTAGATCTATCTTTTGTTTCTTTCACACTATATCAACCTTTCTTTAATTCATAATGAATACCCTGATAGGTTATTACGATTAGAGTCATCGCACTGAAAAAGTTCATAAATCTTTGATAACTCTTATCTTAGGCCTATGAATGTACTTTGGATTCTTCGAAGACTTTAGCCATTGAAATATGAACTAAGCCAAATTTAGAAACTCTATATTTATATTATCCACCACAAGAATTGCCTCTTTTGTTCGCTAGTAATAGCTTTTTATTAATTCTTGTAAATCCAATTCCTTAACAAACTTTAATCTATTATCTCCATCGCCATAAAATTTTGTATTTAGGTCATCAACTAAAAATACTTTTCCATTATCAAAAATAACATCCCAGTATTCACTACTATCAATTCCTAAGCCAGTCCCATCGGTTATTGTTTTACAATTAAGGCTCGATGATAAATAATATGCTATAACTAAATCAACCCTTACCCCATAATGCAAATCAGGAAACGAAATAAACTCCCAAATAACAGGAAACTCACTTTCATTCCTTGTTACTTCATATAAAACTACTGATACATTTTTGCTGGCACAACCGAAATTTAGCTTATTGGAAAACCTCTCCAATTGCGAAATATTACATTCATAGCAATTTGATAAATTAAACTTTTCCTTTAATATATCTATAATAATTTCTGGATTTATTTCTCTCTCAAAACCTACCCAAGCATAGCTCATATTCTCACAACCCCAATAATTTTATTATACAGTTTAGATAAAACTCTATTTTAAAAAGGTCTAGATTTCATTATGACCTGAGAGTAATATTTACTAGAAATATCCTCACTTATTAGATTGTTCATTACACCATATTTAATCTAATTATTTCATCTATTCTCTTTGCAGTCTCCTCTGGACTCATATGTGTATTATCCACCAAGATAATGTTAGGAGTTGTTTTTGCAGCATTATTCTTTAACCATTCATTAAATTGCTCTGAACTCTTAATCCAATTTTCATCTGTCACATTTCTTCCATATTTCATACGTTTAATAAGTTCATTTTTTTCAGCAACGACAGCAATATAGATTATTTCAGAGAAGTACTTCCTAGCATTGCATGCCTCAAACTGTTCAGGCACTGCGCATCCACATAGAACTACAGGCATACCTATTTGAGAGATGTTACTACATACGCGCATCCATAATTCACGATACGCCCTATAGTTATTTTCTGGTGTATTATAGACATCTGACCAAAGCAAATCACTTTCCATCACAATATAATCTTCTTCGTTCTTAAACAAAATTTCATTAGCAGTAGACTTACCAATGCAACTCGCTCCTGTAATTACAAATAATCTATTTCTTTTAGTAGGCTCCATTGCCATCCTCCTTACCCATGTAGTCTGCTTTCATATACTAAATTTTACATTAATACGCTTACCCAATCTGCAAATGTATGATATATACTAGATGCCGCTATGTTTTCAGTTTTAATTAATATATAACCCATCATTAAACTTATTGGTATTAACAATGCTGAACTTATAATTGCATCTTTAGGCGATAGACCCATTGATGCCATTCGTTGAGGAATATGAACTAATGCCATAACTATTGAAGTTAATATCCATCCTTTCCATCTTCCAAGCCATCCCATCAAACGAGTTTGTAAATATCCCCTATACATAAATTCTTCGCAGAATCCCACAACTGAATAGTAAACTAACGCCCATAAAGAGCTTAAAGTTAATTTCTGTCCAATATCTCTTAAACTCTTTGAACTAAATAAAATAACACTTGATATAGTAATTATTGCAAGTATAGCTCCTATTAATATTGAAGCCTTTAAATTATGTTTTGAGATGCCAGTGCTCCCCCATGTTTCCTTTCTGATTTTTTTTGCTATCAGGATAGGTGATAAGAAAATTAACCATACAATTGCTATATTTATGACACTACTTAGGTTATAGTTTTGAGTGTTTGATGTTACTTTTGATGCATTTTGTGATTTAAGTAAAATCATTAATCCAGTAGTCATGCAGCAACTTATTGTTACTGCAGCTATGGCATATAAAGCACTTTTTTTAGAATTTGAAAATTTAAAGCCACAGTACTTTACCTTTAATATTTTTGTTAAAAAATATATTACAACACCTAGTATACAAAAACTTAGCAATGAGCCTCCCAATTCTTTTAAAAAATTAATTCCCCCCATATTTTCTCTCCTTTGATCTAAATAAATATAGATACTATAAATTTCGTTTAGGTTATTATCTTTAAATTCTCCTTAAGAATTACAGTTAACATTCCTAATTTCAAACACCTGCAACAATTAGCCAGGCTTGGCTTAGTGCCGCAGGTGTAGCTTGGCTATCTTTTCAGTCCAAGCTGAATTGATACAGAATAATTTACCATTCCTTTTTCCATAATTCACGATTCATGATCGTTTCAAAGCCTATAGCAGTATAAAATTCTCCGTCACCACCAAAACAATATTTTGCTCCAAGTGCTTTTGTCTTCTTCATAGCTTCAGTGAGCGCTATTGTCGCCAGACCCATATGACGATATTTGGGTACAGTAGCCAATGGCTCAAGATAAGCATACTTATTTTTCTCGTCAAACCACATACCAAGTGTACAAGCATATTCACCATCAGGCGCAACGATAATCGTCATAAGTGACATATCAGCACGGGGAGCATTGCACATTTGCATATTACCATCCAAATCATCATCAGGTGTATCACCATGATCAAAACCTTTCCAAAAACAATCGTGCATTTTTTTGTAATCCACTCCAATACCATTTATTATTGTAAATCCTGATGGCAACTTTCTATCTATAAATGATTTATCATAGTTGAAAATTTTTACAGGAAATCTGTAGTCCATTTCATATCCGTTCTGTTTCAATAGTTTCTGCTTATCTTTTTCTTTATCTGTAATCCATACTTTGAGAATCTTCTTTCCATCTTTTGTTTCAGATAATTCCTTTTCTGCCCATTCAAGCAATTGTGGTAGTAAAAAACTGTAATTAGAATTTGTGACTAAATGGCAATTACTTAAACTAAATTCATAGCAAACAGCACCAACAATATTACTATTATCTTCCCATAATCCTATGCGATGTGCTTTGAATAAATTAAAATATGGAGTAGAATGGTCATACTCAAAATATTGCGGTAACAAATAGCTGTTAAGTGTTTCAAGGTTGTATATATCAGTTAAAAAGCAATGTACTCGTTCAAAATCAGATAATAGTTTATACCTGCGATTTGTAATGTTCATAAAATTATTTCCTCCCAAATAAAAAATTCCATTCCGTTATCGGAAATGGAACAAAAAATCAAAACAACACTATTGGGACATAGCTTTCCGCAAACATAACAATAGAGTAGCTTTAATGAAATAATCCAAATTACCGACAACAACTAAAGCCCTATATATACAGGACTTATAAAAGTTATAATTGTCAAAAGTTCAGATTATTGAATCATTGCGGCACCACCATTCATTGTTACTTTATTATAAATATAACATTTAACCCATAATATTACAAGGCAAAAATATTTACCTCTTTTCTAAAGCACTTTTTAATTCTCTTAAATCTTTAATAGTTTTAAACCCCATAAATTCTCTGCTCTCTTTTGTTCTGTTAATCCACACTCCCATCATTCCAGCTCTTGTACATGAAATCATATCGCTTTCGATATCATCACCAACATAGATACAGTCCTTAATATCAACGTTGGCTCTCTCGCATGCAATTTTAAATATATCAACATTAGGCTTCGCAACTCCAACCTCTCCAGCAGTTATGACGACTTCAAATAAATTATCATTTGATATTTTCCTTAGTTTCATCATCTGTTGCTTATAATCACCATTGCTAATAATACCTATTCTATGTTGTTTAATCATTTCTAGGCAAGGAGCAACATCATCATAAGGCAATAAATTATTTTCATATAAACTAACATAAGCTTTAAACTTTTCTCCTGCCTCTTCATCAGAAATGCTTTTACCAGACAGCGAAAACACGTCCTTAATTCTATCGATGCGTTGTTGCGAAAAAGTTACTTCCCCATGCAAAAATTTTTGGAAATGAGTGTCTGAAATCTTACACCATTCTTCATAAAATAAATTTTTATCAATATCAAAATGCTCTTTATATTTTGAGTAAAATCCCGATACGCCTAAATATTCAGCTCTTTTGTGATCTATCAAGGTACCATCAATATCGAAAAAAATCATTTTTACCTCCGCCAGCTACTTCTCGCATTAACTTTATCAAATATTATACAACCCATACGATATGTTTCTTCTAAGAACTTAATATCGTCCTTGAATATTGTATGCTCTTTTGAAACTTCCATTAGTATGGAATTACTATATCCTTTTCTTTTCAATAGATTACATATTATTTCAAAATCTATAAATCCTTCTCCAGGAACTACGTGATCTACAAATTCTTTTATCCTATCAGATAAATGCACAGCAATTACTCTATCTCCAAATTCCTCTAATAAATTGAAATCTCGCGGCCCATCAACTTGGTCATGTGAAGAATCATAACATAACCCAAATACTTCTCTGTCTAATTTATTTAATGCTCTTTTCACAACTTCTGTTGATGCTTTGGGATGTAAATTTTCTATTGCAAATTTCACATTATATTCTTTTGCAATAGGTTTTAAGTCATCACAAACATTAAGGAGCTTGAATAATTTTTCATCAACCATATTGTCTTCAATATAAAATTGACATGGGTGAACTACTATTGCACTTACTTCTAGTTCCTTCGCTGCACAAGCAAATTTTTTTAACATTCTAACGCTATCATCTATATCTGTTCTACAACCATGTATTGTATCTATAGATAAATCATACTTTTTTAATAAACTCTTTAATTTCTTAACGTCTTCAAATAGTCCTGAATGATTCGTATTTGAACCTAAAGAAATATACTTAAATCCACTCTTAGCTATAATATCAAGTTGTTCCTCAATCGGTATATCATAATTAAAACATGTTGAAATTGAAATATTCTTTTTCAATATATCTCCTCCCAGCTATTAACTTTTATACTTCAGTAAAGCAAGCTAAATTGCAGGTAACTTTCCTTGTTTAAGACGCCGAGAAGCCTAGAACGATTGCACTTAGCTTCGCAGATGGGTTTGAAGTTTCCTAATACAAAGCAAACTTAAACATTATGTTATATGTAGCTTTGCCACCACCCCTTATATGAAGTCTATTCTAAACAACTCAAAATATTTTCGTAACTAAAGATATTCCATATTAAAGTTGTATCATTCCCATATACATCAAAGCATGAAATAATGAAGAAATGTGCAAAGCTTGTAAAAACTTATTCTCCTTAAGATTTGTAATTACCTCATTTAACGGCATTAGTACTACCTTAATTTGTTCCGTTTCATCTAAATGAATATCCTTAGTTAATTTAACATCTAACGCGAGAAAACAATAGGTAAGGTTATTATGATTAGCTGGATTAGCAGATATGGTGCAAGTATGGATAAATTCAGAGCCAGTATAGCCTGTTTCCTCAGCCAACTCTCTTCTAATAGCTTCCTCTGGAGATTTATCTGTTTTCTCCATTCCACCTGATGGTAATTCTAATAGTGTTTTTTCACTTCCGTGGCGATATTGTTGTACCAAAACAACCTCTTTTTGCTTGGTTATGGCTACCACATTTACCCAACTCGGATACTCCAATATATAATATGGAGTAACAATCTTACCATTAGGCATTTTGCATGTATCTGCACGTAAAGAGATCCATCTGTCCTTAACCAGATGTTCAGATTTCATTATTGTCCATTTAAAGTCTTCCATATCAATAACCTCTCAATAAAACATTTATTTTGATACATTTTATTAATTCGACCTTGTTTACAAGTATGTATCAAATAAATAATTTATGATACCTTGATGTACCACTTTATTTATTCAAAACTGCACATAACGTTTCATACTTAAGACCATTCCTTAGCATTAGATAGCACTTATTCTAGGCTCCCAGGTATGCTTTGCAGTCATTTCATACAAAGCGAATTTGAATATTTTGTTAAGCGAAGGATTTTGTGATATTCTTAATCACAATCCGATGTGATTCTATATTTCCCACATACAACGCATTTAAATAAGTACCCTTGTAAGCTTCCATTGTTCACAAGAAACTTTTTCAACTCATCTTTAGTTAATCTATAATTCTTCATAATTTCGTTCAAATCATCTTCAAGTTCATCATTCATATGTTCTATTTCTTTCCATCCTACGTTTCCTATGTATGTGCAAAAATCACCGCAATGACTTAACCAAACTTCCTGTTGCCATCCCATGTATCCTGGTGTTCTATGTACTAACTCGTCAAGGTATTTCGATTTATCTACTTCTTCACAAGATGCTGGATCTTGAAACTCTCCATCATACTTTTTAGCAGCATTTCCATTCTTAATACACCATGGACAAATATTCTCAACTTCTTCAATAGAATAAAATGGGCCCTCATATACATATTCTGTTTTTTCATTACAGACAGGACATCTAGCTGTTCTCTGAACTATTACTCTGTTTCCTATAGGGTCAGAATTATATTTAAATACAGGAAATTCATTTCTATATACTTTTTTTCTGAAGCTTCAAAGCTATTCTTATTAAAATAATCTTCCATTATAGCAGAATAGATTAACATCTCATCTGGAGACATATATGGCTCAAATATCCAACTATCTATACTTATATCTGGAACCTTAAATAAATATTCTTTGTTTCCCCAATTCCAAGCAAAACTACCTTGCCAAAGTTGGCCACAAACTTCACATCTATATAACCTATACTCATTAGAAGACTTTGAAATTAGTTTTAACTTCCTTATAATCTGTTTTGTACATTTTATTCGATCTGATATACTTTCTCGGTTTAACTCTAATTCTTTATAGTTAGAACAATTACACCACATCTCTCTTAACTCTCCCTATTTCTCTAATGTATATATTTAACTTTTCTTTACGCAACTTCTTTCGCTTAATGATTCTTATTCAAGACGTTTGCCAGCTCTACAGGAATTTAGAAACGCTTACATAGCTCTTATGTTAGTTTTCTAAATTCCGGCTCAGTTAGCTGACTGATGTGCTTTACAGTCTTACCATGCAAAGCAGACTTGAACATCTATATTTTCTTAATTTGAAAATATATTTGTTGTTTCTCTCAAATTATATTCTTCAGGTAAATGTTGTGTATTCAAAAATCTCTCAAAAATATATACAGCATCCTTACTTGTTAAGGCCTCATTCTTTTTAACGGTTATATATCCTCCACTATATCTAACTGATATATTTTCATCTTCTATTGGTTGTCTTGATAACACATAATGACTAAAGCTCTTAGAAGTATATTTTCTATACTCAATAGTAAGCTTACTTTTGGCACCTGCACATTGAACATAACTTTCATCATCTGCTGTAAGTATGCAAAATGATTTCCCATTTGGTATCATTTGATTTATGAAATTAACAATAGTATCTTTATCTACATTTTCTTCTCGTCTAACAAAACCATCTGCTTCAAATTCAAAAATCATTTTTTCCCCCAGTATCTCTCACTCTATATTAAATGTATTTCTAATATCTTTATCCAAAGTAAGGTCTGAACTACCATTGACATTGTGCTTAACGTTCCTAATTCCCGACACCAGGAAACTTAGAAAGCTCTTTTCTTAGTTTGGCAGGTGTAGCTTGGCTATCTTTTCAAGCCAAGCTGGACGGAAATTTTTTGTTATCTGTAGTTTTTGCAACTACACTTTATATGCCACTAGTCTAAACAGTCTTCGATAGGCTCATAATTTAAGAAGGTTGCGAACTATTTAATATGTTATTTGTGTTGTTCGCTAGTCATAAACCATATATATTCCTGTTCAACATTATCAAAACTTGGCAGTCTATCAAATTCAAAATACTTATAAAAGTTCTCAAATTCTCTTGCTGCAGCCTCAAATTCTACCCAATAAATGTTATTACTCTCAAATAACCCGATATGTCCAAAACCATCTTCTGAATGAAGGTTAATATGAATTTGGTGAGCATAAGTAGGTTCAAGGATTTCGTCTATAATCAAGCCGTGTTCTTTCCATAACTCTCTTTTTCGTTTTATCCAATTTTTCAAATTCTCAAATATTATATCCATATAAAATACCTCATTAAAAAATATATTAACATTTTCGATATCTACCATTGTGTCACAAAAAATAAACCTAACTAAATCATGCGTTTACTTATTAAGCCATTTAGAAAAATGCTTAACGACACCAATCATTTGTTTTTTTATATATTTATCATTGATTACATCGTCATTTAATACCTTTTGAAAAGCAAAATAAATACCTCCATACCATTCAGTAGCAGGGAAGCAATGACACCCACCGATAATATCTTTAAAATTATCTAAATACTGTACACCAACAATCCCATACACGGTATCTACTAATTCCTCTAGTTCTTTTAGTTCCATGTTAATCTCCCAAAATTAATAATCTATAGCTCATCATATTCTATAATTGCGTCCAACAAATAATATTAAAAACCTCTGAGCTATTACTCTGTTTTTCAAAAATTACAGATAACGTTTCTTGTTCAAGACGTCCGCCAGCTTTACAGGAATTTTGAAAGGCTTACATAGCTCTTATGTTAGTCTTTGAAAATTTCGGCTCGGTTAGCTGGCGGGTGTGCCTTGCAGTCTTCTTATGCAAGGCGGACTTGAACATTTTGTTATATGATGTTTTAAATCTAGCGAAAGCTCTAGCGGAAGACTGTCCTTAATCTTTTGAATTTAGTGACCTTGAAAATTTTCCATTAAGGAGAATAGCATTATAAAAAATATCGCTATTGTCATCAACTGTTTCGGGATAGTATCTATCAAGAAAAGCTTCTGTACCCATATCTTTAGTAACTCTTAATTGTCGCCAGTATACCTCTGTTCCAGAGTCTAGTGATTCATTACCAATTAGATAGCAATGAACAGCCTCAACAAATTTCATGCTAACTGTTTCCCCATATGGATTGGTGTATTCCATTTCCATACTGCTTGCCTTTTTTTCAGCTATTTTATAAGCATGATCAAATGATTGAGCCCTGACAATTATAATCGACTCCTCAAAATTTCTATAAATATTCGTATAATTCCTATCTATTATCTCTGGCTCTGGTTCGCCCGAAATAATACTTTCAAATATTAGTTTTACACTATACCATTCCCATTTTGACTTCCTATAACTCTTCATTGTCTATCCCCTCTTTTAATTGTGTCTAAATTAAGTATCCAAATTGTAAAATCTACGACTTTTATTTTTAGTTGATTGTCCTAAATATAAACTGTTGTGCGTACACATAATTTTTTGATTTAAAATATCATATAACTACGGTATTACCGACATTTCGTACAAGCTGTTATCATTATATTAACCTCATCTTTTATTTTCATTATACTGTAAAATAATTTAAATTACACCATTATATTGAATCAAAAGTATTTCAAAGCATTAAAAAAACGCATTAATTCTATTAAGAATTTAAAGCGTTTATAGATACTCTAAGCTAAATATAAAATTATATTACACTAATTCTTCAAATTGAAACTTATAGATAAGTAAGAGGTAAGAGCTTAGAGCTTAGAAGTAATAGTTGTGGTGAAAATTCAGCCTTGCTGAATTTTTTCATAAACTCTTACTTTTTACCTATTAGTTTTTACCTAAATAACAAATTACTTATTACTTATTCACAAATTTGATTGTCATTTAAATAACGTTTTTCCTACTTGTTCTTCTGTATATACTTTACATAAATATGGTATAATTTTAAAGTACAATATAGTTGATTGTGGGCTACTTGTGTCACTCAACCCTTTTAGAAGGGAGGTGATACATATGAGTAACGACGTTTTGATATTACTATTTCAAGGTGGTTTATTCTTATTAGCACTATTAACATTAATAGTGTTACTTATAGAAAAAATCTCAAAAAAATAGTAGCCCCGTGTGCAAATGGATAGCTACTATTTTTAAGTATTAAATTTAATAGTGATACCAGCTGCCTAAGCAACTAGAATTGTATACTATAGGGTGCTCGAACACCCTATTTTTATTTTCTGCATTTCTTACTTATATTATATCAAATTTTTATAAAAAATAAACATATACAATTTTTTATTTCACTAAATAACTTATTTTCACAAGCTCTTCTAAATGAGCAACGTCTCCATGAAGCAGGATTTTTGCACCTTCCTCTGTTATCTCAACAAGACTAAGACTTGTATCATATATATATGGCGGTTCCCACAATTTTTCAATATCTCTTCCTTCAAAATAAGCCATTATGGACTTAAGCGTTATTGTATGAGTAACAATCAGTACATTATCATCAGTACCCTTATGCTTCTCAACTATCTCTTTAACAACCTTAACAGCTCTTTCTTGAACATCATGAAAGGTTTCAACATTATCACGCTTATAAAGATGTGGTTTTTTCCAAAAGTTACCATATTCTTCAGCATAGTTTTGCTTAATATCTTCCACTACCTGGCCTTCCCAATCACCTACACCTATCTCTCTTAAATTGTCATCAAGTATTATGGGAATGTCTTTATCTCCTCTTACAAGTTCTGCAGTTCTTACAGCCCTTTGTACAGAGCTTGAATAAATTTCAGAAAAATTAACATCCTTTAAATGCTTTCCTAGTGCTTTGGCATTACTAATTCCAAGTTCAGTCAGCGGTGAGTCCTTCCATCCCTGCATTCTTCTTTCAAGATTCCATTCAGTTTGTCCGTGCCTAGTTAAATATAATCTCATACTGTAAGTTGCCTCCAATCACTACATATATACAAATAGCATTCAATTTTACATACTTATTATTCTCCCAAATTTGTATTACTCATTATAATAGAATCTATTTTCAATAACTGAAAATGTTGTCCTTACGTACGCTTCTACTTTTTCATTTCCGATTACCTTATTAACTTTATCAAGTATAATATTAATTCCTTCTAAATCATTAAAAGGCTGCCTATCTACTTTTTTAGCTATTGACAAGCTCTTTATATCTTCCTCAAAGTCCCTTAAGATAATATCTTCACCTTTTTCTGTTATATAAAGATAAAGTGAATTCTTTAAGACAGACTTTTCTTTATAGATAAATTCCTTTGAATACAGATTCTTAACTATTACATTAGCTGTAGATGGAGACCAAAATCCAATCTCACTGAGCTGTATAGATGTAAGTCCAGGAAATGCTTTAATTATCCAAAGCGCTCTAGATTGAGGATAAGTTAAGTCCAGCTTCATAAGGTATTGTCTATGTTCGCCCTCTATATCTAATATAAACGCTCTTAAAAGATTATAAAACTTTACAATCTTTTTAATATTTTCTTTTTCTTCTATATCAAAACCCTCATAGTCAATATTTAGCTCATCCATATTTACAAGCTGAATGTAGGATAATAATATTTTATTATTATCACATATGAAAATTTTTTCAAAATAATTTACTAGTCTATCTATATCTTCTTTGGAAATCTTATGTGCTATTTTGAAAAGAAGAAATTCATCTCCCTTTTTCATCTTATTTAAGTTAATAAACCTATTTCCTTCTTCTGTTACAATTAATTTATAAAGTCTCTTATCATCATGGATTTCTTCCACTATTAATCCTTTAGCCATAAGAGTTTTCAGCATTTTTGTAACTGTAGGAGAAGACCAGCACCCTATTTTTGCTATTTCACCTAGAGATATACCCGGAAAGCATTTTGTAATCCATAGTATTCTAAGCTGAGGAAGGGTAATTCCTGACTTTTCTATTTTATTGCAATATTCACTATCAAGCTTTAAAAAAACATATCTAGCAAGATTATATAAAGCATATATTTTCCATGATCTTTCTCTTGTTCTCATATTCTTTCCCCTCATCATCAAATAATATCCTAATTTTAACACAATAGATTGATAAAAATCAAACAAATAGGCATATTATGTCACATTCTCCCTTAAGTTGCTATATTATGTGCTTCCTATGTTAAGAAATTAACTTTTACCAAACCGTTGTAAAATGTCGTAATTTGTGTTATTATTTTTAAGAACTAATATTCGAATACTAAATGTTAATAGATTTTTATATAAGGAGGAATCTACTTTGTTCGTTCCAAAACTGTTTACCTGTCTAAAAAACTACTCAAAAGAGCAATTTTTTAAGGACATAGCTGCAGGAATTATTGTAGCTATAATTGCCTTTCCGCTGTCAATAGCTCTAGCAATCGCCTCAGGAGTTTCACCTGAAAAGGGCCTTCATACCGCTGTGATAGGAGGTTTCATAATATCCTTTCTTGGGGGAAGCAGAGTTCAAATTGGGGGACCAACCGGAGCATTTATAATAATAGTGTTTGGCATAATTGAAGCTCACGGTCTTCAAGGACTTATCATAGCAACTCTAATTGCAGGTATCTTCCTAATTATCATGGGACTTTTAAAAATAGGGAGCATGATAAAATATATACCGTACCCTATAACTTCAGGCTTTACCTCAGGTATAGCTATAACAATCTTTTCAACTCAAATTACTGACTTCTTTGGTCTAAAAATCAGCAAAGTACCTTCAGAATTTTTACCAAAATGGATTTCATATTTTAATCACATGAATACTATCAATTATACAAATCTTATGGTGGGCTTATTTTCCCTTGGCATAATACTTCTTTGGCCTAAGGTTAATAAAAAAATCCCTGGAACTCTAATTGCAATAATTGCAGCAACAGTTATAACTTCAGTTTTCAAGCTTCCAATTGATACTATTGGAAGTAGATTTGGAAGTATTTCAGGCTCTCTTCCTAAATTGACTGTACCTAATATGGACATGAATATGATTAGAAGCCTTATATTTCCTGGAATAACCATTGCTGTACTGGCTGCTGTAGAGTCCTTACTTTCCGCAGTAGTTGCAGATGGAATGGTAGGAGGCAAACACCGTTCTAATATGGAACTTGTTGCTCAAGGTGCAGCGAATATTTGCTCTGCACTTTTCGGAGGCATTCCAGTCACAGGTGCAATAGCAAGAACAGCTGCCAACATAAAAAATGGTGGTAGAACTCCTGTAGCAGGAATAGTTCATTCTGTAGTGCTTCTATTTATAATGATTATATTTTTACCTTATATGAAGCTTGTACCTATGACAACCTTGGCTGCAATACTAATAATGGTTTCCTACAACATGGGCGAGTGGGAGGTCTTCGGAAGATTACGCAGAGCACCTAAAAGTGATGCTGTAGTTTTTCTAGTTACCTTTTCTCTAACCATTTTCTTCGACCTTGTAACTGCTATCGGCGTAGGTATTGTGCTTGCTTCCTTCTTGTTTATGAAGAGAATGTCTGATGTTGCAGAGGTTAAATATATTTTAGACAGTAACGAGGACGTAGATGCAAATGAATTCCTAGCAGAAATAAAAACTCCTGAACATATATCTCTCTATGAAATTAGTGGTCCTTTCTTCTTTGGTGCTGCAGATAAGTTTGTAAATGTTATGAGAGAAATGAATTTTTCTGTTAAAGTTCTTATAATAAAGATGAATAATGTTCCTGCTATGGATGCAACTGCGTTTCATTCATTGGAAACACTGTATGATTTATGTAAGAAGCGTAATACAAAACTAATTTTAATGGGTCTTCCAGATCAACCTTATAATATGCTTAAAAAATATGGTTTTATCGACATTATTGGAAAAGAAAATATATGTAGAACTATAAACAAGTCTATAAAGAGAGCCAATTATATTCTTGAGCATGTTGATACTGATGAAGCGCTTGAAGAAGTAGGCTAAATATTTATTATTAAATTATAAATGGAGTTCATCAACGCTGATGAACTCCATTTTTTTACAATATACGAAAACATCTATGCATAATCATCATTATTCATCAAATAGTTCGTATTTTAACAAACTATTTTTGATTTTTTATGTATAATATTCGTAAAAATTCTTGATTTTATGACAAACTTCTGCTATTATTTATATTGTTAGATGTATTTTAATTTTGAAAGAGCTATCACAATAATTGTTGGATTATTTTTGCACTCTTCCGAATTAAATTCTTTGCATAGAAAGAATATCTTCCCCTAAAAGGACCAAAACCCCACGCACACCTCGGTTTTGGTCCTTTTTCTTTTTAAATATAAAGGTTCTTTACTTCTGCTAAAAATTCTATTCTTCAGTTCATTCTTAAACTTATCTTACAAAACGCTTATTTAGTTATATTTCTCAAATAATATTAATAGACTTTAAGTGTCTAGATTATTTTCAATTCGATTGAAGGTGATTAAATGCTTAATTATTTATTTAAAAAACTTAAAATTTTAATACTTGTGCTTGTAAGTACTATAATGGTTCTTTTCTTTTTTTATGTCTCACTCCCTGCTGACTTTGCTTCTGCCCAAGGGCCTATACCTCTTGAAGATAAAATAGCAATAAGGCATAAATTGCATTTGGATGAATCCAATGCTGCTCAGTTTAAATATTGGGTTATGGGGCTTTTAAAAGGCAATCTTGGAAATTCCTTTGCCACTGGAACTTCTATTAACTCCGTTATTGGTCCATGCCTAAAGAACACCCTTAAGCTTAATATAATTTCTTTTTTAATAAGCCTTATAATTGCTATACCCATAGGCATAAAATCAGCCTGTAAAAAGTATTCTTTTTTTGATACCCTTTTTAATGTAATTTCACTAATAGGAATATCAGTACCAGCTTTTGCACTAGCAGTTACCTCTAAGTACTTTTTTACCTATAACAGTACAGTATTTGATATATTTGCTAGGCACAGAAACTGGAACTTCTTAAAATACAGCAATACTATGAATCATCTTATACTCCCATATTTAATAACTATTCTAATCAATCTAGCAACTCTTATTAAGTACACTCGTTCAAGCATGCTGGATGTAATTTTACAGGATTATGTAAGAACAGCTAGAGCAAAGGGACTTAAGGAAAATAAAGTTATCTATAAACATGCTTTTAAAAATGCCCTGCTTCCAATTACCACTATTATAGGATTATCAATTCCTCAAATCTTTGCTGGGTCCTTTTTTATAGAAATTGTATTAGGCTATCCTGGGATTGGCCCATTATCCTATCAAGCAGTTTTTATGAGAGATTATCCTATGATGATGGGTATAAGTATTGTAATGTGCCTTGTTATAATGCTAGCAAACCTTTTTACAGATATATGCTATAGATTAATTGATCCAAGAATAAAATTCAATTAATTTGTCTTGAATATACTGTAAATTATGGTATAATATATGTACGGTGAGTGTGCCTAGAGTTTCGAGCGGCACAGGGATGCATCCTACACGTAGAGAGTTTTAACCCTGCGGAGTCACTTCTTAAGTGTGACTTTGTGGGGTTTTTTATTTTTATTTTTAAGGGGGGATATATATGAGCAAAGGATATGAAAGAAACACTAAAATTTACTATTACTACTCAACCTTTGCCGAGCTATTGATTCTTGGTCCTATTCTAGTTTTATATTTAACTGCTAAGGGACTATCCTTTACTGAAATAATGGCTCTGCAGTCTATTTCAGCAGTAGGAACTGTATTATTTGAAGTACCTACAGGAGCAGTTGCAGATAGAATAGGAAGAAAGCAGAGTATCTTTATAGGAGCATTACTTTGGGCAGCAAGCCTAAGCATGTATATAGCTGGAAAGGTATATTTTGTTTTCATACTGGCAGAGCTTACCTTCAGCCTGGGGGCAGCCTTTAAGTCAGGAGCTGACAGCGCACTAATTTATGATTCTTTAAAAACAGAGAGTAAAGAGAAAGAATATCAGATGGTAGAAGGAAAGGCTAGATCCTATGCCCTGTATGCACAAGCTATAGGTTCCGTTATTGCTGGTTTTGTATATGAGGTCAATATATATTTGCCAATGATAATATCTATAGGCTTTATGATTATTACAGCACTGATTACCTTGGGTTTTAAAGAACCTCCAATGTTTGAAGAAGGAACTGAAAAGGAAGAAACCTATTTTAAGCAGATTATTGAAAGCGGAAAATACGTCCTTTCTCATGAAAAGCTAAAGGCCATCGTGTTATTTTCCATGGTATTCTTTATATTTTACAGAGCTGGCTATTGGTACTACCAGCCTTATATGGAAGCAGTTAAAATTCCTGTAAAATACTTTGGTATCATATTCTTTATTTTTAATATAACCGCAGCCTTTTTCTCAAAGAGAAGCTCATATATTATGGACAAAACTAAACCAAAAACTTTAACCTTTATGGCCTTACTGATGATAGCGTCCTTCCTGCTTATGGGAATATTTAAAGTATGGATTGGTGTATTTGCTATATTACTTCAACAGGTAGCTAGAGGTATTAACAGACCTGTTATAACTAAGTACATGAATAAGCATATATCCTCTGATAAGAGGGCTACTATACTCTCCTTCCAGAGCTTGGCATGTAATATTGCAGTAGCTGTTACCTTTCCTTTTATGGGAATACTGAAGGATCATAGCAATATATATACTACAAATCTTATACTAGCTGCTTCAATGACAATATTAACTTTATTTGCTGTAAAATACATGGATAGCAGACTTGGCATAGATTGCAAATCAACTAAAGCATTGTAATTATTTTTTATAAGGGGTGTAATTATTGTGGATGTACAAATTATTTTAAAAGAAACTAAGCTAAAAAACGGTGATACGCTAATACTTAGAAAGCCAACCACAGAAGATGCTGTAAAAATGATTCAGTATCTTAATACTGTTGGCGGAGAAAGCAACAACCTATTGTTTGGAAAAGGTGAATTCCGCTTAAGTGTAGAGCAGGAAATGGAGCATATAAAAAATGTAAATGCTGATTCTAATTCACTTATGATTATTGGAGCTATAAATGATAATATCATTTCAATAGCTGGAATTATGACTCCCAACAGGAAAAGGATAGCTCATAACGGCGATGTTGCTATTTCCGTAAAAAAGGAATACTGGTCAAATGGTATTGGCAGTGAAGTTATGTCTGAATTAATAAGCTTTGCTAAAAAGAACGGTACTATCAAAAATGTAAGTCTTGGAGTTCGCGCTGGAAATGAAACTGCCATTAAGCTATATGAAAAGTTTGGCTTTCAAAAGGTAGGGCTTCACAAAAACTTTTTTAATATAGACGGCGACTTTTATGATGAAATCTTAATGGATTTATATCTATAATTACCTTTACAATTTTAATTAACTACATGTAACCATTTGCAAAGCCTACTCATATTATATTTTGTGAGATTAATTACAGCAATTAATTGGAGGTTTTGTTGTGGAATATTACCAACATATGCCATGTATGAACTGTATGATGATGGATATGTACGAACAACCTATGATGGATATGGAAGAAGAACACCTTAAGATGATGTATCCAAGAATATATGGAAGAATAATGCCTCATGTAAAGCATCATTGTGATATGTATGAAGGTGCTTATGGAACTATGAGCTGCCCGAGCCATGAACACATGCACCATATGTGCGATGAAATTTACAAAAAAGTTGAGAAGGACTTTGATGATGAATACGGTCATGGTGAAGATGAAGACCATGAAAGATTAGACCGTCAATTTGGATTTAATCCTTTTGGAAGAGACCTAATTACTATACTTCTTCTTAATGAGCTTATTGGAAGAAGAAGGAGAAGGAGAAGAAGAAGACCTAGACCATATTATTAAAACTGTTAAAAGCGATGGTGAGTACATACTACTACCATCGCTTTATAATCTTCTGCAAAATTCTATTTTACTTTTCCAATATCACTTCTATAATAAATTCCTTCAAACTCTATATGCTTTATATCTCTATATGCATTTTCTCTAGCCTGCTCTAAGGTGTCGCCTATAGCAGATACTGCAAGCACTCTGCCTCCAGCAGTAGCTAGTTCTCCATTTTGAGTTTTGGCTCCTGCAGCAAAAACCTTGCTGTCTAGGTTTTCAAAACCCTTTATTGTAAATCCAGTTTTATAGCTTCCTGGATATCCTGCTGAAGCAGCTACTACAGAGCAGCAGTGTTTATTTTTCCACTGCAGCTTATATGCTTCTAGCCTCTTATTAACAGCTTCAATTATAAGCTCAGCAAAGTCACTTTCCATTAGTGGAAGTACGGCTTCGGTTTCTGGATCTCCCATACGTACATTGTACTCTAAAAGGTATACACCTTTTTTCGTAATCATAAGTCCAAAGAATACAATTCCTACATAATCCATCTTTTCACCCTGTATACCCTTAAGGGTTGGAAGCATAATGTGTTCCTTGAAGCTATTTAATACCTCTTCAGTGCAATATGGATTGGGTGATATGGCTCCCATGCCGCCAGTATTTGGACCTTCGTTGTTATCGTATATAGTCTTGTGGTCCTTAGCTGATAGAAATGGAAGAATAACATTACCATCTGTTATAGCTAAAATTGAAGCCTCTACTCCTTCTAGGAATTCCTCTATTATTATCTTTTTACCAGCACCCTTAAATATATCCTTAACCATGAAGCTTAAAACGGCCTCTTCAGCTTCTTCAAAGGCTTTACAAATAGCAACCCCTTTGCCAGCCGCTAGTCCGTCGGCTTTTACAACCACTGGATAGCCGCAGCCCTTTAGATATTCTACCGCTTTGTCACTATCTTCAAATTCCTCATAAGCTGCAGTTTTAACATTGTACTTTTTGCAGAATTCCTTTGAATAGGACTTGCTACCTTCAAGCCTTGCAGCAGCTTTAGCTGGCCCGAATATTTTTAAGCCCTGTGCCTTAAAGTCATCCACAACTCCATCAACTAGTGGAGCCTCTGGTCCCACTACAGTAATATCTATATTGTTTTCAAGAGCAAACTTTATTAGCTCGCTGGTATCTGATATATTTATATTCTCACACTTAGCTTCTATGCTAGTTCCACCATTGCCTGGTGCACAATATACCTTTTCTGCTAAGGGGCTCTGTGCAAGCTTCCATGCTATAGCATGTTCTCTTCCTCCACCACCTATGACTAAAAATTTCATATTACATCCTCCTCAATACAGACTAAACTAATAACATAATACTCACAGACTTTTCTTGTACAGCTTTAGCATAATCTGTGCAGAAGTATTAATGCTTAAAGTGTCTTATACCTGTAAATACCATTGCTATATTATGCTTATTACAAGCTTCTATGGATTCTTCGTCTCTTACAGATCCACCTGGTTGAATAATAGCCTTTATATTGTATTTTGCTGCTTCTTCAACTACATCACTAAATGGGAAGAAGGCATCTGAAGCTAAAACTACTCCGTCCTTTGCTCTATCTAGCGCTTCTGCTGCTGCCCATATTCTATTAACCTGTCCTCCGCCAATTCCCTTTGCCATTCCGTCTTTTACAACTACGATAGCATTGGATTTAACATATTTAACAACCTTCATTCCAAACATTAAATCCTTCATGTGTTCTTCACTTGGCTTTTCATTAGTTACATATTTTATATCTTCAATAAGCTTATTGTCTGTTTCTTGAGTTAATATTCCTCCGTCTACAGAAACAAAGTCCATCACAGCTTGAGGTTTAATATCACACTTTATAACTCTTAAATTCTTCTTTGTCTTTAAAACTTCTAGAGCATCCTCATGAAAATCTGGAGCTATAACTATCTCAAGGAATATCTTTTTAAGCTCTTCTGCTGTAGCCTTATCTACCGTTTTATTAAGGGCTACTATTCCACCGTAAATTGATACTTCGTCACAGGAATATGCCTTTACATAAGCATCATATATATTTTCAGCAACAGCCACGCCGCAAGGTGTATTGTGCTTTAATGCACAGCAGGCTGGCTCTTCAAATTCGCAGGCTACCTTCCAAGCTATATCCATATCCTTTATGTTATTATAAGAAAGTTCTTTTCCATTAAGTTGTACAAAATCCTTCATTGGAGCTTTTCCAACAGCCTTAACATAGTAAGCTGCCTTTTGGTGTGGGTTTTCGCCATATCTCAAATCCATATGCTTTTTATAAGATAGGGTTAGATATTCAGGACATGCTTCATCTTCTAATAAGAAATTACTGATAGCTGCATCATAGCAGGACATTAAATTAAATACCTTTCCAGCTAGTGTTTTTCTAAAGCTGAAATCTACTTCTTCTTTTTCTTCTATTTGCTCTATAACCTTGTCATAGTCATTAACATCTGATAAAACTAGTACATCTCTAAAGTTCTTAGCTGCTGCTCTAAGCATAGTTGGTCCACCGATATCTATGAACTCTACTTTTTCATCAAAACTTATATTCTCTTGAACCTTTTCAAAGAAAGGATACAAGTTTACAACTACCATGTCTATAGGAGTTATACCCTTTTTATTTAATGTTTCCATATGTTCTTTATTGTCTCTTATAGCAAGTATTCCAGAATGAATTATTGGGTGAAGGGTTTTAACTCTTCCATCTAATATTTCTTCAAACCCTGTTACTTCAGAAACTTCAACAACAGCTATACCATTTTCCTTTAGGTATTTAAAAGTTCCGCCTGTTGATAATATTTCAACCCCTCTAGCCTGTAAAAACTTTGCAAGCTTTAATACATTTGTCTTATCATAAACGCTAATAAGTGCTCTTTTTAACATAATCTTTTCTCCTTTCACCTGAAACACTGGGTAACCTAACCTTGCCGGTTGCCACCGACAGGTTACCCCTACTATTCTATAATAACTTTTCTACCGATTTTCTTGATTTTGCCTTCAGAAAACAGCTTAATAACCTCTGGAAGTGCCTTGTGTTCCTCTACTAAAACTCTGTTTTGAAGAGTTTCTGCAGTGTCATCAGCATATACCGGAACCATCTTTTGACATATTATAGCTCCTGTATCAGTTCCATCATCTACAAAATGTACTGTGCAGCCAGAAAACTTTACGCCGTACTCTATAGCACTTTCATGAACCTTTATACCATACATGCCTTTTCCACAAAAAGAAGGTATTAATGATGGATGAATGTTAATAATTCTATTTTTAAAGGCTTTAAGAATGTCTCCGTTAAGGATGGATAAAAAGCCTGCAAGTACTATTAAATCAACCTTATCTCTAACTAAGCTATAAATCTTTTCTGATAACTCTCTGCCATACTGCTTTCTATCCACTACTTCTGCCTTTATATTATTTTGTGCCGCTCTCTCTAAACCATATATATTGGGTCTATCAGCTATAACTATTTCTATACTGCAATCTAAGGAATCTTTTTTTATGCTGTCTATTATAGATTGCAAATTACTGCCTCCGCCAGAAATTAGTACTGCTATTTTAAGCAAACCCCAGCACCTCCGGCTTCTACATGTCCTATGCCATAAGCTTTATACCCAAGGTTATCTAATGTCTTAATTATTTTGTATTCATCCTCACCATTTACACATAGCACAAAACCGATGCCCATATTATAGGTATTAAACATTTGTTCTTCTTCTACTCCAAGAGACATCATATGTTTAAATATTTCTGGCCTGTTAAAGCTCTTTTTATCTATTACAGCTGTAAGTTCACCTTTAAACATTCTAGGAATGTTCTCATAGAAGCCTCCGCCGGTTATATGAGCCATACCTTTAATTTCAAAGGTTTCTAAAAGTTTTAGTATAGGTTTTACATATATTCTTGTTGGGGTTAAAAGTATATCTCCCATAAGTTTTCCGTCAAGCTCAGCATTTAAATCTGGAATAAGCTTTCTAACTAAGGAATATCCGTTGCTGTGTACTCCTGAGGATTCTATTCCTATAAGTTTATCTCCTGGTTTTATTGTGCTGCCATCAATTATTTTGTCTTTTTCAACTACACCTACTGCAAAACCTGCTATATCATATTCTCCATCTCTATAGAAGCCTGGCATCTCTGCTGTTTCTCCACCAATTAGTGCACATCCAGCATCTAAACATCCATCAGATACTCCCTTAACTAGGTCCGCTGCTACTTCAGCTTCAAGCTTTCCACAAGCTATATAATCAAGGAAAAATAGAGGCTTTGCACCGTGGCAGAGTATGTCATTAACACACATTGCAACACAGTCTATTCCTACTGTATCATACTTTTTCATTCTAAAGGCTATATCTAGTTTTGTTCCAACTCCATCTGTGCCTGAAACAAGTACTGGATTATTGTAATGTCCAAGCTCTACCATACCAGCAAAGCTTCCAATACCATTTAAAACTCCTGGTATGAAAGTTTTCTTTGCGTGCTCCTTTATCAAGCTAACTGATTTGTAGCCTTCTTCTATATTAACTCCAGAATCCTTATATGTTATCATAACTTTTCCCCCTATATTTTAGTTATTAGGTTTTTCTAAATTATCCTTCGCTGTTTCCATTGGTGCTGCCACAGGATATACTCCTTTAAAACAACCAAGACAAAACTTATTTGTAGTTCCCAAGGATTTTAAAAGTCCTTCCATACTCAAATATGAAAGTGAATCTGCACCAATTTCCTGTCTTATGCTCTCAAGATCAAGTTGAGCACCTATAAGTTCTTTTCTATAGGGAGTATCTATGCCAAAATAACATGGATACTTAACCACTGGAGACGCTACTCTAAAGTGCACCTCAGTTGCTCCTGCCTTTCTTAATGATTCAACCAGCCTTCTGCTTGTAGTTCCTCTAACTATAGAGTCATCTATAAGTATTACTCTTTTGCCATCTACATTGACCTTTAGTGGGTTAAGCTTAACAGATACAGCCTTTTCTCTTATTTCCTGAGAAGGCGTTATAAAAGTTCTACCTACATATCTGTTTTTTATAAAGCCCAAGCCATAAGGTATGCCTGATGCCTCTGCAAACCCAGTGGCTGCTGGAATACCGGAATCAGGCACTCCAATTACTACATCAGCCTCTATAGGGCTTTCAGAGTAAAGCTGCTCTCCGGCTTTTACCCTTGCTGTATAAACATCAATTCCATCAATAATACTGTCAGGTCTTGCAAAATAGATATATTCAAAAGCACATATTTCATTTTTAGCTTGTTCAGAGAAATTTATAGACTTTAATCCCATTTCATCAATTATTACAATTTCCCCAGGTCTAACATCTCTCACAAACTCTGCTCCCACTGCATCAAGAGCACAGCTTTCTGAGCATAATATATAATTCTCATTAAGCTTTCCAATACATAGAGGTCTTATTCCATTAGGATCCCTTACTCCAATAAGCTTGTTTTCTGTAAGCATTACTATTGCATAAGAGCCCTTAACTGCTTGAATTGCATCTACTAATGCTCTTTCAATTCCTCTTTTAGCACCTCTAGCTATAAGGTTAAGCAAAACTTCTGAATCATTAGTTGTTTGAAATATACATCCGCCATCCTCTAAAAGTTCTCTTATAACATCGTCATTTACAAGATTTCCATTGTGAGCTATAGCTATTGTTCCAAGCTTATACTTAACTAATATTGGCTGTGCATTATTTACATTGCTGGAGCCAGTAGTGGAATATCTAACATGCCCTATAGCGGATATTCCTTTAAGAGAACTTATTATATCCTTATTAAACACATCAGCCACAAGGCCCATAGCTTTATGATATTCTATGCTTTCACCGTTTGATACGGCTATTCCAGCACTTTCCTGACCTCTATGCTGAAGAGCATACAATCCGTAATAAGTAATAGATGCCACATCAAGAGTTTCTGTGGAATAAATTCCAAATACTCCACATTCATCTTTAAACTTATCGTCTTCAATATCAAAAGGTACTTCTGGACTATATGTCATTACCTCTCTATTACTTTCTCTTATCATTATTTTATTTCTCCAGTTATTCTATTTAATATTTCTACATAAGCCTCTTTTACATTCCCAAGGTCTCTTCTAAATCTATCCTTATCAAGCTTTTCATTTGTAGTAGCATCCCAGAATCTGCAAGTATCTGGCGATATTTCATCAGCTAAAATTATCTCTCCATCACTGTTCTTACCAAACTCTAATTTAAAATCTATTAATTTAATATTTTGCTTTAGGAAGAATTCCTTTAATATTTCATTAATTTCATCAGCCATTCCATATATAGTCTTTAATTCTT
Source organism: Clostridium omnivorum (assembly GCF_026012015.1). Lineage (NCBI taxonomy): Bacteria > Bacillati > Bacillota > Clostridia > Eubacteriales > Clostridiaceae > Clostridium > Clostridium omnivorum. Next base: position 2,190,415 of record NZ_BRXR01000001.1, on the reverse strand, counting down.
CAAAGGTTGTTAGTCCAATAGCTACTGCATGGTGATCATTTATTAGTGGATCTCCTAATTCGTCATTCTTGTAGCTTAACTCAAATACTGTAGTTTTAAGCTCCATACCTTCATTTAATCCAAGCCTCTTAGCCATACTTCCTGCTGCTACATTTCTTACGATTACTTCAAGTGGTACTATTTGAACTTTGCTGCAAAGCTGTTCTCTATCATTTAACTTTCCTATAAAATGAGTTTTAACTCCCTTGCTCTCTAAAAGCTTAAATAGTGCAGAAGTTATAGTATTGTTAAAAACTCCCTTTTCTTCTATTTGTCCCTTCTTTTCTCCATTAAATGCTGTAGCATCATCTTTATAGTAAACTATTACCTTGCTTTCATCGTCAGTTTTAAATACCTTTTTTGCTTTTCCTTCATACATCATTTCTAACTTTTCCATTAAAACTCCACCCCTTCATTATTATCTCTTATAAATTTTTCTTTCATGTTTTTTCTATATTGAGAAAGCTTTTCTTTCACTTCTGGATACTTTAAAGATAGTATTTGTACTGCAAGCATACCTGCATTGTAGCTGTTATTTATACCAACTGTAGCTACAGGTATGGATTTTGGCATTTGAACTATGGCTAGCAGTGAATCCATTCCGTTTAATGCTGCATTTATTGGAACTCCTATTACAGGAAGTATTGTATGCGATGCAATAACTCCAGGCAGATGAGCAGCAAGTCCTGCCCCTGCAATAACACATTCATAGCCTTCCTCTTCTATATTATCCAGCACCTCCATCAGCTTTTCTGGTACTCTATGAGCAGATAGAATAAACGCCTTGTATTCAATATTGAACTCCTTAAGTGCATCTGCTGCACCCTTCATTATGTCCTTATCAGACTTGCTTCCAAAAATTATAGCAACCTTCATTGTTTTCTCCTCCTTTTAGTCGTCGCACTGGGTAACCTACCCTTGTCGATTGCCATCGACAGTTTACCCGTAAATGTCCATTTAGGACATTTACCTCCTTATAGTCATCGCACGGGGTAACTTATTCACGCCGATTCCAGAGCACTATTTAAAATAGTTCACTCCAGCTTCAAATAATCTTTGATCCTTCTCACCTGGAATATTCCTTAATATATCCTTATAAGCTCTTTCGCTGTGTCCCATCTTCCCAAGAATTCTTCCATCCGGACTAGTGATTGCTTCTATTGCAAAGGTAGAACCATTTGGGTTATGAGCTATGTCATAAGTTGCATTTCCCTGGAAATCTACATATTGAGTAGCTATTTGCCCGTTTTCTATAAGCTTTCTCACTACTGCTTCACTTGCTACAAATCTTCCTTCTCCATGGGATACAGGTATCGTATGGATATCTCCTGTATTTACATTGCTGAACCAAGGTGAAAGTGTAGAAGTTATTCTTGTTCTTGCCATACAGGATATATGTCTACCTATCTTATTGTAGGTCAGTGTTGGACTGTCCTCACTTAATTCTGTTATCTCTCCATAAGGTACAAGACCTAATTTTATAAGTGCTTGGAAGCCATTGCATATTCCCAGCATCAAGCCATCTCTTTGTTTTAAAAGCTTCATTACAGCATCTTTTATCTTTTCATTTCTAAATATAGTAGCAATAAACTTTGCTGAACCATCTGGTTCGTCCCCAGCACTAAAGCCGCCAGGAATCATTATTATTTGAGCTTCATTTATCTTTTTAACCATTTCATCAATTGATTCTTCTATATGCCTTGATGATAAATTCTTAAATACAAGAGTACTAGCTTCTCCTCCAGCCCTTTCAAAAGCAAGTTGTGAATCATACTCACAGTTTGAGCCTGGGAACACAGGTATAAATATCTTTGGCTTAGCAGCTTTGATTACTGGAGCTTTAGTATTTCTGTTACCATAGCTTACATTTTCAATAGGTTCATTTATTTCTTCTGTTCTAGTTTTGAATATATTTTCTAAGGTATCTTCATAAGCTGTAACTGCTTCTGAAAGTGAAATCTTAGTACGCTCAATTTCTATAACAGCCTCTCTTTGAGTTGTTCCAAGTACAGTAAATACTACTTCTCCAAAAACCTTATCTAAATCAGCATCTTCTTTAAGCTCTAAAATTATTGAACCGTAGCTTGGATTGAATAAATCCTCTGCCATGAAGTACTCGTCCATTTTAAAGCCAATTCCATTACCAAAGCACATTTTGCTTATTGCTTCAGCTATTCCGCCACTTTTTACACTACAAGCTGACACTACAGTACCTTCCTTAATAAGCTGTTGAACTTTTTCAAAGTTGTTTTTCAATATATTGAAATCAGGAAGTTCATTTTTGTCTCTTGGTGCTTCTATCATAACAACGTTGCTATTTGTGTTTTTAAATTCAGGGGATAGTATTCTGTCCACCTTAGCAGTTGTAACTGCAAAAGCAACTAAAGTCGGTGGGACATCTAATTCTTTAAAAGTTCCAGACATACTATCCTTCCCACCAATTGCGGGTATTCCTAACTGCCTTTGTACATGCAATGCACCTAATAGTGCTGCAAAAGGTTTTCCCCATCTTTCAGGGTCTTTACCTAATCTTTCGAAGTACTCCTGAAGGGAAAGTCTTATGTTTTTATAATCTCCCGCCATGGACACTATTTTAGCTGCAGCTTCAACTAAAGCATAAACGGCACCGTGGAAAGGACTCCATTTAGCTATTTCAGGATTATATCCATAGGTCATAAGTGAAGCTGTTTTAGTAGTTCCATGAAGCACTGGTATCTTAGCTGCCATGCCCTCAGCAGGAGTTATTTGATACTTTCCACCTAAAGGCATTAGGACTGTCCCTGCCCCTATAGAACTATCAAATCTTTCTATCAAGCCCTTTTGGCTGCATATATTAAGCTTCTTAAGATTATCAATCCATTGATCTTTTACATTCTCAACTCTTTTGTTTTTAAAGTAGCTGCTGTCCTTTTCTGGAGCCTTTACAACTACCTTTGTATTTTGTCTAACTCCATTTGTATCAAGGAATTCTCTACTTATATTTACAATGCATTTATCTCTCCAGAACATTCTAAGTCTTTTATCTTCCTTAACCTCAGCAACTACTGTAGCTTCAAGGTTTTCTTCTTCTGAAAGCCCTATAATTTCATCTCTATGTTCTTTTTCAATGACTATAGCCATTCTCTCTTGGGATTCAGATATGGCAAGCTCTGTACCATCTAACCCCTCGTATTTTTTAGGAACTAAATCTAAATTTATATCTAAACCATCTGTAAGTTCTCCGATAGCTACTGAAACACCACCAGCACCGAAGTCATTACATCTTTTTATAAGCTTTGTTACTTCTGGTCTTCTAAATAACCTTTGGATTTTTCTCTCTACTACAGGGTTTCCTTTTTGAACCTCAGCTCCACAGGTTAGTATTGATTTTTCATCATGTTCCTTTGAAGAACCAGTAGCACCACCACAGCCATCTCTTCCTGTCCTTCCGCCAATTAGCACAATTAAATCTCCAGGCATTGGTGTTTTTCTTATTACATTTTCCTTAGGTGCAGCTGCTATAACTGCTCCAACTTCCATTCTCTTTGCTACAAAGCCCTCATCATAAACCTCAGAAACTTGACCAGTTGCTAGTCCTATTTGATTTCCGTAAGAGCTATATCCATGGGCTGCTCCGAGAGTAATCTTTCTTTGAGGAAGCTTTCCTGGGAGTGTATCCTCAACTTTAGTTCTAGGATCACCACTTCCAGTTACTCTCATAGCTTGATAAACATATGCTCTTCCGGAAAGTGGATCTCTTATTGCCCCCCCAAGACAAGTTGCTGCTCCTCCAAAAGGTTCTATTTCCGTTGGGTGATTGTGGGTTTCATTTTTGAACATCAACAGCCATTTTTCATCATTTCCATCCACATCAACATCAATCTCTATACTGCAGGCATTTATTTCGTCAGAGGAATCAAGATCTGAAAGCTGACCTCTTTTTCTAAGCTCCTTCATGCCTACTATAGCAATATCCATAAGACATATATCCTTTTTCTCTCCATTGCGCACATACTCTAGACTGTTTAAGCATTCTCCATAAGCCTTGCTGATAGCTTCTGAATATTCGCCATCTTCTATGTCTACAGCTTCTATTTTTGTCATGAAAGTTGTATGTCTGCAGTGATCAGACCAATAAGTATCTATAACCTTCAGCTCAGTCATAGTAGGATTTCTTTTTTCTGTTTCCTTGAAATATTTCTTGCAGAAGTTTAAATCCTCCAGGCTCATAGCAAGGCCATACTTTTCTATATATTTTTTCATTTCTTCATCTGAATTTTCTATAAAACCCTCTAAAATCTCTATTTCATGAACGTTTTCTAATGAAGTGTCTAGTGAATTTGGTTTATCAAGAGATGCTTGCCTTGAATCTACTGGATTTATACAATAACTTTTTATCTTTTCAAATTGACTTTCATTGATGTGACCTTCTAAAATAATTACCTTGGCGGAGTTTATGGATACTCCCTCTTCCTGAGTTAGGATTTGTATACATTGACATGCGGAATCTGCTCTTTGATCGTACTGACCTGGTAGGTATTCCATTGCAAAAACTCTGCTCTGCTGGAATTCAATTTCTTCTTCATAAACATAGTCTACAGTTATTTCAGAAAATATTATGTTCTTAGCATTTTCATATTCTTCCTGTGTAATTCCGCAGATATCATATCTATTTAAAAGCCTCAAATCAGTTAGCTCTGTTATGCCTAAGTTGTACTTCAAATCATTTAGCAGCGCCTTTGCTTCTACATCGAAGCCTGGCTTTTTCTCAACAAATATTCTTCTAATAGCACTCATACCTATTCTCCTTATCTTATAATAAATTGAAGCTTCCATCATTGGGAGTTCTCTCTATACCCTACTGCCGATTGTTTAAAAAAATCGACACTAAGTAACCGTTAGCGGAGAATAAAAAAATCCACTATCGGCTAGGGTAAGCAGACAGTGGAAAAAGAGTATGATATATAAATACCACAACAATATTAGTATATTATGAATATGTTAAGTATACTAGAAGGGAACTATAACACGCAAATATACATATTGTGGCAAATATTAACTTTTCACACTCACCCATAGACGGAAAATTTACGGTTTCCTCGTAGAAACTCCTGAACCATATTATCAGGATTATATGAATGAAAATATTCAATTTTCTTATATACCTATGCTATCATGTATTCAAAAACTAATCAATACATTTTTTCAAAAAATTTATGTTATCATTCGTATTTTTCAGAAATTATTTTAATAAAGCGCTTTCATAGTTCGCCACATTACGAACTATATCTTTTACTGCACAAATAAATCATTTGGTGTTCAGTGCCATTTGGAATAAAAATACATCGCCCATTTAATTGCATATCGGGGTATATTCTTCAATATCCATGCTAAATATCTAGCAGACTTCTTAATTTTTTAACATTATTCCTGCTTACTGGGATTTCAGTCTTTTCTATATCATCCATAACTACTTTATAGCTTCCGTTAAACCAGGAAAACATTTCTTTTACCTTATTCAAATTGACTAAAAAACTTCTATGAGCCCTAAAGAATTTCGTCTTTTCCTCCAGTTTGCATAGATTAAATATGGCACTATATTTTTGATCTATTGTTTTAACATATACCTTTTCGCCTTCAATATAACAATAATAAATATCATTTATATCTATAAGCACAATCTTTCCATTGTGCTCACAAGGCACTTTTTTTGCAGTTTTATCTTCTTCAGTAAGCCTTGTAATAATTTCATTCATTTTTAGCGCTATATCTAGTTCCGGCTTATTAAAGCTGTATTTGTGGACTACCCTATCAACTGTTTTATCTATCCGTATCTCATCAAAAGGCTTTAAAACATAATCTAAAGCTTCTACCTCGAAAGCCTCTAATGCATGCTGTTCATAGGCAGTAACAAAAATTATAGCTATACTCTCTTTAAATTCTTTAATCTGCCTTGCCAATTCCAATCCGTTTATTCCTGGCATATTTATATCTAAAAACACCACTTCTGGTTCTATTTCTTTTATAATTTTCATTCCATTATTTCCATCATAAGCTGTGGCCTTAATTGATAATTCCTTATGCTGCTCTAAAATATATTTAAGTTCTTGTGCTGCTGGGACTTCATCTTCAACTATTACACAATTTATCTTATTCAACTAAACTTCCTCCTTTGGTATACAGAACTCAACGATAGTACCTTGGTTAAGCTTGCTTTTTATAGTTAAGCCATACTCATTGCCATAGATAAGTTTAAGTCTTTCATTAATATTTTTAAGTCCAATTCCATTACCCTTTTGCAAAATATCCCTGCATTTTTCCTCAGCTATTCCGCATCCTGTATCTTCAACCATAAATTTAACTTTACTAAGCTCATCATAAGTACGTACAAATATGCTTCCACCCTCAACCTTTGGTGATAAGCCGTGTTTTATACAGTTCTCAACTAAAGGTTGAAGAACAAAAACTGGCACCTTTAGCTCATGAAGATTTTTATTAATTTCTAGCTGTAAACTCACTCTTTCTCCAAACCTTGCTTTTTCAATAGACATATAGGATTCAATTAGTGCTATTTCATCTTTTAATGGAACAAAGTCTTCTTCCCTCTTAAGGGTGGTTCTAAAGAAGTTAGAAAGGTCTATTATAAGTTCTCTAGCCTTAGTTGGGTTTGTCCTACAAAATGAAGCGATAGTATTCAAAGCATTAAATAAAAAATGAGGATGAATCTGCGATCTCAAAGCTTTAACTTCCGCTGCGTATGCTTCTTGAGCTAAATTATTCAAATTATACAGCTCTATCTGTGAGGCTAAAAGATTGCTAAGCTCCTTTGAAAGTTCAATAGAAGAATCGTCTAGTTCTCTTTTGGAATTAAACTTTAACCCCAACACTCCTTTAAATTGATCATCTGAAGTTATAATAGGGGTACACAAAAATACACATTCACGTTTTCCATTAATTACTGTAAACATATTACCAACTGGACAGTTATAATACTTTTCAACCTCTCTTTTTAATGCCTCTTCATCTAAGGTCCGTCCTTTATAAGCCAAAAAACCTTTTTCATCACCTAAAAAAACACCTCTTATATTACTATAATTGAATATTATTTCAGCAACATTTTCCGCTGTGCTCTTGTTGAATCCTTTTTTCATATGCTCCAAGGTTTTCTTTGCAATTGTGAGTATCTCATGAGCTACAACCATAGTTCTTCTGTTATAATCTTCTCTAACGTTTTCTATTATTTTAACAAAGACCATTACTCCAATAGTATTTACAAATATCATTGGAAGCGCTATTACCTTTTCAAGCTCTATAGCATTTTGCAGAGGTCTTGCAAAAATAAGTATTATGATTATTTGAAAAATCTCACCTATAAGCCCTGCTGAAAATGCCCCTAAAATATTAAATTTATTACCTTTTGAGTATTTCCTTACGGCTACCCCTGCCAAGGCTTCAAATATAGAAGCTACACCGCAGGAAAAAGCAGTAAATCCTCCAAGTGAATATCTATGCAAACCAGCCACAGCGCCAACTATAAGACCTACTACAGGACCACCAATATATCCTGCTGTAATAACAGCAATTGGCCTTGTATTTGCATAAGCATGTGGACCTACATCAATCCCCATATATGTTCCTATAATTGCTACCGCACTAAAGAATAATATCATAATGAATTTATCTCTTAGCTCTACTTTATCTTTAATTAAGTTATTAAACATTCTTGTCTGGCTGAAAATAAAAGCAGCCAAAGCAATAAGAGACATCTTTTCAAAAAGTTGCAGTAATAACATACAGCATTCTCCTTAATAACTTTAATATTGTGATAAAATTATAGCGCATTTCTACAATACTTACAATGAATCGACTAATGCCAACAAAGTAAACATTTTCAAGCGCCAAGAGTAAACGTTTAACTCATGCTGAACACCCCCTGAAAAATGCATTTCACCCCCATCTTTTTCACCTTTAAACTTATTTTATATTCTTAAAATTTTCTACATGCTATCATGTTATCAACCTAAATATTTAATTATCTTAAAGGACGTCCTATCATACTATCCACTTTATAAAATAAGAAAGAGAGGGTAAAATATGAATTCTATAGTATTAGTTATTATTGGACTTTTAGTGCTGATTATCGCTTACAGAACTTATGGGGCTTTTATTGCAGCAAAAGTACTGGCCCTTGATGAAAGCAAAAAAGTACCTTCTGAAGTTCACAACGATGGAAGAGACTATGTGCCTACAAATAAATGGGTGCTTCTTGGACATCACTTTGCAGCTATTGCTGGTGCTGGACCACTAATAGGACCAGTACTTGCAGCACAATTTGGTTTTCTTCCCGGTACACTATGGATATTGATTGGCGGAGTACTTGCTGGTGCTGTACATGACATTGTAGTACTGTTTGCTTCAGTTAGACATGATGGACAATCCATAGCAGAAATCGCAAAAATTTATTTTGGAAAGAAAATGGGCTTAGTAACTTCAATAGCGGTATTATTTATTCTTATAATAACTATGGCTGGTCTAGGAATACCAGTTGTTAATTCACTTTATAACAGCCCATGGGGTACTTTCACAGTAGGATTTACCATCCCAGTTGCTATATTAGTGGGCATATATTTAAAATTTATACGTCCTGGTAAAATAGGAGAGGCTACGCTTATAGGTATGGCATTAATCCTGGTTGGAGTTATTGCTGGTCCTTATATTGAGCACACTGCTCTAGCTAGATATTTAACATTCTCTGCTAAACAGATGTCACTTATCCTTGCGGTTTACGGCTTCCTTGCAGCAGCGCTTCCAGTTTGGCTATTACTTTTACCAAGAGACTATCTAAGCACATATATGAAAATCGGTGTTATCGGTGCTTTAGCGTTAGGTATCATTTTTGTAAGACCTGTACTACAAATGCCTGCAGTTACACAATTTGTACACGGAGGCGGACCTGTTATTCCAGGTAAAGTATTTCCATTCTTATTTATTACCATTGCCTGCGGTGCACTATCAGGCTTCCATGCTCTAATTGGTTCGGGAACCACCCCTAAGCTTATTAGCAATGAAAGAGATATCCTTCCAATTGGCTATGGAGCTATGCTTCTTGAATCATTTATAGCTTTAATGGCACTTATAGCAGCTACAGTACTTCCAACAGCTGATTACTTTGCAATCAACTCACTGCCAGCAGCCTTTGCAAAACTAAATATGGTGCCTCATGAATTAGGCTTCTTATCTAAGCTAGTTGGTGAAAACCTTGCTGGAAGACCAGGTGGATCAGTTTCTTTAGCAGTAGGTATGTCCTATGTATTTTATAAAATCCCTGGATTAAGTCATCTAATGGCATACTGGTACCACTTCTGCATTATGTTCGAAGCACTATTTATATTAACAACTATCGATGCAGGAACAAGAATAGGTAGATATCTGCTTCAAGATTTATTTGGACAAGCTTATAAACCATTAGCCAATAAAAATTCTTGGTTTAATATAATCTTCTTCAGCGCCTTAATGTCAGCATCCTGGGGATATCTATTATACACAGGAAATATATCTACAATATGGCCATTGTTTGGTGTAGCTAATCAAACTCTAGCAGCTATAGCCTTTGCCATAGGTACAACCGTAATAATAAAAATGGGCAAGCAAAAATATGCTATGATAACTATAATACCAATGATATTTATAGCAATAGTAACGCTTTCCGCATCCTTTACAAATATATTTACAAATTATTTGCCAAATAATAAAACTATTTTAGCAGTGCTTTCAGGAATATTAATATTAATGCTTTTAGTAATAATTGCTGAAAGTATAAAGGTTTGGATTAAGGAAATTAAAAAAATTAATATGGCCATAAAAGATAATGAAGTAGCTTAATTTAATTGTAAAATTTATATTGTTCTCAAAAGGAAAGCCTCTACGTTGGCTTTCCTTTTTCATATTTCCAATAAATACACATTGCTTTAGTGTATATATCATGTTATAATCTATCTAATTTATGGAAATAAATTCGTGGATCAGGAAGAGTAGCTGTAAAGTTTAGTTTCAGAGAGCTGAGGATGGTGTGAACTCAGTACAAAAGCCTACAGTGAATGGACCTGGTAGAAGTAAGCCGAAATCCAGACTTGGAGAGTAGTACTTAACGGAGGCCCACCGTTAAAAGGGATAGGATATTATTTAGTATCTGAAAGAGTGATGCCTTATTTAGGCATAATTTAGGTGGTACCGCGGATTATACCTTCGCCCTATTTTTTTAGGGTGAAGGTTTTTTATTTTGCTTTGAAAGGGGGTATTAAGCATGGTTTGAAATGAAGATTCATCTGACTGGTGGCAAATTAAAATATTTATTTTAAAGGAGAAATGTATTATGAATTTAAGAAAATTAGTTTTAAGCTCACTACTGCTGGCCATAGGATTAATACTCCATCAAATAGTTCCAGCCATATTTATGGGCATGAAACCAGACTTTTTTTTAAGCATGATGTTCATTGCAATTTTTCTGGGCGATGACTATAAATTAGCTCTAATTGTAGGTGCTGCTGCAGGTATATTTACTGCACTAACTACTACTTTCCCAGGTGGTCAAGTCGCTAACATTGTTGATAAACTAGTAACCTGTAACGTTGTATTTATACTATATAGGCTTACTAAAAACAAGTTAAATTCTCAAGTTCAAATGGCTATTATAGCCTTTATTGGAACTCTAATTAGTGGGCTTGTATTTTTAGGAACAGCCCTACTATTCTTTGGACTTCCAGCGCCTTTCTCAGCCTTAGTATTAACTGTTGTCGCCCCTGCAGCCTTGATAAATACAGCAGCATGTTTAGTCCTCTATAATGCTGTTTCCCTTGCTCTGAAGAGAATTAGCTATTAGTTGTGCTACGTGCCACGGGGACGTTTCGTTTGACACACTATCATTCCTTATGCTTGTCAAATATGCCATGCGAAACGTCCCTTTGACACACTTTGACATATAAATAAAGTGGTAGGACATAAACTACCCTACCACTAAAACTCCTTATTTTTATATATTCTAGTAGATATGCTGCTGGATGCAATTAAAAGTAATATAACAACGGCAGACAAACTAATCAAAACCAAATCTGTATTATCAGTTACAAAAGTAAGAACCTTAACTAAGTGATACTTTTCAGGATTTCTTGCTGCTTTGCTATAAAATTCAGGAGATATAAATATTATTAAGTAGAAAAATAATGTAACTACTCTAAGTTTTTCTCTTCCTAGTTTAAAATACAGAGGATAATAAATAGAAAATACTAAACCAAGTACTATGAAGCTAATAACATACATATTAATGTTAAATGCGGCCGTACTATTTATATTGATAACTCTTGCAATAAAGGAAAAAATCAGTATTAAAATGGAATATAATATTATAAGAATTTGTAGATATATATATTTTGCATTTATTATTTGCTCTCTATTAACTGGCAGACTGTTCAGCATTACTTCGCTTTGCCCCTTCATTTCATATCCATTAGAATACATAACGGATAAATAGGAAGCTGTGGTTATATAAAAAACATAAAAGAAATTGGAAACTATGCCTGGCGTAAAACAAGCTGCTGCTGCTATTCCTATTCCATAAAGTACATAAATTATCATATACTTTTTTTGAAGTAAAAACTCCTTAATCACTAAATTATACATAATAAACCTCTCTATAATTCTTTGCTTTCATAGCAGTTAATAGAAATAAAGTATGATACTACGAAGATTAATAGTAGCACTAACCCTCCCACAAGCTGAAGACTACCACTAGATAGACCATTTATAAAGCTTAAAAATGAAGACGCATCTCCATCACTTACATTTTCAGCCACTGTAACTACTGATGTAAAAAATGCAAAGAAAATAATAAAGCTAGCAATTCTTGCTTTAGTATATCCAAACTTAAAATACACTGGGTAGCTAATACTGGTTACAAGCACACAGGAAACTAATATTTTCTTTATAACTGCTAGCGTAATATAATCTAGCTTTATAAACTGTACATTTAACAAATTAGCTACTGCTCCAATTAAAGCCATTATCAAAATTGAAGCTGCTGCATATACGAAAACAGATAAATACCTAGCTTGAACCATTTGATTCCTTGTAATAGGAAGACTTGCCATAACTTTTTCACTTCCATACTTTTCATCTATGGCAAAAGCTCCTGAAGATACTGTAAAAGCAATGGTAACTGTAATTAATACATATAATGCATTGGAGCCTACTCCTTGCATAAAAAATATAGCAAACACTATATACAAAAGCATATACATAACAGTTTTCTTTTGTATAAGAATATCCTTAAAAATTAAATTAACCATAATATATCCTCCCTATTTTCTCACTGTATAGACCATAATATCTTCAAGGGATGGCTTTTCAATAATTATCTTATCACCAAATACTCTTTTAACTTTATTTAAATTATTTGTTAGTGCCTCAAAACCAAAGGCATTTTCCCTAACTGTTATAAACTCTTTTTTTGTATCAGCATCTAATAGCTCTTTTCCACCCTTTATTAGCGCATAACTGTCTAAAATCTCATCCTTAGGACTTGAAAATACTATTTCTCCATTGTTAAGAAAGGTTATATAGTCTGCGATTTTTTCCAAATCTGTAGTTATGTGTGTTGAGAAAAATATGCTTTTACTCTCATCCTGTATAAGAGAATATAATATATCTAATATTTCGCTCCTAAACACAGGATCTAAGCCTGAGGTTGGCTCATCCATAATTATTAGCTCAGCCTTATGGGATAGCGCCACTGCTAGAGATAATTTCATCTTCATTCCTTTTGAAAGAGCCTTTACCTTTTTCTTTGGATCCAAGTCAAATTGCTTTAAATAATTGTTAAAGGCTGCATTATCCCACTGTCTATAAAAAGGTGATATTATAGTTTTTATTTCATTAATAGTAAGTTCATCATAGTAATAATTTTCATCATAAACAAAACCTATCTTTTGTTTAACTTCCCTTTCATTTTTTATATTATCTAAACCAAATACTTTAATTTCTCCAGCATTCTTCTTTATTAAATTCATAATAAGCTTTATGGTAGTACTCTTTCCTGCACCATTTGGTCCAATAAAGCCCATTATATATCCTCTTTCCAAAGTAAAGTTTATATTTTTAAGTGTAAAATCCTTATATTCTTTTCTAAGGTTCTTAACCTCTAATATTGTACTCATATACTCCTCCTTATTAGTGGTCGCACGGGTTAACTTAACCGTGCCTATTCTCATCGTCAAGTGTCCATGGTAATTTATAACGCTAATTATCATTATCTAAATTATCCTTTTAAGGTCATTTAACCCTTAAACCCCGTAAAGGTCCATTTAAGGCTTTTATCTCCTAACCAATGATACTACAGCTTATTTGCTCATATCATAGAGCACCGTCAGCATTTCTTTTAATTCATCTAAAGATAACTCAAGGATTTTGCTTTCATCGATGGCTTCTAAAAGTTTTTCCTCTAGTCCCTTAAGTCTTTTTTCCTTAAGCAATTCCTTGTTTTGAGAAGACACATAGGATCCCTTTCCCGGTATAGTTTCAATAAAGCCTTCCTTTTCCAGCTCCTCATAAGCCCTCTTCGTAGTAATAACACTTATTCTCAGCTCCTGAGCCAAATTTCTTATAGATGGCAGCGGTTCTCCTGCAGTGAGCTCCTCTGTCAAAATAGCACTTTTAATCTGATTTATAATTTGCTCGTATATTGGCTCTCCAGATGAGTTTGAAATTAAAATTCTCATAGATCTGCTCCTTTGCAAAGTGTACATATCGTATATACTGTATATATAACATATATACAGTATATACTCATCAATTTTTCTTGTCAATCCCTGGCTATTAAAAAATAAAGAATTCTATAGCAAAACTATAGAATTCCTTAAAAACAAATTTATTTAAATCTCTAATACTATTAATCTTCCAGCATTATTTTATTACTTGGTTTATTCCATCTGCTAATCCCTTTGCTAACTTATCCTGATAAGCCTGTGAGCTAAGCAGCTTGTCCTCTTCTACATTTGAAAGAAAACCCATCTCAACAAGTACAACGGGAACCTTAGACCAATTAAAACCTGTCATATCACTGCTTTCAATGACTCCTCTATTTTTCATGCCAACTTCATTTACCATAGTATTTAATATCGCTGCTCCATAATTCTTACTTGCTGCATAGATAGCTTTAGTATTTTCATTTATAGCAGCTGGTACTAACATTGATGCACCCTTGGCACTGCTGGTATCTGCTGAATCTGCATGTATTCTTATAACCAAAGCAGCATTTGCTTTATTTCCTATTTCTGCTCTTTCTACATTTCCAAGACTTTGATCTTCTCTAGTCTTAGTCATAACCACAGTATATCCTCTGCTTTGAAGTAAATCTCTTAATTTAAAGGCAACCTTAAGGTTAATGGACTGCTCTGAAGTTTTTGTAACAACTCCTTCAGCACCTCCACCATCCTTAATTTTCATTTGCGATGATCCAGGAGCTATAGGCTCTTTTTCTAGATTTGATCTATTTGCATGACCTGGATCAATTACAATAACCTTGCCACTAACATTTGTTACTACGGGAGCTGGCTGGGCCTTTGTACTATTATTACTTGTAGTACTTTTATTACTTACTGTAGTACTTGTCCTTGCATCAGATGCTGGAGCCGTAGGTTTTACAGGCTCTTTAGGCTTTTCTGCCTCCTTAGTATCCTTTACTGTGCTTGCTTGGTCTTTTGTACTATTATCTTTATCTTCAGAAGGCTTGTCCTGTTTTGCTGAGCTGTCTTCTATTACCTTCTGAGAACTAACTGCTACACTTTTACTTGAACTAGTATCCTTTGCTGAGCATCCTGTAAAACTAAATACAACTAATAATCCAATAATTAAAGCTAAGTTCTTTTTCATCTCTTCCTCCTATTGTGCGTTTATATATATATAAGTTTATCATATACCTTAAAAAGAATATAGAATATAGGGACGGTTAACATTTTAGAATTAAATACATTAATAGTAACTTACTGAAAAAAACGTGATATAAAATAAACAACTTCTTCGAATATCTCGATTCCATGTGGCAATAAGCTTGTACAAAATAATTTCATGCATAAGAAATAAAACCCTTAATGATTTTTCAAAAATAAAGGTATTCGCCAATCAAGCCTAATGCTATGTTCTCTCCTCAAGATACTTGTTGTGAAACAAATTGCTGAACAATATCCTTATACCTATCCTCCGTTGAAACAAGTTCTACCCCTATAGAACAAAGTTTTGATACTCTTGACTCTGTTATATTTCCAAGCACTTCACATATATTCTTTATTTTTAAATTACATAGGCTTCTCATTAGAAGAACTGCTAGTGCCCTTACTGCTTTTGTATTTCTACTGTTTTTCACATATATCATCATTTTATCTATTCCAGTTTCTTGTGATATAAACTCTATTACTTTTTCAGGTTCAAAATCCCTAACTAAAATTTTTCTTTCACTTCTATATTCTGTTTTTTCATCTTCAAACTCTATTTCGTTTTTTAGTTTTTCCTTGTCGCACATATATACAAGCTTTAGATATCTATCTCTCGCTTTGCTTACACTTGGCCCCATCATTTGCATTATGTAGGCCTCATCTAATAACCCTGAATCATCCTTTTCAAGGCCTAGATACACTTTCAAACTTGAATATTTATATCTTTCCGGACAATTCTCATAGCCACTTATTTGCAGCGGATTGTTATGAATATAAGCTGATAAAGTTATTAAATATCTGTCTGTATCTACTATTTTGCTTTTAAATCTATCTTGAAATACATGTCCATGCCTATTATGAATGCGGTTGAATGTCATGGCATATTTAAAATTTAATCCATGCATTATTTTTGATATATCTGCCCCATTAGAATCTATAATAAAGTGTGCATGATTGCTCATTATGCAATAAGCATACACCTTAAATCCATACATAATTTGAGCATACCTCATTTGCTCCAAATATATATCCTTATCCTTATTTTTCTTAAATAAAGGAACTTCCGTTATACTTCTGATCATAATATGATATATCGCATTCTCTGATTTTATCCTTTCAGTTCTTGGCAAATAAAACACCTCTCTATTTTATTAATTCATTTTATCTTAGATTATTAACCTTCAATGATACTGTTATTCAATTAAGTTATAAAAGCTGTTAACCGTCCCTTACTTTTGATATAATTAGTATTATTTGGTTATATACGGGATGGAATTTATGAGCTTTTAAAATTCACTGCAAGCTGTTCCACCTAATTTATAAATTATAGGGTGAATGAAATGGATAGAATTCTAATTATTGAAGATAGCAAAGATGTAAATCTTATGCTAGCAGAAACCTTAAATTGTGCAGGTTATAATGTAAAGTCTGCCTACACTGGAATTGATGGCATGAACGAAGTAAGAAAAGGAGATTATGATTTAATTATTTTAGATATTATGCTGCCTTACAAAAGTGGAGATGAAATACTAAAAGAACTAAGAACCTTCTCAGATGTACCTGTAATCATTATTTCTGCTAAGGATATGGTAAGCACTAAAATTGATTTATTAAAGCTGGGAGCCGATGACTACATAACTAAACCCTTTGATTTAGGAGAAGTTACAGCTCGTGTTGCTTCAAATTTGCGCCGATTTCATAAGCAGGAAAAAATAAATTCTGTTCTTAAATACAAGGACATGCTTCTAGATTCAAATACAAAACAAATCACGGTAAATGGAAAAGAACTGGATCTTACGGCAAAGGAATACCTTATTCTTGAATTGTTAATGCAGAATCTAGGCAAAGTATTTTCTAAAGCCAATATGTATGAATCCATATGGAAGGAAGAATATCTTGGAGATGATAACGCAATAAAAACCCATATGAGTAATCTTAGAAACAAGCTTAAAAAAGCAAATCCAAATGGTGAATATATAGAAACAGTGTGGGGACTAGGATACCGCTTATACAAGGAATAAATTATCTTTTTCCTTACAATTTTTTTATTACACTTAACCTTTTCTAAACCTTTTGCGACTAAACTTATTTATAGAAAGGTAAGGTGATTTAAATGAAAGAACATGTTTTAGTAGTAAATAATATTACTAAAAGCTATCACGGCGTTAATGCACTGCAAGATGTTTCAGTGACTTTAGATGCCGGTAGAATATATGGTTTAATTGGACAGAATGGTGCTGGTAAATCTACACTTATGCGTATTATTGCAGGACATTCTTTCCCTACCAGCGGCAGTATTGAACTCTTTGGACATACAGGAGAAAAAGCATTACAAATAGAAAGAAAAAGGCTTGGATGTATGATTGAATACCCTAGCCTTACCCCCAACATGACAGCAAAAGAAAATCTCAGGCTTCACAGAATTATGAGGGGAATTCCAAACAAAGAAATTGAGGATGAACTTTTAAAGCTTGTTGGCTTAAGTGATACAGGAAAAAAGAAGTCAAAAAACTTTTCACTTGGAATGAAACAACGCTTAGGTATAGCTATAGCTCTTCTTGGCAATCCGGAGTTTCTTATTTTAGACGAACCAATTAATGGTCTTGATCCATTAGGGGTTGTTGAAATACGTAATCTATTAAAGAAACTATGCGAAGAAAGGAATATGACTATTCTTATTTCCAGCCACAATCTGCCTGAGCTATATCAAACTGCAACTGATTATATTATTATTCACAAAGGTCAGATAAAACAGACTTTAACTCTTTCAGAGCTTGAAGAGCGTTCAAGGCATCATATTCTAATAGAATGTGATCAGCCAGAAAAGTTGGTGAGCGTATTAGAAATGAACCTGAACGCCACTAACTACAAGGTTATGCCAGATAAGTCTGTTAAATTATACGACTATATTGATGATAAAAAAGTCGTTGCAAAAGCTATTTTCGAAAACGGAATTATCGTTACGAACTTTTCTATTGCAGGTGATACACTTGAAAACTTCTTTATTTCTGTTATAGGGGGCGAAAAGAATGCTTAATCTAATTCAAGCTGATTTATATAAACCGTGGAAATCAACAGCAATTAAAGTTTTACTTGGAATTACAGTACTAAGTTCAGTGCTTATGACTATAATGGCATATGAGATACCAAAGGGTAATATTGATAAAAATATGACCGGAGTTGGCTTCATGTTTTCTGATGTGAATGTAATGAGCATCCTTGGCGCAGTTATAGCAAGCATTCTTATCTGCGGAGATTTTGAGAACAAGGGAATCCCTGATGCCATTGCAAGTGGCTGCAGCAGAAGTTCTATCATAGTTAGTAAGACTATAGCCTTTTGCTGTTCTATCGCTATTATCCTGCTCCCATATGCTATAACAACCGTTATTGCTCTATGTACGGGTTCGATTTTTAGTATGGGTTCTGTATCAGTAGGACTTCTAAATGTTTTAACTTCAGCATCTAACTCTTTTTCTACTGCACACATCTGGAAGCTGCTGGCTGTTATATTTACCTTGATTATAGTATATGGAGCACAGCTAAGTCTCTGCATACCACTTGCTTTTTCACTTAAGAAACCAGTCTTTGTGGTTGCAATATACTATGCCTTTACCATACTTTCTGCTCAGCTTTCGAATTTAAGTAGCAGCTCTAGCGTATTTAAAAATATATCTTCTTGCACTCCATATGGAGGAAATTACTCTCTAACCACATTAAATACTAGTTCAGGAGATATCCTTAAAGCAATAGCTGTAAGCATAATATTTACCTTTATAATGCTTGCAGTTACCTACAGCATATTTAGAAAGTCTGAAGTAAAATAAATGAAAGGTTGGTGAAGTCGTTGAAATTAGCTGTTTGTATTTTAGCTATTTCCACTGTCCCACTTTTGGCATATATAATCTTTATTAGATTGCAATTACATAGCATTAATAAGCAGCTTCACAAGCGACTCACCGAAAAAACACGTCAGCCTATAAGTTTAGAGCTCCAGAGCAGAGAACTAAATACTTTGGCTGTAAATATTAATAACTGCTTAAAGGCGGAGGAAACCCTCCGTCTTAATAGGATTCGTGAGGAAAAAAGATTTAAGGAGCTAATCGCAAATATTTCCCACGATTTGCGCACACCTCTCACAGCTATAAAAGGATATCAGCAGCTCATGAAAAGTGGAGAATTGACTGCTGTTCAAGAAAAAAGACTTGATACAGCTGAAAAATATACAGAGGAACTAGGACAACTGATTGAACATTTTTTTGAATACTCCTATCTGCTAACCACAGATCCAGAACTTAATATCGTGAGATTCAACCTCACTAACCTTGTTACAGAATATATTGTATCGTCAATTCCTATATTTGAAGAAAATAACTTAGCAGTATGCCTTGAGGACACTCCGCCTATTTTTGTTGATTCTGATAAAGAGATGGTTGCTAGGATTATACAAAACCTAATTCGCAATTGTATTCAGCACTCTAATGGAGATATAATAGTTAGGCTACTAACTGAAAAAAATGTAGTTATATCTTTCAAAAATCCTGTTAAAAACATCTCGCAAATTGATGTAGAGCGGCTCTTTGACAGGTTTTATACTGCTGATAAATCGAGAGGCGCTAGTACAGGTCTCGGCTTATCTATAGTTAAGCTCCTTGCTGAGCAGCTCGGTGGTAGTGTAAGTGCATCACTTGAAAATAATTTACTTTGTATACAAGTAAGTCTTCCATTATCCATTAATCAAGACATAAAAAAACTTAGTGCAACCTAACACTAAGTTTTTTTATTAATAATCTTCAACATCAAACTCTTTATCTTTATAATAATATTTCCTATCCTGTTCTGTTATCTGACGTATTACCCTGCATGGATTACCCACTGCCACAACATTATCTGGAATATCCTTTGTAACAACACTCCCAGCGCCAATTACAACGTTGTTTCCTATAGTTACACCTGGATTTATTACAACATTTCCACCCACCCAAACATTATTGCCTATAGTGACGCCAATTCCATACTCATAACCAGAATTTCTTGACTCTGGGTGAATAGGATGGCCAGCTGTATAAATAGCTACATTAGGTGCAAGCTGAACATTTTCTCCTATTATAACCTTGCCCACATCTAAAATTGTACAATTATAATTAGCAAAAAAGTTATTTCCTACTTCAATATTTTTGCCATAGTCGCAATGAAAGGGCTGTTCAATAAAAATATTTTCACCTGTTTTACCTAAAATATCTTTAATGAGCACATCCATCTTTTCACCTTCATCTGGACGAAGCAAATTGTAATCATATATTTTTAGCTTATTTTTAATTCGTTCCTCACTAAGCCCATCTAGCCATGCTTTATATGGTAACCCCGCTAGCATTCTTTCCTTTTGATTCACATTAATCTCTCCTTTTATCCATTATTACTTCGAATTTTATATTCTCCATACCCATAATTCAATAAAAAAGAAATAATAATTAGTAATCCAAATTCAATGAAACAATTTAGGACTACGTCTGCCAAATTATTCACCCCTGTAACTTCAAATAAAAAATCTAAAGGCATATTACCAATAATAGCTATAATAAAGGAAATACATATCAATCCAAAACTAAAGCCAATGGAATTAATTAAATAGTTTTTAATTCTTTCTTTTTTGCTGGTTACTGCTAATTCTCCATCAGATATTTTATGAAACGGTATTTTCTCATCTCTCATCCAAACAAAAATAATTGTAAAAGGTATCAAAACTAATAATCCTATTTCTAAGGCACAGTTTTCAATGTCGTTTGTAGTAAAAAATTTATAAAAGGTTGAAATAAGTAAATATATATAAGCAACGCCAATAGTAGCTGTGCAGGTCTTTAGCCCCAATTTAGTTTGTTTTTCATCCATGATTATTCCCCCATAATCCTCTCTATACTTAAATAATTTTTATTCCATAGAAGCAGTCAATATAACCTTCTTATATTCTTCTAGATAAGGAAACTTATTGTTAACTGCCATATCAATAACCTCATTTAATGGGTAACTAATTCTTCTATTTACTAATTTCATTTCATTGTCTGTAAAATCTAAAATACCATAGGATATTCTATCATCACCATCCAGTGAATTACCCACGCTTCCTACATTAAATATCTTTTTATTATCAACTTCACCTATAAAAGAAGTATGCGAGTGTCCACTTAAAATAACTTGTTCTTTAACCCCTTTTACAGCACGTTTCATTTCCTCTTCTGAAACACTGCTATCAATTGCTTCAACTATAGACTGTGGTGTTCCATGAACACAAAGTATTTTGACTCCATTTAACGTAATTGAGCATTCAAGCGGCAGCTCTTTGATAAATAGCAATTGATCTTCCTCTAAATTATCCTTTGCATATTTATAGTATGTATATAATTCTTTTTCTCTTTTCGTTGAAGGTATAAAGTTATCCGTTATTTCTTCAAACCACAAATCAGTATTACCTTTAACCCAAGCTACAATCTCTAAATCACTATTCCTCAATATTTCAAGAGACTCCGAAGGCATAGGCCCCTTCATTACTACATCTCCTAAAATAACAATCTTACTAATCCCCAAGCTTTTTAAATCCTCTATTGTATAATTTAATGCTACCGCATTACCATGAATATCAGATAGAACTGCTACTTTCATAAAAAACCCCCTTAATTTTACTTATGTATAATAAAGTATATCACATTTGCAGTTTCATCTATAAAAAAGCATAAAAAAAATCCACTCAAACGAGTGGATTTTGGTGGCTCACCGGGGAATCGAACCCCGGACACCATGATTAAAAGTCATGTGCTCTACCGACTGAGCTAGTGAACCACAATATTGTTTTTTAATTTAATATGTAAAAAACAAAAGACCTGGCAGCGTCCTACTCTTCCACAGGGCCTCCCCTGCAGTACCATCGGCGCTAAGAAGCTTAACCTTCGTGTTCGGAATGGGAACGGGTGTTACCTTCTTGCCATTACCACCAGATACATGATTAGTCAAAATCTTCGATTTTGCTAACTAATCAGTACTCCTCAACTCTGTTGAGCGAGTTTCCTTTAAGAGAATGTTATTCTCTCAAGACTGAACAGATTAAGAATATTTGGTCAAGCCCTCGACCTATTAGTATCAGTCAGCTAAACACATTACTGCGCTTACACCCCTGACCTATCAACCTTGTGTTCTTCAAGGGGTCTTACTAGCTTACGCTATGGGAAATCTTATCTTGAGGTGGGCTTCACGCTTAGATGCTTTCAGCGTTTATCCCGTCCCGACATAGCTACCCAGCCGTGCTCCTGGCGGAACAACTGGTACACCAGAGGTCAGTCCATCCCGGTCCTCTCGTACTAAGGACAGCTCCTCTCAAATTTCCTACGCCCGCGACGGATAGGGACCGAACTGTCTCACGACGTTCTGAACCCAGCTCGCGTGCCGCTTTAATGGGCGAACAGCCCAACCCTTGGGACCTACTTCAGCCCCAGGATGCGACGAGCCGACATCGAGGTGCCAAACCTCCCCGTCG
Organism: Clostridium omnivorum; assembly: GCF_026012015.1. Classification (NCBI taxonomy): domain Bacteria; kingdom Bacillati; phylum Bacillota; class Clostridia; order Eubacteriales; family Clostridiaceae; genus Clostridium; species Clostridium omnivorum. Next base: position 2,167,894 of record NZ_BRXR01000001.1, on the reverse strand, counting down.
ATGTGGACTCTTGGGGGAGATCAGCCTGTTATCCCCGAGGTAGCTTTTATCCGTTGAGCGATGGCCCTCCCACGAGGTACCACCGGATCACTAAGCCCGACTTTCGTCCCTGCTCCACTTGTGGGTGTCGCAGTCAGGCTCCCTTCTGCCTTTGCACTCTACGAGCAATTTCCAACTGCTCTGAGGGAACCTTTGGACGCCTCCGTTACATTTTAGGAGGCGACCGCCCCAGTCAAACTGCCCACCTAACAATGTCCCACGACCAGTTTCATGGACTGTGGTTAGAACTTCAGTACTGTCAGGGTGGTATCCCAAGGGTGACTCCATAGGAGCTGACGCCCCTACTTCTCAGTCTCCCACCTATCCTGTACAGACAATACCGAAATTCAATGCT